>JAOPWP010000090.1 GCA_025965615.1 Frankiales bacterium
ACGCTGGAGGACCGGCTGCGGACCCGCTTCGAGTGGGGGCTGATCACCGACGTGCAGCCTCCCGACCTCGAGACCCGGATCGCCATCCTGCGCAAGAAGGCCGCCCAGGACCGGCTGGCAGCGCCCCCTGACGTGCTGGAGTTCATCGCCTCCAAGATCTCGCGCAACATACGCGAGCTCGAGGGCGCCCTCATCCGCGTCACGGCGTTCGCGTCGCTCAACCGCCAGCTGGTCGACCTCTCCCTGGCCGAGGTGGTCCTGAAGGACCTCATCCCCGCCGACGGCGGGCCGGAGATCACCGGAGCGACCATCATGGCGGCGACGGCGGAGTACTTCGGCTTGACGATGGAGGACCTGTGCGGCTCCTCCCGCTCGCGCATGCTCGTGACGGCGCGGCAGATCGCCATGTACCTGTGCCGCGAGCTGACCGACCTGTCGCTGCCGAAGATCGGTCAGATGTTCGGCGGCCGCGACCACACGACGGTCATCCACGCCGACCGCAAGATCCGCGGTCAGATGCCGGAGCGGCGAGCGACGTACAACCAGGTCGCCGAGCTCACCAACCGCATCAAGACCCGCTCGCGCCCCGCGTGATGCCCGTCACACGCTCCCTGCACAGCGTGGGGACAACCCTGTGGACAACTGGGGAGAACCTGCCCCGCGCCCGTGGATGCCTCGGGACGGCCCGCGCTGCGTCCCCAGCCGTCCACGTCGCGGACGGGTGGCATCCACATCGGGTCCACACGCCGGTCGGCCCGCTGACCTGCTCGGACGCCGTCCGTCCACAGGGTTGCAGGGGCCTACCACCACGACGAGTAGTTCACCCTCAGGAACTCAGGCCCGTGTTCTGGAGGGGGATGCCCTGTGGACACCGCTCTGGCAGAGTCGCTCCAGACCTCGAACCCGATCCGCAGCGGAGTCCCCGCCGGCGAGAGGGCACGTGAGCTTGAGCGCGACGACCGACCACCCCGCACAGACGTTCCCGGCAGAGATGCCCGCAGAGATGAGAGACCACGCATGGAGTTGAGGGTCGAGCGCGATGCGCTGGCGGACGCTGTCGTCTGGACCGCACGGTCCCTGCCGGCCCGGCCACCCATGCAGGTCCTGCTGGGCCTGCTGCTCGAGATCGGGCCGGACGGCCTGGAGATCAGCGGCTTCGACTACGAGGTCAGCTCCCGGGTGCGCCTCGACGTCGTGTCCGACACCCCGGGGCGCCTGCTGGTGCCAGGCCGGCTGCTGTCGGAGATCGTCCGCTCGCTGCCGCCCTCGCCCGTCGAGATGCGCCTCGAGGGCACCCGGGTCGTCCTGACCTGCGGCCCGGCCCGGTTCACCCTGCCGACGCTCCCGGTCGAGGACTACCCGACCCTGCCGACCATGCCGGAGACCGCCGGAACCCTCGGCTCCGACGTCTTCGCGGCGGCCGTGGCCCAGGTGGCCCTCGCCGCAGGGCGGGACGACACCCTCCCGGTCCTCACCGGGGTGCGCTTCGAGATCGAGGGCGACCAGCTGACGCTGGCGGCCACGGACCGCTACCGCCTCGCGGTCCGCACCCTGCCGTGGCGTCCGGTCGACCCGGGGATGTCCACGACCGCGCTCGTCCCGGCCCGCACCCTGGCCGAGACGGCCAAGGCGCTCGCCACGGGTCCCGAGATCACCCTCGCCCTGTCCGGCGCAGGTTCCTCCGAGGGCATGATCGGCTTCGAAGGGGCCGGGCGGCGCACGACCTCGCGCCTGCTCGAGGGGGAGTTCCCGAAGTACCGCTCGCTGCTGCCGAGCGAGAGCACCGCCGTCGCCGAGATCGCCACGGCTCCGCTCGTCGAAGCGGTCAAGCGGGTCGCGCTGGTCGCGGCGCGCAACGCACCGGTGCGCCTCGGCTTCTCCGCCGACGGCGTGGTCCTGGAGGCCGGCGGCAACGACGACGCCCAGGCCAGCGAGCAGCTCGAGTGCGGGTGGCAGGGCTCCGCGAGCGGCGAGCCCTTCCAGATCGCGTTCAACCCGCAGTACCTGCTCGACGGCCTGGGCGCGGTCGGCAGCGACACGGCGACCCTGTCCTTCACCGGGCCGACCCGTCCCGCCGTGCTCACCGGCAAGCGCGACGGCGACGAGGCAGCCGGCGCCGTGGCGGAGTACCGCTACCTGCTGATGCCGGTGCGCCTGTCCGGCTGAGCCAACCCGCTCAGCGTTCCGGACGCAGCGCCCGCTCGGTCGCCCCGAGCACCGCGCCGTAGACCAGGTGCGAGGTGACCATCACGGCCACCCGGTCACGACGGTCCCGGCTGGCCGGCGGCAGCGCACCGAGGGCGGGCACCCAGCCCTGGTAGGACACGGCGTAGACGAGCAGCCCCCACGCGCTGCCCCGCAGCACCGGCGGCAGGCGAGCCGGGAGCAGGGCGTACGCCCCGCCGGCCGCGACGCCGAACCCCAGGTGAGCCAGCACCCCCAGGGCCCGGGACTCCGACTCGGACGGCAGGTCGCCGCCGACGAGGTGCACGGCCCGGTCGGAGATCGCCTGCGGGGGCTGACGACCGAGCAGCCCGAGCCGGTCGCTCAGGAGCATCAGGACGCTCATCGCCGTCGTGCCGGTGAGCCCGGCCGCTGCTCCCCGCACCACGCTGCGCGACAGCAGCGGTCGTCTGGACATGACAGCGTCATGCCCTGATGGTCCGGGGGGTACGCCGGTGTCATCCTGTCGTCCTCGCCGCTGTGGTGGAGTGGGCGCCGCCCGGGGAGCACCACGTCGAGAGACCAGATCGAGGAGGCCCGGATGGGCACGCTTGGCATGATCGGCTTGGGTCGCATGGGCGGCAACATGGCGGAGCGCCTGCGTCGCGGCGGCCACACGGTGGTGGGCTACGACCGCTCGGAGTCCAGTGGTCGCACCGTGGACAGCCTGGCCGCCCTGGTCGAGCAGCTCGACGCGCCCCGGGTCGTGTGGGTCATGGTCCCGGCCGGTGAGCCGACGTACGCCACGATCGCCGAGCTCGCTGAGCTGCTCAGCCCGGGCGACGTCATCGTCGACGGAGGGAACTCCCGCTACACCGACGACCAGCGGCACGCCGCGGAGCTCGAGCCGCACGGCATCGGCTTCGTCGACTGCGGCGTCTCCGGTGGCGTGTGGGGGCTGACCGAGGGCTACGCGCTCATGTGCGGGGGAAAACCGGAGGACATCGCCACGGTCCAGCCCTTCTTCGACGTGCTCAAGCCTGAGGGTGGCTCGGGCTTCGTGCACGCAGGCGAGGTGGGCGCGGGCCACTTCGCCAAGATGGTCCACAACGGCATCGAGTACGGCCTCATGCAGGCCTACGCCGAGGGCTGGGAGCTCATGATGGCGACCGACGTCGTCCACGACGTTCCCGCCGTCGTCGCCAGCTGGCAGAAGGGGACCGTGATCCGGTCCTGGCTGCTCGACCTCATGGTCAACGCCCTCTCCGAGGACGACGACCTGTCCGAGCTGCGCGGCTACGCCGAGGACTCCGGCGAGGGGCGCTGGACGGTGGAGGCGGCGGTGGACCACGCTGTCCCGCTGCCCGTGATCACGGCGGCCCTGTTCGCCCGGTTCGCCTCGCGTCAGGACGACCCGCCGGCCATGAAGATGATCGCCGCCCTGCGCAACCAGTTCGGAGGGCACGCGGTCACGGCCCGGGCCGGCTCCACGGAGAAGGGCATGGACAGCCCGGGCGCTGACGCCGGGACGCCGGCGGGCGCGGAGGCAGACGTCTCCGAGGGCCTCACGGCGGGCGAGGCCGGCACCCCGCCGGACGCCTGAGGTCGTGCACGTCAGCCACGTCTCACTCACCGACTTCCGGTCCTGGTCCGCGCTCGAGCTGGAGCTCGGCCCCGGGTCGACCGCCCTCGTCGGGGCCAACGGCCAGGGCAAGACCAACCTCGTCGAGGCCCTCGGCTACGTCGCCACGCTGGGCTCGCACCGGGTTGCGGCCGACCTGCCCCTCGTCCGGGCCGGTGCGGAGCGTGCGGTCGTGCGGGCCCGGGTCGAGCGCGACGGCCGGCCCACGCTGGTCGAGCTCGAGATCAACCCCGGCAAGGCGAACCGGGCGCGGGTCAACAAGAACCCGGTCCCCCGGGCCCGTGAGGTGCTCGGCATCCTGCGGACGGTGCTGTTCGCTCCGGAGGACCTCAGTCTGGTCCGCGGCGACCCGTCCGAGCGACGCGGGTTCCTCGACGACCTGCTCGTCTCGAGCGCGCCGCGCTACGCGGGGGTGCGCTCGGACTACGACCGCGTGCTCAAGCAGCGCAACGCCCTGCTGAAGACCGCGTTCCTGGCCCGCCGGTCCGGGGGCGGTGACATGCGCACCCTGGACGTGTGGGACGCGCACCTGGCCCGGTGCGGAGCGGAGCTGCTGGGCGCGCGCCTGTCCCTGGTCCAGGCGCTGCGCCCCCGGGTCGCCACGGCCTACCGGGCCGTCGCTCTGGGTGCAGAGGGCAGCCGTGGCACCACCGAGCTGGACTACAAGTGCTCGCTCGGGGAGGCACTCCCCGACGACTCGTTCGACCGGGACCTGCTGGCGGCGGCGTTGCTCTCCGAGCTGGCCCGGCTGCGGCCCCAGGAGGTGGAACGCGGGGTCAGCCTGGTCGGTCCGCACCGGGACGACCTGGTGCTCGGGCTCTCCGGGCTCCCGGTGAAGGGGTACGCCTCGCACGGGGAGTCCTGGTCCTTCGCGCTCGCCCTGCGACTGGCCTCGTACGAGTTGCTCCGGGCCGACGGCGGCGAGCCGGTCCTCGTCCTCGACGACGTCTTCGCCGAGCTGGACGTCGGTCGGCGGGACCGGCTGGCCGAACTGGTCGGCGGTGCCGAGCAGGTCCTGGTCACCGCGGCGGTCGCCGCTGACGTGCCGGAGGCCTTGGCGGGCAGCCGGTACGACGTGCACGAGGGGCAGGTGACCCGTGTCCGGTGACGAGAGTGATGTTCCACGTGGAACGGGCCGCCCTGACACCGGGAGGGCCGACGTTCCACGTGGAACGACGTCGCCGGAGGACGCGGCGGAACTCCGAGGGCCCGACCTGGTGCGGGCGGCGCTGGCCCAGGCACGGGCCGCTGCCCGAGCCAAGGGGCTGTCCCCCGGGGTGCCCCGGGCCCGTCCCCGGCGGGTCGATCCGGCCCGGTCCGGGTCGGGTCCGGACGCACGCGATCCGGTGCGCTTCGGCGACATGATCTCGCGACTGGTCGCCGAGCGCGGCTGGCAGGAGACCACGACTGCAGCCGGGGTGCTGGCCAACTGGGACCGCCTGGTCGGGCCGGAGATCGCCGACCACTGTCGGCCGACCTCCCTGCAGGACGGCGAGCTGGTGCTCGTGGCGGAGTCCTCGGCCTGGGCGACGCAGTTGCGCCTGCTCACCCGGACGCTTGCCGCGCGGCTCACCGAGCAGGTCGGCCCAGGCGTCGTCGAGTCGATCGTCGTACGAGGCCCGGCTCAGGCCGACTGGCGCAAGGGGCCGCGGCGGGTCCAGGGCCGCGGTCCTCGAGACACCTACGGCTGACCCGTCGTGAGCGCGCGTGCGACGCCGGCCCGGTGCCGCCCGCCAGCCCGCCGCGGTGTCGTCCTGTGGCCGGTCACCCCCACAGCGCCCTGGTCCTGTGGAAAGCGCTCCACCGGCTGCGCGACCCGGCCGTCTGGGCGCCTCTGCCCGTCTGAGCCCGGGGGGCTCGTCCCCCCCACGTGTCCCGGGCCTCGGCGCTCCACGGGCGGCCTGAGGGCCGTTCTCGCCGTCCGGAGCGTCAGCAAGCGCTATGCTGTCCGACGATGTACCCCTGCTCGGGGCCGGTCGACCTTCCAGGGTCCACACGCCCCGGGTCTGGACGACGAGTCCGACTGACAGCATGCCGCCTCGGTGTGACTGGCCGTCTGGCTGCCCTGCCCGACCGCCTGCCCGTGCACGTCGGCCCGGACGCCCCTGGCTCCGGTCCTGCGGCTGCGGCCTGCGCGCTGATCCGCCGCACCGCCGGCGGGAGGAAGCGGAGTGAGCCGCATGACCGACCTGACCGCACCGAAGGACGCCGCCCCCGTGGCCGTCCCCCCGGGAGCCGAGCCCGCCTCCAGCTACAGCGCCTCGTCGATCACGGTGCTGGAGGGCCTCGAGGCCGTCCGCAAGCGCCCCGGCATGTACATCGGCAGCACCGGTGAGCGCGGCCTGCACCACCTCGTCTACGAGGTGGTCGACAACGCGGTGGACGAGGCGCTCGCCGGTTACTGCGACACCATCACCGTGACGCTGCTCGCCGACGGCGGGGTGCGGGTGCAGGACAACGGCCGCGGTATCCCGGTCGACCTCCACCCGGTCGAGAAGCGCCCGGCGGTGGAGGTCGTGCTGACCACGCTGCACGCCGGCGGCAAGTTCGACGGTGAGTCCTATGCGGTGTCCGGTGGCCTGCACGGGGTGGGCGCCGCAGTCGTGAACGCGCTGTCCACCCGCCTCGACGTCGAGATCCGCCGTGACGGGTCGGTCTTCACCCAGAGCTACGTGCGGTCGGTGCCCGATCCCCTGGTCAGGGGTGCGGCGACCGACGAGACCGGCAGCACGGTGACCTTCTGGGCCGACGCGGAGATCTTCACCGAGACGACGACGTACTCCCGCGAGACGCTGCACCGCAGGCTCCAGGAGATGGCCTTCCTCAACAAGGGCCTCGGCATCACCCTGCGGGACGAGCGCACCGACCTGACCGGCGGTGAGGTGCACGAGGAGGTGTTCCGCTACCCCGGCGGGCTCGAGGACTACGTGCGCCACCTCAACCACACCAAGTCGCCCGTCCACCCCACCGTGATCGGCTTCTCCGACGAGACCACCGCCGGAATGCGGATGTCGGTCGAGGTCGCGATGCAGTGGAACGACTCCTACTCCGAGTCGGTCTACACCTTCGCCAAC
>JAOPWP010000109.1 GCA_025965615.1 Frankiales bacterium
TGTCGACCTTGACCAGGTCCGAGGCCAGCTCGCCCGCCAGCTCGTAGTCGAGCGAGGCGTAGCCCTTGGTACGCGACTTCAGCTGGTCGAAGAAGTCGAAGATGATCTCGCCCATCGGCAGCGTGTAGCGCAGCTCCACGCGGTCCTCGGACAGGTAGTCCATGCCCTGCAGGACCCCCCGGCGGTTCTGGCACAGCTCCATGACAGCGCCGACGTAGTCGCTCGGCAGCAGCACCATGGCCTTGGCCACCGGCTCGCGGATCTCGGCGATCTTGCCGCCGGGCCAGTCGCTGGGGTTGGTGACGACGACCTCCTCACCCGTCTCGAGCACCACCGTGTAGACGACGTTCGGGGCGGTCGAGATCAGGGCGAGACCTGCCTCGCGCTCCAGCCGCTCACGGACGATCTCGAGGTGGAGCAGGCCGAGAAAGCCCACCCGGAAGCCGAACCCGAGCGCCAGCGAGGTCTCCGGCTCGTAGACGAGGGCCGCATCGTTGAGCCGCAGCTTGTCGAGCGCCTCCCGCAGCGCGGGGTACTCGCTGCCCTCGAGCGGGAACAGCCCCGAGAAGACCATCGGCTTGGGGTCCTGGTAGCCCCCGAGCGACTCGCTGGCCGGGTTGCGGACCGTCGTGAGCGTGTCACCGACCCGGGCCTGGCGGACGTTCTTGACCCCGGGGATGACGTAGCCGACCTCGCCTGCCGACAGGAACTCCGTCGGCTTCATGTCGGGACTGACGACGCCCACCTCGAGGATCTCGTGGGCGTTCTGGCTCGACATCATCAGCCCGCGGTCCTTGGTCGACAGCTGTCCGTCGAACACGCGCACGTAGGTGATGACACCGCGGTACGAGTCGTAGACGCTGTCGAAGATCATCGCCCGGGCCGGGCTGTCGACCGATCCCATCGGAGCCGGGATGTCGCGCACGATCGCGTTGAGGACGGCAGGGACGCCCTCGCCGGTCTTGGCGCTGATCCGCAGGACGTCGTCGGGCTCGCACCCGATGATCTTCGCGATCTCCTCGGCGTACTTGTCGGGCTGCGCCGCGGGCAGGTCGATCTTGTTCAGCACCGGGATGATGTGCAGGTCGTTCTCGAGCGCCAGGTAGAGGTTGGCCAGCGTCTGGGCCTCGATGCCCTGGGCGGCGTCGACCAGCAGCAGGGTGCCCTCACAGGCCGCGAGGCTCCGGCTCACCTCGTAGGTGAAGTCGACGTGGCCCGGGGTGTCGATCATGTGCAGGACGTAGTCCTTGCCGTCGTCGGCCGTCCAGGGGAGCCGGACGTTCTGCGCCTTGATGGTGATGCCGCGCTCGCGTTCGATGTCCATCTTGTCGAGGTACTGCGCGCGCATCTGCCGGGCGTCGACCACACCGGTGAGCTGCAGCATGCGATCGGCCAGGGTGGACTTGCCGTGGTCGATGTGGGCGATGATGCATAAGTTGCGGATGATCGTGGGGTCGGTCAGGCCGGGGGCCGTCGTACGAGGGTCTGCGGGCACGTCCCATTCTCGCACCGTGCCGTGCGGGTCGCCCCTGCTATCGTCTCGGGCGAACGCGCGCTGCGCCGTCGGTGCTGCGTGCCTGTACGAACCCCTCCCGGGCCCCGAGAACTCAGAACTGAGGACGACGCAGCGTGGCGAACATCAAGTCGCAGATCAAGCGGATCAAGACCAACGAGAAGGCGCGCCTTCGCAACAAGTCGGTCAAGTCGTCGCTGAAGACCGCGATCCGCAAGTTCCGCGAGGCTGCCGACGCAGGTGACACCGCTGCCGCGTCGACGCTGGCCCGCGACGCCGGGCGCGCCCTCGACAAGGCCGCCAGCAAGGGCGTCATCCACGCCAACCAGGCGGCGAACCGCAAGTCGGCGCTGGCCAAGCGGGTCAACCAGATCAGCAGCACCGCCTCCTAGGCTCTGCACGGACGTACGAACGGCGCTGGTCCCCACGGGACCGGCGCCGTTGTCGTGCCTGCCGCCTACCGGCCGGCGGAGCGGGCCTGGACGACCGCGAGCAGGACCCGTTCCACGGCGTAGGCCTGGTCGGCGGCTCCCCCCTTGACGTCGGCATCGGCCGCGGCGACGGCGCACAGCGCGGTCGACAGGCCCTCCGGACGCCAACCGCGCGCCTGGCGCTGGGTCTTCTCGACCTTCCACGGAGGCATCCCGAGCTGACCGGCGATCTGGTGCGCCGGCATGCGGCCGGCGCTCGCGACCAGCGCCATGGACCGCAGGGTGCTGGCCAGTGCGCTGGTCACCAGGACCGGGGCGAGCCCGGTGCTCTGGCCCCAGCGAGCCAGCTCGAGGGCACCGCCGAGATCACCGTCGACGGCACGGTCTGCGACGGTGAACCCGGACGACTCGGCCCGACCCCGGTGGTAGCGGGTCACGGCCTCGACGGTGATCGGTCCCTCCGTGTCGGACAGCAGCTGCCCCGCTGCTGAGGCGAGCTCGCGCAGGTCGTTGCCGACGGCGTCGAGCAGGAGCGCCACGGCCTCCTCGTCGACCGTGCGGCCGTCGGACCGGAGCTCGCGGCGCAGGAACTCCCGTCGCTCGCCGAACTTCGTGACCCTCGGTGCGTCGACCCGCCTCGGCTTGGTGGCGGCGAGGGCCGTCAGCACGGCCTTGCCCTTGGCTCCCCCGGCGTGGACGACGACGAGCTGGACGTCCTCGAGGGGCGCAGCCGCGAAGGCCACCAGCTCGGCGGCGACCTCCTTGGACAGGTCCTGGGCTGCGCGGACCACGAGGACCCTCGGCTCGCCGAACAGCGACGGGCTCAGCATGTCGTCGAGGTCACCGCGTTCGAGCTCGCCGCCGCTCACGTCCCGGACGTCGACGTCGGGAGCCGCGGCCCGGGCGGCTCGGACGACTGCCGTGACGGCCCGGCCGACCAGGAGCTCCTCGTCGCCGACGACGAGGGTCAAGGGGACGGGGGCGGGCACGCGGTCATCGTACGGAGGCGGGCCCCCGCGCCACCACGACCAGCCGATCGGCGCGGTGCACGAGGGCGATGTCGCCGTCGAGGTCGGTCCGGAACGACCTCGCGCCCGCGGCGGTCACCCGGTTCAGCGTCACCCCCGACGGGTGGCCGTAGGTGTTCCCGACGCCGACGGAGGTGAGCGCCACCGAGGCGTCCACCGCCTCCAGGAACGCCGGTTCCTGGGCCGCGCTCCCGTGGTGGGGGACCTTGAGCACCGTCGCGCGCAGGTCGCGGCCCGAGGCCAGCAGGTCGCGCTGGGCCTCCGGCTCGACGTCGCCGGTCAGCAGGACGACGGTCGGCCCGCTCTGGACCCGCACCACCAGCGAGCTGTTGTTGGGGTCCGAGCTCGTCCCGCGGAACCGCCGCCCAGGGGCGATCAGCTCCCACGACAGCGGACCGACCCGGCGCCGCTCGGACAGGGCAGGGCGCTCCACGGGCACAGCCGCTGACCGGGCCTGCTCGAGGACGGTGCTGGCCTGCTCGGGTGGGTCGTCGACCGGACCCAGCTGCACGACCCCGACGCTGCGGCCGCGAAGGACACCGGGGAGCCCGTCGACGTGGTCGGCGTGCAGGTGGGTGAGCAGCACGAGGGGCACCTGCCGGACCCCCAGCCGGTCCAGGCACCCGTCGACGGCGGCCGGGTCCGGGCCGGCGTCGACCACCACGGCCTGCTCCGGCCCGGCGCGCAGCACGAGAGCGTCACCCTGCCCGACCTCGCACATCACCAGGAACCACCCGGGCGGAGGCCAGGCGGGGCGGGCGAGCCACAGCCCGGTCGTCGTCACCATCACCCCGGCGCTGCCGGCGACGAGCAGTCGGCGCCAGCGAGCGCGGGGAAGGGCCATCAGGAGCAGGACCGTGACGGTGGCGAGCAGCAGAGCGCCCCGTGCCCCGGCCGGCCACGGCACGGCCGCCCCAGGCAGCGAGGCCCCGACCCTTGCCACGACCACGAGCCAGGCGGACGGGAGCCAACCCACCCACGCGACGACCTGGGCTGCCGGCAGGCAGACCGGAGCCAGCAGGGCCGACAGGACCCCGGCGATCGTGGCCGGCGCGACGGCGGGGACGGCCAGGAGGTTGGCGGGGACTGCCAGCAGGCCGAGCTCGGACGACAGGGCCACCACGACAGGACCACAGGCCACCTGCGCTGCCGCTGGCACCGCGAGCGCGTCGGCCAACCAGGGGGGCATCCGCCGGCTCCAGCGCTCGCGCCAGCCTGGGGCGAGCACGAGGAGGCCGCCCGTCGCGAGGACCGAGAGGGCGAAGCCGGGCGTCGCGGCCAGGTCGGGGTCGGCCAGGACGAGGACGAGGACGGCGGTGCACAGGGCAGGCATCGCGGCCTTGCGGGTGCCGGTGCCCAGAGCCACCAGGGCGACCAGTCCCATGACCGCGGCACGCAGGACGCTGGGCGACGGGCGCGCCAGGACCACGAACGCCGCGAGCGCGACCGCTGCGAGGACCGGGCTCGCCCGCAGACCGATCCGCATCCGGCGGCTCAGCAGGAGCACGGCTCCGACCACGATGGCCACGTTGGTGCCGGAGACGGCCGTCAGGTGGGTGAGGCCGACCGTGCGGAAGTCCTCGCGCAGGCCGGGGTCGAGCCGGCTGGTGTCGCCGACGACCAGGCCCGGGAGCAGGCCCTGCTCGGCGTCGGGGAGCGGCTCGACCGCGGACCGGAGTCCCGCTCTCAGGTGTCCTGCCGCACGGTGCAGCCGGCTCGGGGCGGTGAGCACCTGCGGCGGGCCGCGTGCCGAGAGGACCGCCGCGACGTCGTCTCCGGGCTCCGGTGCCCGCAGTCGTCCCTCGAGGCGCACGTGCTGGCTCGGCAGCAGCCCCGACCAGGACGGGTCGGTGGCCAGGACGACGACCGGCGCCCGCAGCCGGTGGGCCTCCCCGCCGACCAGGAGCAGCTCGACCCGCACGCGCGTGACGAGCAGGTCCCGGGGAGCCGTACCCGACTGCCCGGCCGCGGCGCCCGTCACGCGCCGCGGATCGTCGGTCACCACGGCTTCGACCGTCACAGCGCCCCCGCGGTCGGCGGCCGCGGCCAACGGCCCTGTCGCGCGCGACGCCGCGTGCGTC
>JAOPWP010000155.1 GCA_025965615.1 Frankiales bacterium
GTTGGCCACGGCGCCGAGCGCGGCCGGCCGGACGGCGTAGTAGACCCAGACCCCGCGCTTGTCGCGGTCGAGCAGCCCGGCGGAGTGCAGCACCTTCAGGTGGTGACTGATCGTGGCCTGGGTGAGCGCGAAGGCGGTGTTGAGGTCGCAGACGCAGGCCTCTCCGCCGGCGCTCGCGGCGATCAGGCTGACCAGTCGGAGGCGTACCGGGTCGGCCAGCGCCTTGAGCAGGGGAGCGACCTGGTCGGCCTGCTCGGCCGACATCGGGGTGCCGGTCAGTGGGGTGCAGCAGGCCAGGCCCGGCTCGCTCATCGTGGTGGTCTCCGATCGTGTGGACATCGCTGCCCATCGTAACGACAGTCATCGTATTGACATTCATCCATGTCTGGTGTTCGTTCGGTGAGCAGACATAGATGTCTGTCGAAGTCCTGTTCCGAGGAGCAAATCATGTCCCGTGTCCAGCTCGCCCTCCGCGTCGCCGACCTCGAGGCCGCTGTCGACTTCTACTCACGCCTCTTCGACGCCGTGCCGGCCAAGCGCCGTCCCGGGTACGCCAACTTCGCGATCGCCGAGCCGCCGCTGAAGCTGGTCCTGCTCGAGGGGCAGTTCGGTGAGGCGACCCGCATGGACCACCTCGGGGTGGAACTGCGCACTTCCGAGGAGGTCGCCGCCGCCACGAACCGGCTGGCCGACGCCGGGCTCGCCACTCGGGTGGAGGACGCGACGACCTGTTGCTACGCCGTTCAGGACAAGGTCTGGGTGACCGGTCCGGGCGGTGAACCGTGGGAGGTCTACACCGTCACCGGCGACGCCCGCGCCGACCTCGAGGGGAAGACGGACGGCGAGCTGTCCGCGGTGGCCGGTGACGGCACCTGCTGCACGCCCGAAGGGTCCGACACCGACGCCCGCCTCGCCGCTGCCGCCTGCTGCTGACAGCTGAGCACGCGCCGGATCGCGGGCGCGAGTGCTACGAACTCGTGGTGATCGGCACCTGAGTGCCCGGGTTCGTCGCAGTCGAGGAGGTGGTGGAGTGGATCTCGACGAGATTGCCGATGAGCTCTACGCGAGGCCGCCGGAGGAGTTCGTCGCCGTCCGCAAGGCCCGGCAGGACCAGGCCAAGGACGACGGGGACAAGGCCCTGGCCAAGGAGATCGGCGCGCTGCCCAAGCCGACCGCTGCCGCGTGGGTGTGCAACCTGCTGGTCCGCGCCGGGCGAGGGGAGATCGAGAACCTGGTCGAGCTCGGCGACCTGCTCCGCGAGGCACAGGAGAGCCTGGCCGGGAACCAGCTGAAGGCTCTGGACGCGCAGCGCCGCCGGCTGATCTCGGCACTGACCCGCCAGGCGCGCGGGCTCGCCGCCGAGCGGGACCATCCGGTGAGCACCGCCGTGGCCACGCAGGTGGAGGAGACCCTGCGCGCCGCCATGGCCGACCCCGAGGCCGGTCAGGCCCTGCTGTCGGGACGGCTCACCTCGCCGATGTCCTACAGCGGCATGGGGACGACGGTGTCGCGCCCGGATCTGCGTCTGGTGCACCCGCCGGCGACCGACCACCCCTCGAAGGCGCCGGCGAAATCCTCGGCGAGGGGCAAGGGGGCAGACAAGGACGGCGCGGGGAACGCGGCCGAGCGCCGGCGGCTCGAGCAGGAGGAACGGCAACGGGCTGCCGAGGAGAAGCTCCGCCGGGAGCTCGGCGACGCCCGCGAGGCGGCGCAACGGGCGACCGCGGAGGCCGACGAGGCCACGGCAGCGCTCGAGGAGCATTGCCGTCAGGTCGAGGAGCTGGCCGCCCGCCGGGCGCAGCTGGAGGCGCGTGTGGAGAAGCTCGCCGATCAGCTCGCCGAAGCCGAGCGTGATGCCGCCGATGCCGCCGCGGCGCTCAAGCGCGAGGAACGGCGGCGAGCGGGCGCCGAGCGGGAAGCGGCCGACGCGGTCGAGGCTCGCGACCGGGCGCTCGCCCGGGTCGAACGACTCGCGGGCAGCGGGCGGGGTTAGGTGCGCCGTCGACGGTCGCATCCTCCACGGGGGCCCCGCGGTCCGATGACCGGCGCCGCACCTGATGGATCGCGGCGAGCTGCCCAAGCGCCTTCCTCGTCCGTCGTCGGCAGGCACAGGACGAGCTCGTCGCCGCCATACCGGCCCAGCAGGTCGGCCTGCCGGAGCCGGGCAGCCCAGGACCACCCCGGCGAGCACACCGCTGCCGCCCTGCAGCACCGCAAGCAGCACTGTCGGCGGTCGACGTGCACGCGCACGGTCTGCCGCCGGAGAGCCCCGGAAGGCATCGCTCCTCGGGGCGTCATTCCTCCGTCAGCCGGGCGCGGACGGCCGAGGGGGTCAGCGCTGTCGCACCGGTCGCGCAGGCCGTACCGTCAGCGGACGGCCGACGAGCAGCCGAGCCCCGCGTCAGGGCAGCGGCGGCACCGACGACGGGTCCTTTCCGTGCACAGGAGGCGCGCGTGGAGGCCGAACACCCCGACGCGGAAGCGCCCGCCACACCCCTTCTCGCGGCTCGTCG
>JAOPWP010000217.1 GCA_025965615.1 Frankiales bacterium
AGTACGCCGTCATCCTCGAGACCCTGCGCCGCTCGCTGGCCGAGGACCCGCAGCGGTTCACCCGGATCGCCGCCGGGATCAAGGGCGTGACCGAGGAGACCACCACCGGCGTCATGCGGCTCTACGAGTTCCACAAGGCCGGCACCCTGCTGTTCCCGGCGATCAACGTCAACGACTCGGTGACCAAGAGCAAGTTCGACAACCTGTACGGATGCCGCCACTCGCTGGTCGACGGCATCAACCGCGCGACGGACGTGATGCTGGCCGGCAAGACGGCCGTCGTCTGCGGCTTCGGCGACGTCGGCAAGGGCTCCGCGGAGTCGTTGCGCGCCCAGGGCGCCCGCGTCATCGTGACCGAGATCGACCCGATCTGCGCGCTGCAGGCGGCCATGCAGGGCTACCAGGTCGCCACGCTCGACGACGTCGTCGAGACCGCCGACGTGTTCATCACGACGACCGGCAACAAGGACATCATCATGGCCGCGGACATGGCCAAGATGAAGCACCAGGCGATCGTCGGGAACATCGGCCACTTCGACAACGAGATCGACGTCGTCGGCCTGAGCCGCTTCCCGGGCATCACGCGGGTGAACATCAAGCCGCAGGTCGACGAGTGGACCTTCCCGGAGGCCGACGGCCGCCCGGCGCACTCGATCATCCTGCTCAGCGAGGGCCGGCTGCTCAACCTGGGCAACGCGACGGGTCACCCGAGCTTCGTCATGAGCAACAGCTTCACCAACCAGGTGCTGGCCCAGATCGAGCTGTGGACCAAGATCGAGGACTACCCCCTGGGTGTCTACGTTCTGCCGAAGCACCTCGACGAGAAGGTCGCGCGGCTCCACCTCGACGCGCTCGGCGTGCGTCTCACCAAGCTCCGCAAGGACCAGGCGGAGTACATCGGTGTCGACGTCGAGGGGCCCTACAAGTCGGACATGTACCGCTACTAGGCCGAAGCCGCCCGACCACCGTTCCCACCCCCTCCGCGTCAGCGCGGAGGGGGTGGTGGCGGTTCAGGACGGGGCGGCGAACGGCCCGGGCCCCGGTGGGGCCTGGCGAGGCGGGTCAGGGACACGGCCCGGAGGCGGGCCGTACCCGGGGAGCGGGACGGAGCCCGGCGTCGCCGGAGGGAAGGCGGGGGGCGAGGCGCCGGCGGGGCCGGTCGCAAGACGCAGGCCGTCGCGCCGACGCCGCTCGGCGAGGACTGCGTGGAGCACGGCCCACCCGGGTGTTCCGGCGGGCGGCGGACCCACGGCGTCGGTGACAGCGCGCAGGAGCCGTCCGCCGAGGTCCTCGCGAGCGGCCGGGGTGAGGGAGCCGCTGCGGGCGATGAACTGCCGCACCGAGACGGCCAGGTCGTCGGACAGGGGCCCGAGGTCGAGCTGGGACGCCCAGTCGACCAGCTGGTACGGCATGGCCGCGACGGGCCCGCC
The DNA here is from genome assembly GCA_025965615.1 of Frankiales bacterium. Lineage (GTDB taxonomy): Bacteria > Actinomycetota > Actinomycetes > Mycobacteriales > SCTD01 > SCTD01. Next base: position 1,431 of record JAOPWP010000217.1, read on the forward strand.
GCGCACCGCGACGCGCTCGCGCAGCACGACGGTGCCCGCCAGGAGGTCGCCCACCCGCTTGCTGTGGCTGTTGAGCAGCGAGACCACGACGGCCGGGACGAAGAAGGTCACCGGGCCCTCCACGAGGTTGGCCAGCCCGCGCACGAGCGCCTGGCGGAAGCCGATCGGGCCACCGTCGTCACGCACGACGCGAAGACCCATGGCCGCCTTGCCCGGGGTGCGTCCGCGCATGAGGCTCTCGAAGGTGATCGGGTAGACGAGCAGCACCGCGACGAGGACGAGCAGCGAGAGGGCCTGGGCAGCGGCATCCGACACGCTGACCGAGACGGCGGTGGCGATCCCGAACAGCACGACCAGCGCGCCGAACTGGAGAAGCCCGTCGAGCAGCCGGGCGATCAGCCGCGAGGGCAGTGCCGCCGGACGCAGGTCGAGCGCCACCGCCTCGCCCGTGACCAGCTGTGACACCGCTCCTCCTGGGAGGTCGAACCCCCGGCGGTGGCACCGGGAGCGCCCTAGTCTGCCTGCTGTGGACCTCGACGTGTACGTCGCCGCGCACCGGGGCGAGTGGGACCGGCTCGAGCAGCTGCTGCGCCGCGGGTCCTCGCCGCGCAAGCTCTCCGGCGCTGAGGTCGACGAGCTGGTCGAGCTCTACCAGCGGACGGCCACGCACCTGTCCTTCGTGCAGAGCGCCGGCCGGGACGAGGCTCTCGTCGGGCGTCTGTCGAGCCTCGTCGCGCGTGGCCGCGGGGTGGTCGCCGGGGGCCGGAAGGCGTCCTGGTCGGACGCAGCTCGCTTCCTCAAGGTCGACTTTCCGGCGATCTGCTACCGCACCCGGTGGTGGTGGATCGGGGCGACGACCTTCTTCCTGGTGATCGCCTTCGGCCTCGGCGCCTTCATCGCCAGCAGCCCCGAGGCGCAGCTCGCCGTGGCCCCACCCGACGTGGTCAAGCAGCTCGTCGAGGAGGACTTCGAGAACTACTACAGCTCGGCTCCGGCACAGGACTTCGCGGCGCAGGTGTTCACCAACAACGCCTTCATCGCGGCGCAGTCGATCGTGTTCGGCGTGCTGCTGGGGCTCCCCGTCGTGTTCGTGCTGGTCTCGAACGCGGTGAACGTCGGCATCGCCGGGGGCCTGATGGCGGCCAACGACCGGGCGGGGCTGTTCTTCGGCCTCATCCTGCCCCACGGGTTGCTCGAGCTGACCGCCGTCTTCGTCGCCTGCGGCCTCGGTCTCAAGATCGGCTGGACGGTGATCGATCCTGGGGCCCGGTCCCGTTCCCGGGCACTGGCCGAGGAGGGCCGGGCGCTGGTGACGGGCGCGCTGGGGCTCGCCCTGGTGCTGTTCCTCTCCGGCCTGATCGAGGCCTTCGTGACACCGTCCCCCCTGCCGACCTGGGCGCGGCTCGCGATCGGTGTGCTCGCCGAGCTGGCGTTCTTGGCGTACGTGTTCGGTCCTGGGCGTCGGGCTGTCCGGGCCGGCAAGACCGGAGACCTGACCGACGACCTGCGGGGAGCCGTCGTCCCGTCAGCTGCCTAGGCGGGTCCGCGCGCGCGCGAGCCAGCTGAGCGTCTGTCCGAGGGGCGCATCCACGATGACCTCGGCGTGGGCGTCGCCACGGGTCGGCCCCTGGTTGACGATCGCCACAGGCAGGCCGAGCTTCGCGGCCCGCAGGACGAAGCGGTAGCCCGACATGACCTGCAGGCTCGAGCCGAGGACCAGCAGCGCCCGCGAGCGGTCGACCAGCGCGAAGCTCGCCGCGACCCGGTCGGCCGGGACGGTCTCGCCGAAGAAGACCACGTCGGGCTTGAGCAGGCCGCCGCACCGGCGGCAGTCGACGACCCGGAAGCTCCGCAGCACGGCGTCTGCCAGCTCGACGTCACCGTCAGGGTTGATCGTGGCGGCCCCGGCGCCGAGCTGGGCCGACCAGCCGGCGTTGGCCTCCTGCAGGCGGGCGTCCAGCTCGCTGCGGCTGCTCGCGGCCGAGCAGCTCAGGCAGACCACGCGGCGAAGGGCCCCGTGCAGCTCGAGGACGTCGACGGCACCGGCCCGGTCGTGCAGCCCGTCGACGTTCTGCGTGATGATCCCGCAGATCAGGCCCTGCTGCTGCAGGTCGGCGACCGCGTGGTGCCCGGTGTTCGGGAGGGCCTGTTCGATGACCCGCCAGCCCAGGTGGCTGCGCGCCCAGTAGCGCTGACGTGCGGCTGCATCATGGGTGAAGGTCTGGAAGGTCATCGGGGTGGCCCGTCGGGCGAGGCCCGTCGGGCCCCGGTAGTCCGGGATCCCGGACTCGGTCGACAGGCCGGCACCGGTGAGGAGCACGACCTCACCGCCGGCCACCAGGTCGGCGAGAGCGTCGAGGTCCGTGAGGCTCATCGGGGTCAAGGCTAGGTCCATGCCCGCCGGAACGCGTGGTCGCGCAACGGGACCCGTCGCACCCGTGTGCAGGTCCTCGCCGGCCGATCTCGTGGACGCGGCCCCGGGCGCTGCTGCGGCCGGCAGCTGTGACGCCAGCGCGCGGACTCTGCCTAGGTGGGCTCAGCGTCCCATCGCGGCGCGGGCGCGGCTGCGCGGTGCGACCGGGCGCGTGCGCGGGTCACGGCAGACACCGCCTCGACGGCGTCGGCCCGCTCCCGCTGCAGTCGGAGCATGGAGGTCCTCGCGTTGCGGCGCGCTCGGCCCTGGAGGTTCAACACGGTCGTGATGTCCATCGACGCAGCCCTCGACTCGGGAGTGTCACCGGGAGTCCGGAGCGACAGGGTGTTGAAGTGGCGAGACGGTATCGGCATCCGGCGTCAGCGGCAAGGGGCAGATGGGCGGATATCGGACGACCGCACGGGCCGGGGCGCGACGTCCGGGGCGAGCTCCAGTGGTGGTCGAGGAGTCCGACCCGGCCGCCGGGGCGTACGTCAACGCGGCGTGCTGCGACTGATCCTGTCAGGCCTTGGCCGGCGCTGAGCAACACGGGAACGTGTTCAACCACATGGTTGACAACGATCCGATCGCTGGCCTACCGTACGCAACCAGCTGGTTGATCACGGGGGTGCAGGGTGACCGAGGACGAGCTGTCCCGGGTCTTCGCGGCACTGGCTGACCCGAGACGGCGCGACATGGTCGCCCGACTGGCGATCCGGGACGCGACGGTGAACGAGCTGGCGGCGCCCTACGACGTGAGCGTGCAGGCGATCTCGAAGCACCTGCGCGTCCTCGAGGACGCCGGGCTGGTCAGCCGGAGCAAGGACGGCCAGCGCCGCCCGGTGCACCTCGAAGCGGGGGTCTTCGACCTGATGACCAAGTGGATCGAGCGCTACCGGCGCGAGGCGGAGGACCGGTTCCGCCGCCTCGACGCCGTGCTGGAGCAGATGGAGCCCGCGGCCGAACGCAGAGGAGCAGCATCATGAGCACCAGGACAACCCGCAACGAGACGACCATCGCGGCCGACCCGTCGCTGCCGACGATCGTGGTCACCCGCGAGTTCGAGGCGCAGCTCGACCGTGTCTTCCGGGCGTACACCGACCCTGAGCTGGTGGTGCAGTGGCTCGGTCCTCGCCGCCTCACGATGAGGATCGAGGAGTACGACGCGCGCACGCACGGCTCGTACCGCTTCCTGCACATCGACGCGGACGGCACGGAGTACGGATTCCACGGTGCCTTCCACGAGGTGCGCCAGGACGAGCGGATCGTCCAGACCTTCACGTGGGACGGCGAGCCCGACGGGGTCAGCTTGGACACCGCGGTGTTCGAGGACCTCGGGGGCCGCACCCGGGTCACGACGACGTCCGTCGTCGACTCGATGGAGGCGCGCGACGGGATCCTCGCCAGCGGCATGGAGGGTGGGTTGACCGAGGGCTACGAGCGACTCGACGAGCTGCTGGCGGCGCAGGCGTGAGCGCCGCCGAGGAGCACCGCGAGATCGCCGGCGCCTTCACCGGACGGGTGATCGGCACGACCGACTGGGACGTGCCCGCGCCGGTCGAGGGGTGGGTGGCCCGCGACGTCGTACGCCACCTGGTGACGTGGTTCCCCGGCTTCCTGTCGTCGGGTACCGGCATCACGCTGCCGACCGGGCCGTCGGTCGACGACGACCCGGTGGGCGCCTGGCGCGCGCACGCAGACGGTGTGCAGGCTGTGCTCGACGACCCGGAGACCGCCTCGAAGGTGCTGAGCAACCCCCACATCGGCCAGATGCCGCTCGAGCAGGCGATCTCACGCATCTACACGGCCGATGTGTTCATGCACACCTGGGACCTCGCCCGCGCCACGGGCCAGGACGAGCGGCTCGATCCAGAGCGGTGCGCGCAGATGTACGAGGGCATGCTGCCGATGGACGAGATGCTGCGCAGCAGTGGTCAGTACGGCCCGCGCGTGCCGGTGCCGGCCGACGCCGACGCGCAGACGAAGCTGCTCGCGTTCATCGGCCGTGACCCCGAGTGGGCGCCGAGCGCCGGCTGACCGGGCACGCAAGGCCAGCGCGCGCCCGTGCAGGTGCGCGGAGGTCGCTCCTTGACGGCGGTGTCCCCAGCCCGCAGTCTGGCGGCGACTCCCGGCCCCGGGCGATCGCTGACACCCTCCCGGCCCGACGGGGTCACCGACTCGACGGAGGCACCGGAATGGGCCCGGAGTTCAACCCGAACGCGGAGATCCTGCGGGCCACCCCTCGACTGCCAGACACGGTGCGGGCCGATGTGGAGATCGAACACGCCGTCACGGACATGGCGGCCGTCCAGGTGTACCGGGCCGAGGGCGAGTTCGGCGACAAGGTCGCTCTGGCGGCATCGAGCGTGTCCAACCACGGCATGTACGCGCACAGCGCTCACGGCACGGGGCTGGTCGCAGAAGGCCCTGCCCTTGCAGCGGAGTTCCGGGGCGCGGTCCAGGTGCGTGAGGGGATCGACGTCGGCGGCGACCTCGTCGTGGCGGGCAGGGTCGTCGTGAGCGGCGACGTCCTCGTGACCGGGGACCTGCGGCTGCTGGGGGCCGACTACGCGGAGGACTTCGCCCTGGCCGACCCGGACGACGGCGAGCCCGGCACGGTCATGGTCCTCGAGGACGACCAGTCGGTGCGGAGCTGCAGCCGTGCCTACGACCCGCGCGTCGCGGGCGTCGTGTCGGGCGCAGGCAGCTTCCGACCGGCGATCATCCTCGACTCGCGCCCTGGGGCCGGGGCGCGAGCTCCACTCGCCCTGATGGGCAAGGCGTTCTGCAAGGTGGACGCCTCCTACGGTCCGGTGGGGATCGGAGACCTGCTCACCACGTCGGCGACGCCGGGCCATGCGATGCGGGTGGACTCCTCTGCCGAGGCGTCCGGCGCCGTGCTCGGCAAGGCGCTCCAGCCGCTGGCCGAGGGGCGCGGGCTCGTGCCGTTCATCGTGTCCCTGGGATGAGTCCCGAGCCGGTGCCGACGCTGCCGGTGCCGTGACATGCCCGCGTCGGTACGGCGGACGATCGCCCAGCTCCCGCGTTTCGGTGAAGGTCCCTCGAGCTTGTCGGAGGTCGCCTCCTACCTCGGGATTCCTCGGCCGGTGTCGATCCGCGCTCTGATAGCTCACGTCGACGGCATCCCGGCGTCGTGCGATCTCCAGCACGAGATCGTGACCGGAGCAGCGCTCGGCGGCGAGGTCGCCGTGCACCTCGACAAGGACGGCAGCTACCGGTTCTCGGGGCGGATGCGGGCCACCGGGTTCACCTCGCACACCTACCGGATCACCGCACTGGTGCGCCGACCCGACGGGGTGGCCGCCGTCGCGTTCACCCGCAGCGGGACCGTCTACGGCACCGACACCCCGGGGGACCGCGAGGACCACTGGGACGAGCTCGGCGCGGATCCCGAGCGCAGGCAGGTGGTGCGGAACCTGTGGCCGCACCGGCTGGCGGGCGGCACCCTGGAGGTGACCCGTACGTCGGAGCTGGCCGGGGTGCTGGGGGCGACGGAGGACGTGCTCAAGGTGGTCGTCACGTTCCTGGCCGTGGCCTACACCGCCGGCGCCGGCGTGGCCGCCGTCCTCACGTTGGGATCGGAGCTCGCCGACGCCGGCGACCTCGAGGTGCCCACCTGGGGCGGGATCGTCGGGCTGGGCGTGGTCGCCGGCGGGCTGATCATCTGGGGGCCGCTGGCGATCGGGCCTGCGTTCCTGGTCGGTGTCGCTGCCGGCGCACTCGTGGAGTCGTTGATCCAGGTGCGGGAGGTCAGCCCGGAGGAGCAGTCCCTCGCCGTCGGGGTGTTCGGCCACACCATCGACTTCTCGCGGGTGCGCTTGACCAACCTCCTGGGGCTCAGCGGCCGCAGGTTCGTCACGCCCACGTTCGACGGCACGATCCTGGTGAACCTCGGCCAGGCGTGCTTCGACGCGCCCACCAGGTACTTCGAGCCGCCGCCCGCCCCGGGGCTGGAAGCGCGTTACGCGAAGCCTGGCCAGCTGTTCGTCCACGAGCTCACGCACGTCTGGCAGCTGCAGCACCGCAACCTCGACGACGGCTGGGTGCCGGCCTGGTTGTGCGAGGGCATCATCGACGGCAACTACGACGCAGAGGACGCGTCGCTGGCCTGGGACAAGCACGGCATCGAGAGCCAGGCGACGATCGCGGACAGGTGGTTCAGCACCCTGACCGAGGACGACGAGGTCGCCGCTGTCGAGGCGCCCCTCTTCCGCGCTCCGGACCGGGCAGACCCGTTCTTCCACTACATCGAGCACAACCTGCGTGCGGGCAGCTCCTGAGGGCGAGGGCGAGGTGCCGGCGCCGGCCTGTCGTGCACCGTGCCGGGCGATCTCGTGGGGGACCGCGTCGCGGCTGCCCACGCCGTGGGGTGAGCTGCTGGCTCGGCACCCACCTCGCAGGGAGCTCGCCTCAGAGGCGCTCGACGCGGTCGGCTTGCGGACCTCGATCGCTCTGGCGGACCTTGTAGCGGACCCGCTCGCCCTTCTGCAGCAGCTCAGCGCCACGCAGCACGGACATGTGGACGAACAGGTCGGCACCACCCGCATCCGGGGTGATGAAGCCGAAGCCGCGCTCCGCGTCGTACCGCGCGACCACTCCCTCACCCGGCCACGCAGGGACCTCGCCTGCCTTCGCGCGCCGTGCTCCCGCGGCTGCCGACGGGCCGCGGGCGCCCCCCTGCGGGGCTCCCTTGACGAGCTGCAGGTCCCGGGCCTGCGGACCCCTGTCGCCCTGCACCACGTCGTACGTCACCCGGTCGCCCTCGGTCAGGGACGTCCCGTCGGCCAGCGCCCGGACCTGGACGAAGACATCTTGACCCCCGGCGTCAGGAGTGATGAAGCCGAAGCCCTTCCCCGTGTCGTACCAGGACACGGTGCCGTCGGCGCCGTCAGCCGAACTCGGCTCACCAGCACCAGCAGCAGCACCAGCACCGAGTGGGACCACGTGGTCGGCCTGCGGCCCCCGTTCACCCTCACCCACGATGAAGGCGACGCGCTGGCCCGCCGTGACGACGCCGCCGGTCACGATGGCCGAGCTGTGCACGAACACCTCGGGTCCACCGCCGTCCGGCGAGGCGAACCCGTAGCCCTTGGCCGGCTCGTACCACTTGACCGTGCCCAGGACGCCGAGGGCAGCGTCGGCGGCCACCTCACCCGTGACGCGGACCCCACGGGCCTGCGGTCCGCGGTCGCCCTCGCCCACCTCGAACTCGACCGCCTGCCCCTCGCGGAGCAGCCTCGTGGCGCCGTCACCCACGATCTCGGACGCGTGCACGAACAGGTCCGCGCCGCCGTCCTGCAGCGCGAGGAACCCGAAGCCCCGTTCGGGGTCGAACCAGCGGACTGTCCCTTGCTGCACGAAAAGCTCCAAGTCGGAAGAGCGGGCACTGCCACCAGTCTCGCCCACGACGGCTGCGGCCCTCAGAGCTGCAGGACTGCCCCCGCCACCAGGAACCCGGCGACGACGGCGTCAGCGTCGTGTGCGTTCGCCTCCAGGGGAGGGGGCTTCGCTACAGCAGGTCCTCGTCGCGATGGCCATCAGGCTCAGGACGCGGCGCGGGCCGCGCTGAACATCGGGTCGCCGCTGGAGTGGCCGACGCCCGGGTAGTCCCAGGCGCAGGTGCGCACGTCAGGCCCGAGCTGCTCCCGTACCCGCGACAGGTCGTCGTCGTGAAGCGGAAGCAACGACCGGGTCGCGAGGGACTGCGGGTTCGGCACTCCCGAGACCATGAACCGGGCCTTTCGAAGGCGCCTCGACACCTCTCCGGGCGACCACCGCCGGCACTTCAGCAGCATCGACTGAGCCATCGCGCCTGGCGTCCGGGACGTCCTGTCGTTGACGCGCACCGACGGTCGCTGTCATCCGACCCTGGCGGGTGCGATGC
>JAOPWP010000228.1 GCA_025965615.1 Frankiales bacterium
ACGGGCGGCGGCGAGAAGAAGCACCAGGGCATCTCGATGCTGCTGGTCGACATGCACCAGCCCGGGATCGAGGCCCGCCCGCTCAAGCAGATGAGCGGGGCCAGCGAGTTCGGCGAGGTCTTCTACACCGACCCCACCTGCCCCGTCACCGAGGTGCTCGGCGCCGAGGGCAACGGCTGGGCCACCGCCATGCTGCTGCTCAGCTTCGAGCGCGGCTCCTCGGCGCTGTCCCAGTACACCGAGTTCCGGGGGATGTGGGACGAGGTCGCGGCCACCGCGGGCCGCACCGAGCGCGACGGCAAGCCGGCCGCGCAGGACCCGGTGCTGCGCCAGGAGATGGCCAAGAGCCTGGTCGAGCTCGAGTGCCTGAAGTACCACTCGTGGCACGTGCTGACCCAGACGAGCCAGGGCAAGGATCTCGGGTTCGAGGCCTCCATGACCAAGATCATGTGGTCGGAGACCTTCCGCCGCGTGTCGGACGCCTACGAGGCGCTCGTCGGCAGCGCCTTCCAGGTCCCCGAGATCGAGGGCCTCGGCCACAGCCTCGAGGAGCTCACCACGATGTCCATGTGGTCCCGCTCCTGCACCATCTGGGGCGGGTCACAGCAGGTCCAGCGCACCGTCGTCGCCGAGCGCGTGCTCGGCCTCCCCCGTTGAGCACAGGAGCCTCCCGATGCACTTCCAGCTGACCGACGAGCAGCGGGCCCTGCGCGAGGCCGTCCGCTCCTACCTGCGCGGCCGCTTCGGACCGCAGCAGGTCCGCGAGCTCTACGAGGCCCCCGAGAGCGACGGCGTCCCCGCGGCGCTGTGGCAGGCCCTCGGCGAGCAGGGGTGGCTCGCCGTCCTGGTGCCCGAGGAGCACGACGGCATCGGGCTCGGGCTGCTGGACGCTGCCGTGCTGGCCCGCGAGTTCGGTGCCGGGACGGTCCCCGGCCCGTGGCTCGGAACGGTCCTGGCCGGCGAGGCCCTGCGCCTGGCGGGGTCGGCCGAGCAGCAGGCCGAGCACCTGCCGCGCATCGCCGCCGGTGAGGTCAAGGGTGCCGTGGCCCTGCTGAAGGCCGGCTACTCCCCCATCCCGCAGGCCGCACCCTTCCAGTCCAGCGGCGGTGCGCTCACCGGGCGCATGGACCTCGTCGAGTACCCCTCCGTGGCCGACCTGCTCGTGGTCGCCGCCTCCGACGGCCTCTACCTGGTCGACCCCGCGGCGAGCGGGGTCACGATCACGCCTCAGCCCTCCCTCGACCGCACGACCCGGGTCGGCACCGTCGAGCTGGCCGGCGTCACCGGCGAGAAGCTGCCCGGATCGACCCCCGACGTCGTCCAGGACCTGCTCGACCGCGCTGCGGTCCTGGTCGCCAACGACCTCGTCGGGATCTCGCGCAAGGCGCTGACCGACACCGTCGAGTACGACAAGACGCGCGTGCAGTTCAACCGCCCGGTCGGGTCCTTCCAGGCGATCAAGCACCACCTCGCGGACCTGCACATCGCCGTGACCTTCGCCGAGCACGCCGCCACCTACGCCGCGCACGCTGCTGACGTCGGCGCCGACGACCGCGCCGTCGCCGCGTCGATCGCCAAGAGCAAGGCGGCCGTCGTCGCGAACGAGATGACCGGCGCGATGATCCAGTACCACGGCGGCATCGGCTACACGTGGGAGCACGACACCCACTTCTACTTCAAGCGCTCCAAGCGGCTCGAGGGCGCGTACGGCGACGCCGCGCAGCACCGCGAGCGGATCGCGAAGCTGGTCATCGACACCGCCCGACCCGTCCAGGGCGACACCGCGGAGGTCGTCGGCAGCGAGCTCTCCGTCGCCGCCAGCGCGTGAGCGCCGGCAAGGTCGCCCTCATCACCGGCGGGGCGTCCGGCTTCGGGGCCGAGGTCGCCCGCCAGCTCGTCCGGCGGGGCGACTCGGTCGTCCTGTGCGACGTCGACGAGGTCGGCGGCCAGGCCGTGGCGGACGAGATCGGCGCCACGTTCCTGCGCTGCGACGTGTCGTCGTTCGAGGAGGTCGTCGCGACGACCGAGGCCGCCGAGCAGGTCCACGGCGGCCTCGACCTGGTGTTCCTCAACGCCGGCATCTCGACCGGCTGCGGCATCGGGGACGACTTCGACCTCGCCACCTACCGGCGGGCCATGGCGATCAACGTCGACGGCGTGGTCTTCGGCGCCCACGCGGCGATCCCGGCGCTGACCCGGCGCGGCGGCGGTTCCATCGTCGCCACGGCGTCGATGGCGGGCCTGACAGGCACTGCGTTCGACCCCGTCTACGGCGCGAACAAGCACGCCGTCGTGGGCCTCGTCCGCGCGCTCGGTCCTGCGCTCGCGCCCGCGGGCATCCGGGTCAACGCCTTCTGCCCCGGGTTCGCCGAGACCAAGATCATCACGAACATCAAGAGCTCCCTCGAGAGCAGCGGCGTCCCGATCATCCCGGTCGACGCTGCGGGACGGGCGGTGCTCACCGCCTTCGACTCCGACGAGACCGGTCAGGCCTTCCTGCTGCAGGCCGGGCGCGAGGTCATGACCTACCGGTTCCGCGGGATCCCCGGGCCGCTCGATGCCTCCGGTCAGCCGGCCCGGCCGGCCGACCCGTCAGGCATGCCGGCGCTGTAGCCGCTCAGCCGGGGCCGTTCCGCCCGGAGCCGTCCAGCCCGGAGCCGTCCAGCCCGGAGCCGTCCAGCCCGGAGCCGTTCAGCCCAGGCCGCGGTCGCCGGCAGCGGTCGCGTCGTCCTCACTGGGATCGGCGAGTCCTCCTCCGCTGACGACCATCCCCTCCTGGGTGCCGCCCGCAGGCTCCTCGACCAGGTCGTGCGAGGGGGTGCCCGTGGTCCCGCCGTCCCCCGACCCGCCCGTCGGCGCGTCCTGTTCCGCTCCGCTCATGTGCGTGACCCCTTCCGCTCAGGCCCGCGGGTCTGCGGGCCTCGGGTCACCTACCCACGTGGACGAGGGACTCACGGGACAGCTCGGAGACCGAGGCGTGGCCGGACAGGCCGGTCTGGAGGTCGAGGTCGGCCAGCAGGCAGCGCAGGACGTGGTGCACACCCGCCTCTCCGGCGAGGGCCAGCCCGTGGACGTACGGCCGTCCCAGCAGGACCGCCGCCGCGCCCAGCGCCAGCGCCTTGCAGGCGTCGGCCCCGGTCCGGATGCCGCTGTCGAACAGCACCGGCAGATCGCCGGCCACCTCGACCAGCCCGGGCAGCGCGTCGAGGGAGGCGACCGCGCCGTCGACCTGACGGCCGCCGTGGTTGCTGCAGATGACCGCCTCCACACCGGCGTCCTGCGCCCGACGCACGTCGTCGGGGTGCTGCAGGCCCTTCAGGACGATCGGGAGCGAGGTCTGCTCGCGCAGCCAGGCCAGGTCCGCCCAGGTCAGGGTGGGGTTGTTGAACAGCCCGACGAACTTCTGCACCGCTGCCAGCTGGTCGCCCTCGGGCAGCCCTCGCTGGAAGACCGGGTCGGAGAAGTAGTTCGCCACCCCCTCGGCCTGCAGGAAGGGCAGGTAGGCGCGGGAGAGGTCGCGCGGGCGCCAGCCCAGCTGCCACGTGTCCAGAGTGACCACGAGCGCCTCGTAGCCGGCGGCCTCGGCACGGTGCACGAACGAGGCGGCGAGTTCGAGGTCCGAGGGCCAGTACAGCTGGTACCAGCGGGACCCGCCGGGCGCGCTGGCCGCGACCTCCTCCATCGGCGTGGACGAGGCGGTCGAGGCGACCATCGTCAGCCCGAGGGCAGCGGCGGCCCGGGCGACGGCGCCCTCCGCGTCGGGGTGCACGATCGACAGGACGCCGACGGGGGCCAGCAGCACCGGCGCCGGCATCGTCGTGCCGAGCAGGGTCGTCTCGTGCGAGCGGTGCGACGGGATGCCCCGCAGCATGCGGGGCACCAGGCGCCAGCGGTCGAAGGCGGCGCGGTTCGCCGCCATCGTGTCCTCCCCGCCGGCACCGCCCGCGACGTAGCCGATCGCACCGGGCGTCATCACCTCGTAGGCAGCGGCTTCGACCTCCCGCCAGCCGAACGGCAGGGTCGGCTGCTCCCCCAGGAGCCCCTTGAGGTAGACCTCGTTCTGGAAGTCGGCGAACGGCCCGTTGCTCATGGACCCGTTCTTACAGCACGAGGGGGACGCATGGCGGTGGACCCACGGGGTGCAGACCTCAAGCGCTACCTCGACGAGGACCCCGGTGGCCCGGTGGTGATGCTCAACCTCCTGCGGTTCCGCCCCGACGGCGGCCGGGCCCGCTACGCGGAGTACCTGGAGCACTTCCGGCGTACGGCCGCGCCGCACGGAGCCGAGGTGCTCTACCTGGGCGACGGGTCGACGGCCCTCGTAGCGGAGCCGGGTCAGAGCTGGGACGCCGTGCTGCTGGTGCGCTACCCGTCGAGGCAGGCCTTCAGCGACATGGTCCGCGACCCTGCCTACGGGGCCGGGACGCACCTGCGGACCGAGGCCCTCGAGGAGGCCGTCCTGCAGGCGACGAGCGGGTGGGGCAGCGCGTGAGGGCCTGGCAGGTGCACGAGCTCGGCGAGCCCCAGGACGTCCTGCGGTGGGAGGAGGTCCCCGATCCCGAGCTGCACGCCGGCCTGCTGCGCCTGCGGGTGGACGCGGTCGCCCTGAACTTCCCCGACGTGCTCCTGTGCCGGGGCCAGTACCAGGAGAAGCCACCGCTGCCGTTCACGCCGGGGCTCGAGGTGTGCGGGACCGTTCTCGACGGGCCCCGGGCCGGCGAGCGCGTCCTCGCCTCCCCGACGCTGCCCGGAGGTGGGCTGGCCGAGCAGGTCGCGGTCGCCGAGGCGGCCGCGCTGCCGATCCCGGACGCGATGCCGGCAGCGACGGCGGCCGGCATGCTCGTCACCTACCAGACCGGTTACGTCGGGCTGCACCGCCGCGGGCAGCTGCAGGCGGGCGAAACCCTGCTCGTGCACGCCGGTGCCGGCGGCGTGGGGAGCGCGGCCATCCAGCTCGGCAAGGCCGCCGGAGCGCGCGTCCTCGCCACTGCCGGGGGGCCCGAGAAGGTCCGGATCTGCGAGCAGCTCGGCGCCGACGTCGCGATCGACTACCTGGCCGATGACTTCGTGCAGGTGGTCAAGGACGTCACGGAGGGGCGCGGAGCCGACGTCATCTACGACTCGGTCGGCGGGAGCACCTTCGACAAGAGCCGCAAGTGCATCGCCTTCGAGGGCAGGATCGTGGTCGTGGGCTTCGCAGGCGGGCGCATCGCGGACGCGCCCACCAACCACGCCCTGGTGAAGAACTACTCCGTGGTCGGACTCCACTGGGGGCTGTACCGCACGCGGGAGCCCCGCGTCATCCCGGACACCCATGCGGCCCTGATGGCGCTGTGGGAGCAAGGGCTGGTGGACCCGCTGATCGGCGCCGAGCTGCCCCTGTCGGAGGCCCCGGCCGCTCTGGCCCGGCTCGGCGATCGGGGGACGACCGGCAAGGTCGTCCTGCTCCCCGGCTCATGAGCCGCTCTCGGGACCTGCCGCCGACGGGCACCGCGGTGGTCCTCGGGGCCGGGGGGCTGCTCGGCCAGGCGTTCCACCTGGGTGTCCTGACCGCGCTCGCCGAGGTCGCCGGGGTCGACGCCAGGCGGGCGGACATCCTCGTCGGCACCTCTGCCGGCTCGCTGGTGGCCAGCGGCCTGGCCGCCGGCCTGTCGGCCGCCGAGCTGCGGGCCGACGTGCTCGGGGGACGGTCCACCACCCGGGGACGCAGCCCGCGCCCGTCCTCCTCCCCGCGCCTGCGGATGCCCGACCGCGCTCCCGTACCGCAGGCCCGTGGCCCGCTCGCCCCCGAGGTGCTGCTCGCGGCCGCCCGGTGGCCCTTCGGGGTACGCGCTGGTGCCGTCGCGTCCGGGCTGCTCCCGGCGGGGCGCCTCGGCACCTCCGGCATCCGGCGGGCCGTGCACGCCCTCCACGCAGACCAGTGGCCGGACCGGGACCTGCGGCTGTGCGCCGTGCGAGCGCGGGACGGACGCCGCGTGGTCTTCGGGACGCCGGGTGCGCCGCGGGTGGACGTCGGCACGGCTGTGTCCGCGTCCTGCGCCATCCCCGGCTTCTTCACCCCGGTGCAGATCGACGGCGATGCCTACGTCGACGGTGGCGCCCACTCGCCGACCAACGCCGACGTCGTCCTGCGCGAGCGCCCCGCTCTCGTCCTGATCAGCTCGCCGATGACGGGCGTGCTGCGGCCCCGGGCCGACGTCGGCCTGCGCCTGGCCGTGCGCCGCTACCTGGCCCACGAGGTGCGCCGGCTGCGACGGGCCGGCAGTGACGTCGTCGTCTTCCAGCCGGGCGAGCAGGACCTCGAGGCCATGGGCCTCAACCCCATGGCCGGCGGGCGCGCCGCCGACGTGGTCGCGACGGCGGCCGCGTCGACCCGAGCTCGCCTCGAGGCACGCAGCGACCTGCACGAGCGCCTGCGCACGTCCCTGTGGGGCGGATGAGCCTGCCGCCTCAGCGGTACTGCGCCGCGATGTCGAGGACCTTGCGGACGTACCAGTCGGCGTGGTTGTAGGCGAAGATCGCGTCGTAGAGGCCGTCCGGACCGCGGCCCGCCCCCGAGCGGCAGAGGTATCCCGCGGCGGAGGGGACCGCGTCGTGCGGGTTCATGATGTCGGCGGTGCCGTCGCCGTCGCCGTCCAGCCCGTACGCCGCCCACGTGCTCGGGAGGAACTGCATCGGGCCGAGCGCCCCCGCGCTCGAGGGGCCGAGCTCCCGGCCGTGACCGCTCTCGACCTGGCCGATGGCGGCGAGCACGGTCCACGACAGACCCGGGCAGTAACGGGCGGAGTCGATGTAGAGGTCGCGGTAGCTCTTCGGCCTGCCGGCTGCGGGGCGCGACACGGCCGGCCGCAGGACGTCCACGCTGGCCTGCGGTCCGAGGACCGCCTTGACGGCCTGCGCCAGGTCCGCGACCTGAGCCGCCGGGGCGCTGAGCAGGGCGGCGCTCTGCGGCACGACGCCGAGCCGGCGGGCCGTGGGCTGGTCGGTCACCACCTCGACCCCGGGAAGCCCGAAGGCGGCGTGCGCGCCGATCCGCCCGTCCCGGGCCGCGCCGCCCTCGCCGGCGAGCGGGACGGAGCCTCCGAGCGGCAGCTGCCGGGCGCGTACCAGGCTGAACGAGGCAGCGAGCTCCCCTCGCGCCACGGACTGCCAGAGCTCGTCGGAGGCGGCCGTGTCCTGCGGGGTGAACGAGCGGAAGGACGAGGGGTCGACGCCCAGCAACCGGGTCGGCGCTCCGGCGAGTGACACGGCTCCGGCGTCGAGCAGCGCGACGGTCTCGACCCCGGCGATGCTCCGGAGCGCAGCGAGCTGCTCGGCGGTCATCGATGT
>JAOPWP010000022.1 GCA_025965615.1 Frankiales bacterium
GATCAGGACCACGTCGCAGCCCGCGGCCGACAGCACCCGCAGGGCCTGCGGGGTGGCCCAGGACAGACCGCCCAGGTGGCCGCGCGAGGCCATCGACCGGATGAAGACGCCGTCGTCGGTGGCGTGGTCCTGCATGCGCACCCGGTCGCCCAGCAGGGCTCCCCCGGAGAAGGGGGAGCTCGGGTCGATGGCGAGGACGCCCACCCGCATGCCGCGCCTGCGGTAGGCCGCGACCAGGGCGTTCGTCGACGTCGACTTGCCCACGCCCGGCGAACCGGTCAGCCCGACGACCCGCGCGTGGCCGGCGAGCGGCGCGAGCAGGGCCATGACCTCACGGAGTGCGGGACTCGCGTCCTCGACCAGGCTGATCAGGCGGGCGACGGCGCGGGCGCGGTGCGCCGGGTCGTCGCCACTGGCCTGCTCGACCAGCAGGGGCACGTCGAGGACGCGCCGCGACCGGGCCGTCGTCATGGCGCGACCCGGGAGGCTCGGGGCACTCAGACGTGGAAGATCAGGGCGTCGCCCTGGCCGCCGCCGCCGCACAGGGCAGCCGCGCCCGCGCCGCCACCGCGCCGCTTGAGCTCGTGGATGACGGTGAGCGCCAGCCGGGCGCCCGAGGCCCCGATGGGGTGCCCGAGGGCGATGGCACCGCCGTTGGGGTTGAAGACGTCGTTGCCGAGTCCCAGGTCCTTCTGCGAGGCCAGCCCGACGGCCGCGAAGGCCTCGTTGACCTCGATCGCCTTCAGGTCCTCGAGCGAGACGTCGCTCTTGGCCACGGCCGCCCGGATCGCGTTGGCCGGCTGGAGCTGCAGGCTGTTGTCCGGCCCGGCGACGACGCCGTGCGCCCCGATCTCGGCCAGGATCCGGTCGGTCACCCCCAGCTGCTCGGCCTTCGCCCGCGTCATCACGACGACGGCGGCTGCGCCGTCGGAGATCTGCGAGGCGTTGCCGGCGGTGATCGTGCCGTCCTTGCGGAAGGCCGGCTTCAGCTTGCCGAGCGACTCACCCGTGGTGCCGGGCCGCACGCCCTCGTCCTCGCTGAACAGCACGGGCTCGCCCTTGCGCTGGGGGATCGACACGGGGACGATCTCGTCGGCGAAGCGGCCCTGCTTGATGGCGGCGGCGGCGAGCTCGTGGCTCCTCGCGGCGTACTCGTCCTGCTCCTCGCGGGAGAAGCCGAAGGCGTCGTTGTACTTCTCGGTGGCCTCACCCATGGCCATCTTGTCGAAGGCGTCGAACAGGCCGTCGTGGAAGGTCGCGTCGATGATCTCGGCGTTGCCGTAGCGGTAGCCGCCACGAGCCTTGGGGAGCAGGTAGGGCGCCTGCGTCATGGACTCCATGCCACCGGCGACGACCACCTCGAACTCGCCTGCCCGGATGAGCTGGTCGGCCATCGCGATCGCACCCAGGCCGGACAGGCAGACCTTGTTGATGGTGAGGGCCGGGACGCTCATCGGGATGCCGCCCTTGACCGCCGCCTGGCGGGCCGTGATCTGGCCCTGACCCGCCTGGAGCACCTGGCCCATGATCACGTAGTCGACGGCGTCGCCCGCGATCCCCGCCCGCTCCAGAGCGGCCGCGATCGCGAAGCCGCCGAGGTCCATGGCCGTGAAGTCCTTCAACCCCCCGGAGAGCTTGCCGATCGGCGTGCGGGCTCCGGCGACGAGGACGGTGCGGTCTGTGGCCACGGGGACTCCTGGGTTCGGCTGGCGGGACTGCTGCGACGATGTTGCGAGAACTTTATCCCGCGCACTCCCCCTCTCCCCAGGAGCCTCCGTGCAGGTCCCCCCGTCCCACGTCGTGGGCATCGACCACGTCGGCATCGCCGTCGCCGACCTCGACGCCGCCATCGAGATGTACGAGAAGAGCTTCGGCATGCGCTGCGTGCACACCGAGGTCAACGAGGAGCAGGGCGTTCGCGAGGCGATGCTCGAGGTGGGCACGTCCGGGAGCTACCTGCAGCTGCTCGCACCGCTGTCACCGGACAGCACGATCGGCCGGTTCCTCGACAAGAACGGGCCCGGCATCCAGCAGATGGCCTACCGGGTCACCTCGATCGACGAGGTCTGCGCCCACCTGCGCAGCCAGGGGATGCGACTGCTGTACGACGAGCCCAAGAAGGGCACCGCGGGCAGCCGGGTCAACTTCGTGCACCCCAAGAGCGCGGGCGGGGTCCTCGTCGAGCTGGTCGAGCCCGGCCCGGACGGCATGGGCCACTGACCCCAGCACCTCCCAGGCCGTCCCCGCGGGTGATCGCTGCGTCGCCACGCCGGTGTCGGACGCAGTGATCCCCCCTGCGCGGACGGCCGGGGGCCGGGGCCGACCGGGCGGGTGACGACGCCCGGAAGGGCCTCGGTAGGTTCGTCGGCGCCACCCCCAGCGCACGAGCCCAGGAGCGACCTTGAAGGACATCCTCGCCGCCGTCCAGACCGGTGACCCCGCGGCCCTCCAGGGCTTGAAGGTCCCGGAGAGCTACCGGGGCGTGGTGGTCCGCAAGGACGAGCAGGGCATGTTCGAGGGGCTGGCCGCTCGCGACAAGGACCCTCGCAAGAGCCTGCACCTCGACGAGGTGGCCACCCCCGAGCTGGGCCCGGGTGAGGCGATCGTCGCCGTCATGGCGTCGTCGGTGAACTTCAACACCGTGTGGACCTCGATCTTCGAGCCGGTCTCGACCTTCGGCTTCCTCGAGCGCTACGGCCGGCTCTCCGAGCTCACCAAGCGGCACGACCTGCCGTACCACGTCGTGGGCTCCGACCTGTCCGGCGTGGTGCTGGCGGTCGGCCCCGGCGTGACCAAGTGGAAGGCCGGCGACAAGGTGGTCGCCCACTGCCTGTCCGTCGAGCTCGAGGACCACCAGGGCCACGACGACTCGATGATGGACCCGCAGCAGCGCATCTGGGGCTTCGAGACCAACTTCGGCGGACTCGCCGAGCTCGCTC
>JAOPWP010000038.1 GCA_025965615.1 Frankiales bacterium
CAAGGGCCTGTCCATCACGCTGCGGGACGAGCGTGACGACGAGCCGGTCGAGTCGGTCTTCCACTACCCGGGCGGCCTCGAGGACTACGTCCGCCACCTCAACGCGAGCAAGACGCCGGAGCACACCAACGTCGTCGGCTTCTCCGACGAGACGACCGCCGGAATGCGGATGTCGGTCGAGGTGGCGATGCAGTGGAACGACTCCTACTCCGAGTCGGTCTACACCTTCGCCAACACGATCAACACGGCCGAGGGCGGCACCCACGAGGAGGGCTTCCGCACGGCCCTGACGACCACCTTCAACGACTGGGCCCGCAGCAAGGGGCACATCAAGGAGAAGGACACCAATCTCGAGGGCAGCGACATCCGCGAGGGGCTCACGGCGATCATCAGCCTCAAGCTCGCCGACCCCCAGTTCGAGGGCCAGACGAAGACCAAGCTGGGCAACTCCGAGGCCAAGACCTTCGTGCAGAAGGCGACCCGCGAGTGGCTCAAGGACTGGTTCGACCGCAATCCCGCCGACGGCAAGATGATCGTCATGAAGGCCACGCAGGCCGCCCGGGCCCGGCTGGCCGCCCGGCAGGCCCGGGAGCTCACCCGGCGCAAGGGGCTGCTCGAGTCCTCGTCCCTGCCCGGCAAGCTCGCCGACTGCCAGTCGACCGACCCGCGCGAGTCCGAGATCTACGTGGTGGAGGGCGACTCCGCCGGCGGCTCGGCGAAGGGGGGCCGGGAGGTCAAGTTCCAGGCCATCCTCCCGATCCGCGGCAAGATCCTCAACGTCGAGAAGGCGCGGATCGACCGGGTCCTCAACAACAACGAGGTCCAGGCCATGATCACGGCCCTGGGCTGCGGCATCCACGACGAGTTCGACGTGAGCAAGCTGCGCTACCACAAGGTGGTGCTGATGGCCGACGCCGACGTCGACGGGCAGCACATCCGGACCCTGCTGCTGACGCTGCTCTTCCGCTTCATGCGGCCGCTGGTCGAGGGCGGCTACGTCTACCTCGCCCAGCCGCCGCGCTACAAGATCAAGTGGAACGGCGGCGAGATCATGTACGCCTACTCCGACCGGGAGCGCGACGGCCTCATCTCGGCCGGCCAGGCAGCCGGCAAGAAGCTGCCGAAGACCGGCGAGGCCGTGCAGCGCTTCAAGGGCCTCGGCGAGATGAACGCCGACGAGCTGTGGTCGACCACGATGGACCCGGCTCAGCGGGTCCTGCTGCAGGTCACCCTCGACGACGCTGCCACAGCCGACGAGCTGTTCTCGACGCTGATGGGCGAGGACGTCGAGGCCCGGCGCTCCTTCATCCAGCGCAACGCCCGCGACGTGCGCTTCCTCGACATCTGATGCGCCTGTTGGTGAGCATGTTCCACGTGGAACCCCGTAGGACCCCCGAGCCGGAGGACGCCCGATGACCGAGGTCCTGCCCCCACCGCCGCCGGCGGGAGACCGCGTCGAGCCGGTCGGCATCGAAGTCGAGATGCAGCGCTCCTACCTCGACTACGCGATGTCGGTCATCGTGGGGCGGGCCCTTCCGGACGTCCGCGACGGCCTGAAGCCGGTGCACCGCCGCGTCCTCTACGCCATGTACGACGGCGGCTACCGCCCCGACCGCGGCTACTTCAAGTGCGCCCGCGTCGTCGGCGACGTGATGGGCAACTACCACCCCCACGGCGACACCTCGATCTACGACACCGTCGTCCGGCTGGCCCAGCCCTGGTCCCTGCGCTACCCGCTGGTCGACGGCAACGGAAACTTCGGGTCGCCAGGCAACGACCCTGCCGCGGCGATGAGGTACACCGAGTGCCGGCTCGCCCCGCTCGCCATGGAGATGCTGCGCGAGATCGACCAGGAGACCGTCGACTTCACCCCGAACTACGACGGCCGGTCGCAGGAGCCGACGATCCTGCCGAGCCGGATCCCGAACCTGCTGGTCAACGGGTCGTCCGGGATCGCGGTCGGCATGGCGACCAACATCCCGCCGCACAACCTGCGTGAGGTCGCCGCTGGGGTCCAGTGGTTCCTCGACAACCCCGACGCGGGCGACGAGGCGCTGCTCGACGCGCTGCTGGAGCGGGTGCAGGGGCCGGACTTCCCGACCGGCGGGCTCATCGTCGGGCGTGACGGCATCGCCGAGGCCTACCGCACCGGCCGCGGCTCGGTCCGCATGCGGGCCGTGGTCGAGGTCGACGAGGACGCCAAGGGTCGCACCATCCTGGTGGTCAGCGAGCTCCCGTACCAGGTCAACCCGGACAACCTGGCCGAGTCGATCGCCGACCTGGTGAGGGACGGCAAGATCGGCGGCATCGCGGACGTGCGGGACGAGGGCAGCCAGCGCCTCGGCCAGCGTCTCGTCATCGTGCTCAAGCGCGATGCGATCGCCAAGGTCGTCCTGAACAACCTCTACAAGCACACCCAGCTGCAGTACACCTTCGGCTGCAACATGCTGGCGATCGTCGACGGCGTCCCGAAGACCCTGCGGCTCGACCAGTTCGTGCGCCACTACGTGGCGCACCAGGTGGACGTCATCGTCCGGCGGACCCGCTGGCAGCTGCGCAAGGCCGAGGAGCGCGCGCACGTCCTGCGTGCGCTGGGCAAGGCGCTCGACCGCCTCGACGAGGTCATCGCCCTGATCCGGGCCAGCGCGAGCGCCGATGCTGCTCGCAGCGAGCTCATGGAGCTGCTCGACATCGACGAGCTCCAGGCCAACGCGATCCTCGAGATGCAGCTGCGACGGCTCGCCGCGCTCGAGCGCCAGCGGATCTTCGACGAGCTCGCCGAGCGCGAGCGGGAGATCGCCGACCTGCAGGCGATCCTCGCGGACCCGGCTCGCCAGCGCCGGATCATCGGCGAGGAGCTGGGCGAGATCGTGGTCCGCTACGGCGACGAGCGTCGTACGCGCATCATCGCCTTCGAGGGCGACATGAGCGCCGAGGACCTCATCGCCCAGGAGGACGTCGTCGTGACGGTGACGCGCGGCGGCTACGCCAAGCGCACCAAGACCGACCTCTACCGGGCGCAGCGACGCGGCGGGCGCGGCGTGCAGGGGGCCAGCCTCAAGCAGGACGACATCGTCGAGCGGTTCTTCGTCACGACGACCCACCACTGGCTGCTGTTCTTCACCGACAAGGGCCGGGTCTACCGGGTCAAGGCGCACGAACTCCCCGAGGCCAACCGCAACGGCCGCGGCCAGCACGTCGCGAACCTGCTGGCCTTCCAGCCCGACGAGCGGATCGCGCAGGTCATCGCCCTGCGCGACTACGCGGCCGCTCCCTACCTGGTGCTGGCCACCCGCAAGGGCCTGGTCAAGAAGACCGCCCTGACCGAGTACGACAACGGACGCTCCAGCGGGCTGATCGCGCTCAACCTGCGCGAGGACGACGAGCTCATCGCTGCTGCTCTCATCGGGCCCGAGGACGACCTGCTGCTGGTCAGCAAGCAGGCCAAGTCGATCCGGTTCCTGGCCGACGACGAGGCGCTGCGTCCGATGGGCCGGGCCACCTCAGGGGTCATGGGCATGCGCCTGGCCGAGGGTGACGAGCTGCTCGCCATGCAGGTCGCCCGCGACGACGAGGCCGGCCTGCTCGTCGTCACCGACGGCGGGTTCGGCAAGCGCACCAAGCTGGAGAAGTACAAGCGCCAGGGGCGTGGGGGACAGGGAGTGCTCACCGCGCACATCGAGGAGAAGCGGGGCCAGCTGGTCGGCGCGCTGATCGTCTCGGAGGCCGACGAGATCTTCGCCATCACCAGTGCCGGCGTGGTCATCCGGATGTCGGTCGCGCCGCTGCGCTACCTGTCGCGCGCCACGGGCGGGGTCAAGCTGGTGTCGCTGGACTCCGGGACGAGCGTGGTGGCGGTGGCGCACAACGGCGAGGCCGCGGCGGAGGTCGAGGCCGAGATCGAGGCGACCGACGGGGGAGCCCCCGTCGAGCCGGCGGGTCCGGATGAGAGGGTGGACGGCGGCACTGCCGATCCTGGCCTCGACGCCACCGGGGTCCTCGGTGACGACGCCGCACCCCAGGACGTCGAGTCGCAACAGACCGACCGCGTGGCGACCGACGCCGTCGCGAGCGAGGACGAGGAGGGACCGGCATGACCGCCCCCCAGGTACCGGACAGCTCTCCCTCCGCCCCAGCCCGCTCAGCCCCGCCCCGGGTGGCCCCCGACAGGAGCCCGGCGGACCGGGTGGCGGCCCCGGACCGGGTGGCCCCCACCAGGCCCGACCCGGCCCGGACGGTCCCCGGCAGGGAGCACGCTGCGCGAGCGTCCAGCAGCGAGGCGCCGGCAGGCCCGTCCGACGGCGGCCAGCCGACCACCCGGCAGGCTGCCGTGACCGACGACGCCGGCGGCCCCCCCACCACCCGGCAGCCGGCCGTGGCCGACGACGGTCGGGTCCGTCGCCCGGGCCCCCCGCGCCCGCCCGTCGCACGAGGGAACGCCGATCGGCCCGGTGCCACCAAGCCGCAGGCCGGCCGTACCCGCCAGGCCAGGCTGGCGCTGAAGCGGATCGACCCGTGGTCGGTGTTCCTGTTCTCGCTGCTCGCGTCGGTCTTCATGGGCATCGCCCTGGTCGTGGCGGTGTTCGCCCTGTTCACCGTGCTCGACGCCCTCGGTGTCGTCTCCTCGATCAACGAGCTGGTCGGGGAGGTCACCGGCGAGACCGCGGCCCTGCTCACGACCAGCCGGCTCGTGGGCGGCGCCGCCGTCCTCGGGGCCGTCAACGTCGTGCTGCTGACGCTGCTGGCCACTCTCGGTGCGGTGCTCTACAACCTGTGCGCCTCCCTGACCGGGGGCATCGAGCTCACGCTCGGCGAGCGTGACGGCTGAGCCCCGCGTCCGGGCCGCCCGTCCACCGGCGGGGGCCCAGGTCGTGTAGCCTCGCCCCTCGTGTCCTCGCACATCCGGGGCCTGTAGCTCAGCTGGTTAGAGCGCATCCCTGATAAGGATGAGGCCGGAGGTTCAAGTCCTCCCAGGCCCACCCCCGGAGCAACGGCCCCGGCGACCGTCCGTCGAAGGAGTGCTGTGCGCCGTCCCGCCGTCTTCGCCGTCCTGATCGGTGTCGTCGCCGCCCTGCTGCGCCGGGCGTCCCACTCCGGGCGCGCCGACAAGCACGTCTGGACCGAGGCGACGGCAGCACCCGACCTGCGCTAGCCGCGTACGCTGCGCGTCCCGGTTCGAGGGGCCATAGCTCAACTGGCAGAGCACCGCCTTTGCAAGGCGGGGGTTCGGGGTTCGAGTCCCCGTGGCTCCACAGCACGCGCCCTCCCTGGTGGTGAGCGGCAGCGCGATGTCCGTCCCTGCGTGACTTGCCCGCAATGACGTGACCCGTTCGGGTGCAGCAGCCCACCGCGGGGTGCGTCAGACTGCACATGGCTCGGGACGGGGTCACAGGCCGGGGGGGCGACGATGACGCAGGTCGTGCCTGACCAGGCTCGCCGCGGGCCCCTGGTCCCCGCCGCGGTCGAGGCCCTGCTCACTCTCGCCGAGAGGCTGCTCGGCGCCACCGAGGCGTCCGCCGCGGGGAGCCTGCTGCTGGACGCGGTCGTCGGGGCCTTCGGCTTCCCGCGGGCCGTGCTGCTGGCCGCCCAGGACGGTCGCCTGCCGGTGCTGGCCAGTCACGGGCTGAGCGCGGCCACACCACGCACCGGCCGCTGCGACAGCCCGGTCGTCGTCGCCGCCCACGAGAGCGGCTCGAGCGCGCTGCTGCGCGACCTCGACCCCGAGCGGGAGCCGTGGCTGGCCCAGCTGTTCCCGCGCGGGGTGGACCTGATCGTCGTGCCGCTGATCCACGACGGACGGCGCTACGGGGCGCTCCTGCTGCAGGCCCCGGGCACCCGGGACCTGGCCTGGGTGTCCTCGGTGGTCGCCACGGTGGAGCGGGCGGCCAGCTGCGTCGCGCGCTCCCTGCGCACGCTCTGGCGGGTCGAGCACCTCGAACGGCTCGCTGCCACGGACGACCTGACGATGATCGCGAACCGGCGCTCGTTCGACTTCTCGCTCGAGCGCGAGCTTGCCCGCTCGGCCCGCAGCGACGAGCCGGTGAGCCTGGTGATCCTGGACCTCGACGGCTTCAAGGGCGTCAACGACCGCTACGGGCACCCGGCCGGCGACGAGGCCCTGCGCAACGTGGCGGCCGCCCTGTCCATCGTCTGCCGCGACCTGGACACCCCGGCGCGCTACGGCGGTGAGGAGTTCGCCGTCATCCTCCCGGGCTG
Source organism: Frankiales bacterium (assembly GCA_025965615.1). Taxonomy (GTDB): domain Bacteria; phylum Actinomycetota; class Actinomycetes; order Mycobacteriales; family SCTD01; genus SCTD01. The sequence goes on from JAOPWP010000038.1 coordinate 6,217, forward strand.
CGACCATCTGCAGAGCATGGACATCGCCGAGCGCCTGCGGGCCGCCATCGCGCGGGCTCCGGCGGTGACGCCGCTGACAGCGAGCGCCGGGGTCGCGACCTTCCCGGACCATGCCGCAGATGCCGAGTCCCTGGTGCAGGTGGCCGACGACGCCCTCCTGGTCTCCAAGCGCAGCGGCCGCAACAGGACGACGCAGGCCCGCGCTCCCGAGACGATCCACCTGGTGCCGGTGGTCGTCGACCTCGACGTGCCGGTCGAGGCATCCCGCTGAGCGGTCGCGGCGGGGCTCAGTCGCCGCTGACCGGAGGCCGGTCGACGACGGCCTGGAGCTCGCTCGGTTCTTGAGCGTCAGGGGCGTCCGCCCCTGCGACCCGACGGATGACGGCTGCGACGGCGCCTCCCGCAGCAGCCCCCACGACCGCCGCCCCGAGCGCCCACGGCCATCGGCGGACCAGCGGCCCGGTGGCGGTGCTCCAGGTGCTCTGCCGTCCCATGCCGTCTCCCGCCGTACGCCGTCAATCCTCTGCCCGCTCCTGCCTCGCAGGGTGGCTCAGCCTGTCACGTGCCCGGTCGCGGTCTGCCCGCACCGTGCAAGACTCGACTGTCCCCCACCTGCACCACCACCGCGAAGGAGCCTGCCGCGTGGCCAGCGAGACCTACGCCACCCTCACCACCAGCCTCGGGCCGATCAGGGTGAAGCTGTTCCCCGATCACGCCCCGAAGACGGTGCAGAACTTCGTCGGGCTGTCCGACGGGACCGGGGAGTGGACCGACCCCAAGACCGGCCGGAAGGGCGAGGGCTCGCTCTACGCCGGCACGGTCTTCCACCGGGTCATCGCCGGCTTCATGATCCAGGGCGGCGACCCGCTCGGCACCGGCACCGGCGGGCCGGGCTACCGGTTCAAGGACGAGTGCCACCCCGAGCTGTCCTTCACCAAGCCCTACCTGCTCGCGATGGCCAACGCCGGCCCCGGCACGAACGGGTCGCAGTTCTTCATCACCGTCGCGAACACCACCCACCTCACGGGCAAGCACACGATCTTCGGTGAGGTCGCCGACCAGGCCAGCCGCGACGTCGTCGACAAGATCGCGGCCACCCCGGTCGGAGCGATGGACCGGCCCCGCACCGACGTCGTCATCGAGTCGATCGAGATCGAGGCCGGCAGCTGACCGAGCCCCCTTCGGCGGGCGGTGCGGGTGCCGGCGGCGACGGCGGAGCGGCTGCGGCCGCACCGGTCTGCTACCGGCACCCGGACCGCGAGACCTACGTCCGGTGCGTCCGGTGCGACCGCCCGATCTGCCCCGACTGCATGCGGGCGGCCTCGGTCGGCTTCCAGTGCCCGGAGTGCGTCGCCGAGGGCGCCAAGACGGTCCGTGAAGCGCGTACGACGTTCGGCGGCCGGATCACCGACGACTCCAGCCGGGTCACCCAGATCGTGCTCGCCGTCTGCGTGGGGCTGTACGTCCTGGGCCTGATCGTCGGGGAGCGCGAGCTCCAGCTGAGGTTCGGCAACATCGCGGGCCCCGTGCTGCTGAGCGAGGACGGTCCGGTCGAGGGCGTCGCCGTCGGGCAGTACTTCCGGTTGCTGTCCGCCGCGTTCCTGCACGCCAACCTGCTCCACCTGGTCTTCAACATGCTGGCGCTCGCGCAGCTCGGTCCCGCCCTCGAGCAGCGGCTCGGCCGGGTGCGCTACCTGGGGCTCTACCTGCTGTCGGCGCTCGGCGGTTCGACGCTGTCGTACCTCATCTCCGACCCCGGCGCACTCGGGGTCGGGGCGTCGGGCGCGATCTACGGGTTGTTCGGGGCCTACTTCGTCGTGGCCCGCCGGCTCGGGAGCGACACCCGCCCCATCGTCACGCTGATCGCGGTCAACCTCGCGATCAGCTTCGCCGTCCCGATCATCGACTGGCGGGCTCACCTCGGTGGGCTCCTCACCGGGGCGGCCGTCGCCGCGCTGCTCGCCTACCTGCCTGCCGGGCCCAGGCGCACCCAGCTGCAGCTGCTCGGCGCGGCGGTCCTGGTCGCGCTGCTCGCCGTGGCGGTGGCCATGCGCACCTCGGCCCTCGCCGGCTGACGGTCCCCGGCCCGCGATCCCCGCACCGGGGCTCCGCCACGCGACCCGGGCCGTCGTACACTCGCGCACGTTCGTGCACATCCCGCCTGCCGAGGAGCCCTTCATGCGCGACGCCGTGATCGTCGAGGCGGTTCGTACGCCGACTGGTAAGCGCAACGGGGGTTTGGCGGGGGTCCATTCGGCGGATCTGTCGGCGCATGTGTTGCGGGCGTTGGCT
>JAOPWP010000047.1 GCA_025965615.1 Frankiales bacterium
TGACCTCATGCTGCGCCAGCAACTGGTCGACTTCGAGGCCCATCTGGCCGCGTTCAACGGTTCCGGGCACGCGGTAGGGGTCAGCAACTGCACGGACGGCCTGCGTCTGCTCGCCCACGCGCTGGACGTGGGTCCGGGCGACGAGGTGGTCACCGTGGCGCACACGTTCATCGCCACGCTGTCCCCGTTCGTGCTCCGGGGTGCGACCCCGGTCCTCGTCGACATCGGTGACGACCACCTGATGCAGACGGACGGGTTGGCGGCGGCCGTCACGGAGCGCACCAAGGTCATCATCCCGGTGCACCTCAACGGCCGGACCGTGGACATGGACGCCGTGCAGAAGGCGGCCGATTCCGTCGGCGCGGTGGTGATCGAGGACGCGGCGCAGGCCCTGGGGGCCACCTTCGACGGACGGACGGCCGGCACCTTCGGTCTGGCCAGCGCGTACTCCTTCTATCCGGCCAAGATGCTCGGCGCGCTGGGCGACGCCGGAGCCGTGCTGACCGATGACCCCGAGCTGGCTCGACGGCTCCACCAGCTGCGCGACCACGGCCGGGTGACCAAGAGCGGCGTGGACGGGTGGGGCTACAACTGCCGCCTGGACAACCTGCAGGCCGCCATCCTCGACTGGCGGTTGGGCCGGCTTCCCTCCTGGATCGAGCGGCGGCGGGAGATCGCCCGGGGGTACACCGCGATGCTCGCGGGGCTCGACGCCATCGAGTGCCCGGTCGGTCCGGACGACGACCCCCGCCGGTTCGATGTCTTCCAGAACTACGCCATCACCACCGACGACCGCGACCGGCTCGTCGAGCACCTGCAGGACGACGGCATCGAGGTCCTCGTCTCCTGGCCGACCCCCGTGCACAAGCAGCCCGGTGTCGGACTCGCGCACTGGAGTCTGCCGAACACCGAGCGCCTTTCGCAGCGTGTCCTCTCCCTGCCCATGCACGTCGAGCTGGAGGACTGGCAGGTCGAGTACGTCGCCTCGAGCGTGCGCCGGTTCTTCGGCGCCTCCTGACCGGCGGCAGCGTCCAGTGACTTCCCACGACTCACCGCGGCCGGGGCGCTCCGACTCCGGAGCATCCCGGGGCTATGCGGTGCTGAAGCGCGCCGTGGACGCGGGGGCGGCCGCGGGTGTGCTGCTGCTGGGGGCTCCGGTGTGGGCGTGGGCGGCGGTCCGCATCAAGGCGGAGGACGGCGGCCCCGTCCTGTACCGCGGCACACGTATCGGCCTGCACGGCCGACCGTTCGGCATGCTGAAGTTCCGCAGCATGGTGACCGACGCCGGGTCGCTCGGAGGCAGCTCGACCGCCACCGACGACCCGCGACTGACCCGTGCCGGGAAGCTCCTCCGGCGCTGGAAGATCGACGAGTTGCCGCAGTTCGTCAACGTCCTGCGGGGCGACATGAGCTTGGTGGGTCCCCGTCCGCAGGTCGCCGACGACGTGGCTCGCTACTCCGCGGACGAGCGCCGGTTGCTCAGCGTGCGGCCCGGCATCACCGACTGGTCGTCGGTCCTCTTCCGGAACGAGGGGGAGATCCTCGCCGGGCACACCGACCCCGACCGCGCCTATGACGAGCTGATCCGGCCGCGGAAGATCGCGCTCGGGTTGCGCTACGTCGAGCGACGCAGCCTGCGGACCGACCTGCGGATCCTCTGGCTGACCGTCCGGGTGGTGCTGCAGCCCTCCGCCGCGGAGGCGCTGATCGCCCGTGAGCTGCCCGCCGACCCGCGAGCGGTCTGAGGACGTGTCCCGGCTGCTCACGAACGAGCGAGCAGAGACCTGGCGGTGGCGCGGGAAGCTCGGTCGCGACTATGCCGCCACCTACGTGGTCGAGGTGCTCACGCTGGTCTCGGGGCTGGCGCTGTTCCACCTGGTCGCCGCCCGGTCCGGCCCGGACGGGTTCACGTACTACCAGGTCGCGCGAGGAGTGATCTCCACCCTGCAGCCCGTGGTGATGGTCGGCCTGGTCATCGCGCTGCAGCGCTATCTCCCGCGTGCCGGCGCGGGCGCGGGCCGGCTGGGCCGGCAGGCCTTCCTGGTCCTGCTGGGGCTGGTCACCGCTGTGGGTGTCGTCGGCTGGGCAGCGGCCCCGCACATCGGCGCCCTGCTGGCCATCCCGGGCGGCGCCGGCCCGGTACGCACCATCTTCGTGGCGCTCGCGGGCATCTGCCTGCTGGCGTTGGCCGTGGCCGCTCTCTGGGGCACCGGGCTCGTGGCCGCGGCGAACGTGTCCACGCTGGTGGGGCTGGGTGTGGTGCCGATCGGCGCCTTCCTGCTGGTCGGCCGGGTCGATCTCTTCCTGGCGGTCCAGGGGGCCGTGCTGGTGGCGCTCGCGGTCGCCGTGATGGCGCTGGTCGTCCGTTCCCCGCAGCGGGACGAGGCGGCACCCACGGAACTGCCACGTCCGGGGCTGTCCACGGTGCTCGTCTACGGCCTGGGCCGCGTGCCGGGCGACGTCGCCCTGCCTGCCCTCTACGTGTTCCCCGTCTTCTTCGTGTCCAACGCCATGGACGGCGGTCCCGAGACCGGCTATCTGGGCTTCGCCACGTCGACGGTCGCGCTCGTGTGCTCGGTCTTCGCCACGCTGACCCCCGTCCTCCTGCCACGGCTCAGCGGCCGGCTCGCCGGGTCGTCGGTGAGCGCCGCGACCTGGCGCAGTCTTCGGTTCCTGCCGATCGCCGCCGTGGCGCTCGCCGGGGTCGCGGTCGGCGCGCTGTTCCTCCTCGCCCCGGTGATCGTG
>JAOPWP010000079.1 GCA_025965615.1 Frankiales bacterium
GCCGCCTTCGCCGCCGGAGCGGCGGGGGCAGCGGGGGCGGCAGGGGCAGAGGGGGCGGCCGGGAAGGCCTCGCGCAGCTTGCGCGCGACGGGGGCCTCGACCGTGGAGGAGGCGGACTTGACGAACTCGCCGTTCTCCTTCAGCCAGGACAGGACGTTCTTGCTCTCCATCCCGAGCTCTCTGGCGAGCTCGTGGACGCGGGCTTTGCCGGGCACTGTTCTCCTTCGTGGAGGGAAAGGCCCGGGTCGTTCCCTGGCCTGGTCGTTACTGCACGGGCGTGCTCTTCGGTGCTGTGGTCATCGGGCGGTCTTCATCGAGACGTGCTCATCGGTTGCCGTTCATCAGGCGATCGACCCGCTCTCGTCGGACGGTGGATGGGTGCTCTGGTCGGGCAGGTGCTGGTGGTGCAGGTGCTGGCTGACGTGTTCTCGCACCGGTCCCACGTCGAGCGGTCCGGCCAGGCGCAGGGCCCGGGGGAACGCTCGGCGCTTCTCGGCGAGGTCGAGGCACCGCAGGTCGAGGTGCACGGAGGCGCCTCGCCCCGGCAGGCGCCCGGCGGGGTCGGGGGCCAGGGACAGGGCGTCCTGGTCCCGCACCACGACGACACGCAGCAGGGAAGACTTCGACGCCTTGACCCGGCAGCCCACGCAGGTGCGCTCCGGACCCGGACGGCGGGCCTGGGGGGAGTCTAGCGCGCTCGGCTCGCGCGGGGCAGCGCTTCTGTCGGTGACTACGAGCCCTCGACGGCAGCGTCCGCGCCCTCGCGGTCGCTGTGGATGTCGATCCGCCACCCGGTGAGCCGCGCGGCCAGGCGGGCGTTCTGCCCTTCCTTGCCGATCGCAAGCGACAGCTGGTAGTCCGGGACGACCACGCGAGCCGACCGCTGGACGAGGTCGACCACCTCGACCGAGCTCACCCGCGCCGGGGACAGCGCGCTCGCGACGTAGCGCGCCGGGTCCTCCGACCAGTCCACGATGTCGATCTTCTCGCCGTGCAGCTCGGTCGTCACGGCGCGCACCCGGGACCCGACGGGCCCGATGCAGGCCCCCTTCGCGTTGAGGCCGGCGACGGTCGAGCGCACCGCGATCTTCGTACGGTGCCCCGCCTCGCGAGCGAGGCCCGCGATCTCGACCGACCCGTCGGCGACCTCGGGCACCTCGAGGGCGAACAGCCCACGGACCAGCTCGGGATGGGTGCGCGAGAGCGTGACGGACGCCCCGCGCTGGCCCCGCCCGACCGAGATCACCCGGCACTTGAGCCGACTGCCGTGCGCGTAGACCTCGCCGGGGACCTGCTCGGTCGGTGGCAGCACCGCCTCGAGGGCGTTCTCGCCGTTGCCCAGCAGGACCATGACGTTGCGGTTCGTCGGGGCCCCCGGGCGCTGCGGAGACTGCTGCACGAGACCGGTGACGACGTCGCCCTCGCGGCCGGCGTACTCGCCGTAGGACAGGGCGCTCTCAGCCTCGCGGAGGCGCTGGACGATCACCTGCTTGGCGGTGCTCGCGGCGATCCGCCCGAAGTCCTCGGGGGTGTCGTCCCACTCGCGGGCGACGGAACCGTCCTCGGCCAGCTCCTGCGCCAGGACCGCCACCTCGCCGCTGGCGCGGTCCAGCACGACCCGCGCGGAGGGCTGTGCGCCCTCGGAGTGGCGGTAGGCCGCGAGCAACGCGGTCTCGATCGCGCTCACGACCAGGTCGAACGAGATCTCCTTCTCGCGCTCGAGACCGCGCAGGACGTTCATGTCGATCTTCATGCCGGGTCCTGGGGGTCGGCGTCGTCCTCGGCAGAGGAGGGGCGGGAGAACTCGACCTGGATCGCTCCGCGCAGGACGTCGGCGTAGGCGAGGACCACGTGCGCCCCGTCGACGTCGAGGGTCACCCCGTCGTCGTCGGCCCGGACGATGCGACCGGTCACGGGCTTGCCGTGCCGCAGGGTCACCTCGACGAGGCGTGCGGCGCCCCGACGCCAGTGGCGCGGCTCGGTCAGCGCCCGGTCCACCCCGGGAGAGGACACCTCGAGGACGTACGACGTCCCGAGCAGACCCGGCTCGGCCTCGTCGGCGGCGTCGAGCGCCTCGCCGAGGGCGCGCGAGACGTCGGCGACCTCGTCGAGGGTGACCCCACCGTCCTTGTCGACGACGACCCTGACCACGCTGCGCTTGCCGGCAGCCGTGATGCTGATGTCCTCGAGGTCGTGACCGGTCCCCGTGACGACCGGGGAGGCGAGCTCGAAGAGGCGGGCCGCGGAGGCGGTCATGGGGCGGTCACTCCTTCGATCGTCGTGGTCGGGTCCGGTCGGCTTCCTGCGGACGCATCGCGACCGGCCAGACCTGCGAGCCTAGTCCCTGACGGCCCCCGCCCATCCGGAGCGACCGCTGCTGCGAACCTCCCCCATGACCCCCGGCGGCGGACATGAACGCCGAGCAGGGTTCGCAGCGGTCGCCGCCCTGGTCGGTGCCGTGGCCGTGCTCGTCGCGTGCTCGGGCCCTCCGGCCACGCAGCCCTCCGGACAGCCGGGCGCGCGACCCGCCGTCGGGGCGGCCGCCAGCTCCGGCCCGGTCGCCGAGCTCCAGGCGGGCTTGACCTCCGCCCTCGTCGAGCGCGTCTACGCGACGGCGGCGGTACGGAGTGCGGCGAGGGGTGACCGCCCGTCGTCCGCCGGCGGGTCGCTCGACGAGGGGTCCCTCGCGCTGGCAGACCTGCTGGGAGGGCCCGACGCAGACGCCCGGGAGCGGGTGGCGGCCGGGCTGCGGCGGGTGGACCAGTTGCAGGCGCGCGACGCCCGGGCCGCCGGGAGCCCGGAGGCGAGCCGGGCCCGCTCCGAGCTGGAGCTGGCGCAGCGCGACCTCGTGCCGGCGGTCCGCCGGGCCGTTCCGGCCTGGACGCCCGGCGACGTGGGCGAGCGCCTGCTCCCGGACCTGGTCGGGCAGCTGCCGGCATCGGGCGAGGCGCCGTACGAGGGGTTGCGGATCGTCGCCACCCGGGCCCGGGAGACCGCCCGGGTGCTGGCGCTCGCCATCGCCGAGCAGCGTCGGCTCGCAGCGCCGGGCCCGCGCGCCGCCGCCCTGCGGGCAGACCTCACGGGTCTGCTCACCGAGCACGTGCAGCTCAGCGGGGGGCTGGCCACCGAGCTCGGGCGAGGCGGGCGCCTGTCGGCCGGGACCGCGAGCGCCCGGGCCGCGCTCGACGCCAACGCAAGGGCGCTCACCGGCCTGCTCGCCGTCGCCTACCCTGCGGCGGCTGAGCCGTTCGGCCGGGCCTGGTCGGCCCACGTGTCACGCATCGAGGCCCACGCCGCCGAGGTGGCGGCCGGGAACCCCCTGGGCGGCGCCTCGCGCGACACCCCCGAGCAGATCGCGCGGCTGTTCGCGGGGACGGTCCAGGGCCTGCCCGTCGACCGGCTCACCGCGGAGCTCTCCCCGTTGGTCGAGGCGCAGCTGCAGGCCGTGGCAGGCGCGGCCCGCGGCGGTCCGCAGGCCGCGGCCGACCTGCGGGTCGCCACCGCCCGGGCCACGGTGCCCGCCGCCCTGGTCTCGGCCGCGATCGCCGAGCACCTGCGGCTCGGCTGAGCCAGGTCCTGCGGTACCGACCGCCTGTGGCAGGGTTCGCCCGATGAGCGACGCCGAGGGCCCGACCCGCCGGGCCCTTCTTGTCGGCAGTGCCGGAGCAGCGCTGGTCGCGGCGCTGGCCGGCTGCTCCGACCCCGCTCCGCCGCCCGTCCCGCCGCCGCCGGACCCGGACGACGCCCTGCGGGAGTCGGCGGCCGCGCGCGAACGGGAGCTGCTGCTCGCCTACGACGCCGCGCTGCTCGCCGATCCCGGCCTCGCCCCGAGGCTCTCGCCGCTCCGGGCCCACCACGAGGAGCACCTCGCGGCCCTGGTCGGGCCGTCCCCGACCCCGTCCGCCGGACCGTCCTTCGCGGCGCTGCCCACGGTCGTTCCCGGGGGATCGCCGGTCACCCTCGCGGCTGCCGAGCGGGCCGCTGCGACCCGGCACGCCGCCGACGCCGTCTCCGCGCGGGACCGGGACCTCGCCGCGCTGCTGGCGTCCCTGTCCGCGAGCGAGCAGAGCCACCCCGTGGCGTTGACATGAGCGCGCCCCTGCTCGCCGCGCTGCTCTCGGCCGAGCACGCCGCCGTCTACGGGTACGGGGTTCTGGGCGCCCGCCTCGACGACGCGACCCGTCGGGCAGCCCTGACGGCGTACGACAGCCACCGCGCCCGCCGCGACCAGCTCGTCGAGCTGCTCCGCGCGGCAGGGGAGGCCCCGGCTCCCCCGGCGGCCGGCTACGACGTGGCGACCCCGACGCGGGAGAGCGCCCTCGCCCTGGCGGTCCGGCTCGAGGAGGGGCTGTCGCTGCGCTGGCGCGACCTGGTCGCGGGCACCGACGACCGGGCGCTGCGCACGCTCGCGGTCGGCGGGCTCCAGGAGACGGCCGTTCGCGCCGCGACCTGGCGGCTGCTCGAGGGGAGGCCGACGACCACCGTGGCGCTCCCCGGGACGGGCTGAGCACCCGCCGACCGGACCGGTTCAGGACCAGGCGTCGACCAGCTGGACGAGCCCGTCCAGCGTCACCAGCTCGGCGTCGGGCACGACGTCCCAGTGCTCGACGGGGCGTCCGGTCATGTGCACCGTGCGCATGCCGAGCGCTTGCGCACCGGAGACGTCGTCGCGCAGCCGGTCCCCGACGAAGACCGCCTGCTCGGGCGGCACGCCGACCGCGTCGAGCAGCGCCCGGAAGGCCTCCGGATGGGGCTTCATGTGGGTCATGTCGCTCGTGTAGAGCCGGACGTCCAGCAAGGGCAGCAGACCCGCGCCGGCGAGCCACTGCTCGTGCAGCGCCCGGGGCCAGTGCGTGTTCGACAGCAGGCCGGTACGCAGACCGCGCTCACGCAGCGCCGTGAGGACAGGCACGGCTGCCGGGTCGTGGCGGACCGTGACGTCCCAGGCGTCGTGGTAGGCGCGCAGCGCTGCCGTCACGTCGAGGTGGGCCTCGGCCGCGACCGACCGGACCAGCTCCTCGGTGGTCCCGCTGCGGTCCCCTGCGTGCACGCAGGCCACCCACCACTCCTGCTCGGCGGCCAGCAGCGCCGCCGCCACGGGCTCCGGGTCCTCGGGCGCCAGCACGCGGGCGGCCGCGCGCCACATGTCGAGCAGGTCCACCGGCACGTGCTCGGCCAGGGTGCCGCCCCAGTCGAACAGCACCGCCCGGATCGCTTCGCTCACGACGTCCCCCGGACCAGGTCGGCGAGCACCGCGGCCGTCAGGCGGAGCAGCTCACCCGGGGCGAGTTCCACGGACAGGCCCCGCCGGCCGGCGCTGACCAGGACCGTGTCGTGGGCCTCAACGGAACGGTCGATCGCGGTGGGCAGCAGCCTTCGCTGGCCGAGCGGGCTGATCCCCCCGATGACGTAGCCGCTGGAGCGCTCGGCTGCTGACGGCTCGGCCATGACGGCGCGCTTGCCGCCCAGCGCGCGCGCCAGCAGCTTGAGGTCGAGCGAGCCCGAGACGGGGACGACCGCGCACACGAGGCGCCCGTCCACCTCGGCGACGAGCGTCTTGAGCATCCGCTCAGGCTCGACACCGAGGGCCTGCGCGGCCGTGGCGCCGTAGGCCCCCGGACCGGCCTGGTAGGAGTGCACCGAGTGCGCCACCCCGGCCTCAGAGAGCAGCAGCGTGGCCGGAGTGCCTGCCGTCACGGCGAGGGCTGCTCGTCGTCGGTGCTCGGGAACTCGTAGCCGTGCATCCGGGCGTAGCGGGTCATCACCGCGTTGGTGCGGGCGAGGTCGTGCAGCGCCGCGCCGTCCACCTCGTCGTCGGCGTGCTGCCAGTCGTCCAGCTCGCGGACGGCCGCCCGGACCGTCTGCACCTGGTCCCGGGCCGCGTCGAGCCCGTGGCCGTGCCCCGCGTCCCCGACGTGGCGGGCCACGTCGTCGACCAGCCGGCACAGCGCCAACTCCAGCGCCTCGGCCTGGCGGCGGACACCTGCGTGGTGCTCGCCGGCCAGCCCGAAGCGGGCGACGACCCAGAGCATCGTGGCACCCTCCACCACCCCCAGCACCGACTGGCCGTGCGGCGGGTGGAAGTGGTGCAGGACCGGGAAGCGGAGCAGGTGCTGCCGCGCGCTGATGACGTCACGGCGCACCGACTCGAGCGTCATGCCGGCGTCCTCCGAGAGCAGTCGGGCCGCCCGGTCGGGTGTGGTCGCCCGCAGGTCCGAGACGGCCTCGGCCGACGTGCGCAGGTCGCTGATCACGGTGTAGAGGGCGGGGAGGTAGCCGATGGACACGGTGAACAGGGCGAGCCCGGCACCGGACTCCAGCACCGCGAGCATGCGGAGCCCGTCGGTCTGGGCAGCGACGTCACCGAGGCCGAGCGTCGTCAGCATGGTCCCGCTGAGGTAGAGGGCGGCGACCCAGTCGCTCCCCTCGAACTTCACGTCGGAGGAGTAGCCGAGCGACCCGACGTCGGGGAAGTAGAGCAGGGCGTAGGCGACCCAGAGCAGGACCACCCACGAGGCGATCGTCGCGACGAGGCTCAGCGGCCCGACCGCCTGGCGCAGCCGGTGCCTGAGCGCACCGGGGAACGCTGACGCCACCCGCCACAGCCCGCCGGCCCAGATGCCGGACAGGACCCCCCGGGCCGACGGCAGCAGCACCGTCAGGAAGACGTCGACAGCGGCGAACAGGAGCAGGGCCGCCCCCAGGAGGCGGAGCAGCACCTAGCTGCTCCCCCCGGGTCGCACGTCGGCGAGCACGCAGGCCACGGCTTCGTCGACGGCGACCAGGCGCGCGTCGCCCGTACGCCGGTCCCGCACCTCCACCTGGCCGTCCTCGAGGCTCTTGCCGATCACGACGGTGGTGGGGATGCCCAGCAGCTCGGCGTCCTTGAACGCGACACCGGGCGAGACCTTCGGCCGGTCGTCGAGCAGCACGGTGAGCCCGGCCGCCTCGAGCTCGGCGGCGATCCGCTCAGCGGTCGGCCGGTGGTCGCCCTTGCCGACCCCGACGACGTGCACATCGGCCGGGGCCACCGAGCGCGGCCAGACGAGTCCCTTCTCGTCGTAGGTCTGCTCGGCGATCGCCGCGATCGCTCGCGAGACGCCGATGCCGTAGGAGCCCATCGTCACGCGGACCGGCTTGCCGAGCGGTCCGAGCACGTCGAGACCGAAGGCGTCGGCGTACTTGCGACCGAGCTGGAAGATGTGGCCGATCTCGATGCCGCGCCCGATCTCGAGCGGGGAGCCGCAGCGCCCACACGGGTCGCCTGCCCGCACCTCCGCGGCGGGCACGACCTCGACCGGCTCGAAGTCGCGACCGCGAACGACGCTCACCGCGTGCCGGCCCTGCTCGTTCGCGCCGGTCGCCCAGGCGCTGCCGGGGACGACGAGCGGGTCGACGACGTAGCGGATCTTGTTCGCCGCGAGCTCCTGCGGGCCGATGTAGCCCTTGACCAGGGCCGGATAGCGGTCGAACGCCTCGAAGGGCAGCACCTCGGCCGGCGAGACGTTGGCCTCGAGCCGCTTGAGGTCGACGGCCCTGTCCCCCGGCACGCCGACGACGAGCGGCTCGACCTTGCCGTCGGGGTGGCGCAGGAGCACGACGACGTTCTTGAGCGTCCCGCTCGCGGGGATGTCGTGGCCCTGCTCGGCCAGGACGGCGACGAGGGTCTCGATCGTCGGCGTGTCCGGTGTGTCCAGCACCTGCATGGCCGGCTGGCTCTGCGGGTCGACCGGGTCGGCGGCGCGGAGCTGGACCGCCTCTGTGTTGGCGGCGTAGTCGCACGAGGTGCACGACACGAAGCTGTCCTCACCGGTGGGCGCAGGCGCCAGGAACTCCTCCGACGCGCTCCCGCCCATGGCCCCGCTGACCGCGGACACGATCCGGTAGTCCATGCCGAGCCGCTCGAAGATCCGGACGTAGGCCGCCCGGTGCAGGTCGTAGGAGTGCTGCAGCCCCTCGTCGTCGAGGTCGAAGGAGTAGCTGTCCTTCATGACGAACTCGCGTCCGCGCAGGATGCCGGCCCGGGGACGCGCCTCGTCGCGGTACTTCGTCTGGACCTGGTAGAGCATCACGGGGAGGTCCTTGTACGAGGAGTACTCGCCCTTGACCATCAGGGTGAACAGCTCCTCGTGCGTGGGGCCGAGCAGGTAGTCGTTGCCGCGACGGTCCTTCAGCCGGAACAGCAGGTCGCCGTACTCGGTCCACCGTCCGCTGGCCTCGTAGGGCTCGCGCGGGATCAGCGCGGGGAACAGCACCTCCTGCGCGCCGATGGCGTCCATCTCCTCGCGCACGACCGCACTCACCCGGTGCAGCATGCGCATGCCGAGCGGGAGCCAGGAGTAGACGCCAGGGGCGACCCGCCGGACGTAGCCGGCGCGCACGAGCAGGCGGTGGCTCGGGACCTCTGCGTCCGCCGGGTCCTCGCGCAGCGTGCGCAGGAGCAGGGTGGACATGCGCAGCACGGGAGGGCCTTCCGTCGGGGGTCGCCAGCCTATCGGCGGCGGGGAGCACCGGCCCCGGCGCCGCTAGCGTGGCCCGGTGCTGATCCTGCTCCCGCCGTCCGAGGGCAAGGCTTCCGGTGGCAGGGGCCGCCCGCTCGACCTGGCCCGGCTGTCCCACCCGGCGCTCAACCCCACCCGCGCCCGCCTGGTCGAGGCCCTGGCCCGAGCGGCCGCGGAGCACCCGCAGGCCCTCGAAGCCGCTCTCGGCTGCTCCCCCGCCGCCGTCGAGCAGGACGCGCGGCTCCTGACGTCGGGCACCCGGCCCGCGCTCGAGCGCTACACCGGCGTCGTCTTCGAGGCCCTGTCGTACGCCACCCTGTCCCCTTCCGGGCTGCGCCGGGCGAACCGCTCGCTGCGCGTCGCGAGCGCGCTGTTCGGATTGCTGTCCCCCCAGGACCGGATCCCCGCCTACCGGTTCTCCGGGGGCACGTCCCTGCCGGGGCTGGGCTCGCTCGCGTCCGCCTGGCGGCCGGCCCTCGAACCGGAGCTGCAGGCCGTCAAGGGTCTGGTCGTCGACCTGCGCTCCGGTCCCTACGCCTCCCTGGCCCGGGCACCGGGAGCCGTGCGGGTGCGGGTGCTCCGCCAGACCGGGTCGGCGCGCACGGTCGTGAGCCACGACAACAAGCACACCAAGGGGCTGCTCGCCCGAGCCCTCTGCGAGGGGGGCGCCTCGAGCGTGGCCGACGTCGTCGAGGCGGGGCGGACGGTGGCCGACGAGGTCGAGGTGAGCGGCCTGTCGGTCGACCTCGTCCTGCACGGCCTCGCGACGGCCCGCCCTCGAACCGGCCGGGACGGCTAGCAGCCCCTCAGACCTGCGTCCGGAAGCGCCGACGCAGCAAC
>JAOPWP010000088.1 GCA_025965615.1 Frankiales bacterium
GCTGCCGCCCCCGCAGCCCCCACCCGTCTGCCGCGCTGGGCCGCCCGCCGCGCGACGGCACGCAGGCGGGCCCGCCCCGCTCCCTGAACGGCTCCGCCCTGACCGGGTGGCTGGCTCCGCCCTGACCGGCCGGCTAGGGCGCCCCCCGAGCGGCGGTGACGACGTCCCAGGCGACGCTGGCGACCTGAGCCGGGTGGGTGTGCACCGCCATGTGCCCGGCCCCGTCGACCTCCACCACCCGGCCGCGCTGGGCACGACCGGCGAGCGCCTCGGCCCAGTCGCGCGGACAGATCCGGTCCTCGCTCCCGCGCACCACGACGACCGGTCCGGCGAACGCGGGGATCCGCTCCTCGATCCGGTCCTCGAGGCCGGCCCTGAGTCCGCTCGCCATCGACCGCAGTCCGGTCCTCGCGTACTGCCGGACGAGCACCGGCACCTGCCACGCGGGCTCGCAGGCCGCAGTGCGCAACCACCGGACGGCCAGCAGCGGCAGCGGGCGGGCCCGGGGGTCCATCGTCGGACCGAGGAGCACCAGGGCGGCCAGGGCGGCCGGACGTGAGGCCGCAGCGGCGACAGCGACCTGGCAGCTCTGGGAGTGCGCGAGCAGGACCACCGGGTCCGGCGGCAGCGCAGCGAGCAGCCTGTCCGCCAGCCCGTCCACGCTCAGCTGCCCGTCCCGGGGCTCATGGCGGAGGCCGAGAGAAGGGAGCAGCACGACCCGCGACTCGACCCGGGAGCCCAGGCACCGACGGAGGGCCTCCGACGAGCGGCCGTCCAAGCCGAGACCGGGGACGTGGACGAGGCGCATCGCCCGTCCCTACCCGCCGGGGCGGCTCAGCCCACCGGGGCGGCTCAGCCCACCGGGGCAACTCAGCCCACGGGCGCCGTCCGGGCGGTGGGCGGCAGCCCCCGCAGGAAGGCCTCCGCGACCGGGACGGCCACCGCGCCCCCGCTCGCGCCGCCCTCGACGAGGACCGCGAAGGCCAGCCCGCCCTGGAAGCCGATGACCCACGCGTGGGTCTTCGGCGGCGAGTCGGTGCCGAACTCCGCAGTGCCCGTCTTGGCGTGCACCGGGCCTCCCGGCACGTCGGCGAGGGCGCTGGCGGTGCCGTCCACGACGACCTGGCGCATGAGGTCGCGCAGCGTCGCGAGGGCAGCCGGGTCGGCCGCGGACGGTGCGGCGGGTGCCGGGCCCTCGGGTGCGGGCTGGAGGACGAGCCGCGGCGCCTTCCACGACCCGCGGGCGATCGTCGCCACGAACTGCGCCATGGCCGCCGGGCTGGCGAGGGTCCGGCCCTGGCCGATCGTCGCGGCCGCCCGGTCGACCGGCGTGGCCGGGACGGGGACGCTGCCGGCGAAGACGTCCGTGCCCACCTGCCAGGGCACGCCGAGCCCCAGCGACCCGGCTGCGGCCGTCAGGGCAGGGGGCTCCAGGCGTCCGGACAGACCGACGAAGGCGGTGTTGCACGACTGCGCGAAGGCCGTGCGGAACGGCACCGGCCCGAGGACGCCGCCCTCGAAGTTGCGGAAGGCCCGACCGTCGGCAGACGCCGTCGGAGGGCAGGCCACGACCTCCTCCGGACGCAACCCGGTGCCGAGCAGCGCCAGGGTGGTCGCGGGCTTGAAGGTGGAGCCGGGCGCGTACTGCCCGGTCATGGCCCGGTTGCCACCCGTGGCAGGGGTGTTGGCCACGGCGAGCAGGTCGCCGGTCGCGACGTCGATCGCCACCAACGCCGCGTCGGCCTCGCCGACGGTGCTCGCGAGGGCCGCGTCCGCCGCGACCTGCACGTCGTCGTCCAGCGTGACCTGCACCGGCGCTCCGGCCGCGGGTGGGACGGCGAACAGCTCGCTGCGAGCAGCGCCGTTGACCTTCTCGACCCGCACCCCGGCCTTGCCGCCCAGCCGCCCGTCGTAGGTCCGCTGGAGCCCGGACAGGCCGGTCACGTCGCCCGCGGCCAACCGGCCCTGGGACTGCTCGACGAGCTCGGCGGTCGCGGGACCGGACGCGCCGATCAGTGCCCGCGCGAACGAGCGGGTCGGCGCGAGCGGCCGGGTGGACTCGCGGAAGACCGTGCCTGGCAGGGGCTTGAGCTGCCCGCTGATCAGGTCGTACTCGCTCCGCCGCAGGACCAGGACCGAGACGAAGGCGTCGGGGGCCGCCTCGCGGATGCGCTTCTCCAAGGAGGTCGCCTCGACGTCGAGCAGGTCGCCGAGGGTGCGGGACAGGCCAGCCGGATCGGCGGTCCGCGAGGGCTGGACACCCACCTCGACGACGGGTGCGGGCCCCACGATCGGGGCGCCGTCGCGCCCCAGCAGGTCGGCGCGGGGCGCCGCGACGCGCTTGGCCGCCAGCACGTCACCGACGACGAGACCGGGGTGGAGCACGTCCGGCGACCAGCGCGTCGACCAGGCGGCGTCTCCGACACCCGACAGCGGCAACGAGCTCGTGTAGGTCCATCCCTGCGGTCCGAACGGCCAGGTCCACCGGAGCTCGGCCGACCCCGTGCGCTCGGTCCGGCGCACGGCCAGCACCTCGACGACGGGCCGGGCGCCGAGGCCGACCGTCATGGCTGCCAGCTCCACCTGGGCGGAAGCGGCGTCGACCAGGGGCGCGGGCGCGAGGTCACCTCGGCCGGCAGCCGCCGCGAAGGCCTCAGCGGCCGCCCGGGCCCGGGCATCGAGGCGCTGCGCCTCAGCGCGGCGCTGCGAGACGACGACCAGCACGCCGGCCACCACGGCGAGCACCAGCAGCATCGCGACCAGCGCAGCGCGTCGACCGGAGAACCATCGAGGTGCAGGCACCCGCCGCACCCTAATGGGGGCCTGTGACGACCCGGGGGGCAGCGGGACGTGCCGGCCGGCCCTACGGTGTGCGCGTGACGATCTCCCGGCTCCTCCCCACGCCGGAGGCCTACGAGCTGCTCGACCTCGTGCGCGACCTCGCCGACCGCGAGCTGGCCCCGGTCGCCGCCGAGCACGAGCGGGCCGAGCGCTTCCCTCGCGAGGTCTTCCGCGTCCTCGGTCGCGCCGGGGTGCTCGGCCTGCCCTACCCCGAGGACCAGGGCGGAGGCGGCCAGCCGTACGAGGTGTGGCTGCAGGTCCTGGAGGAGCTCGGGGCCCGGTGGGCGAGCGTGGCCGTCGGGGTGAGCGTGCACGCGCTGACCTGCTTTCCCCTGGCGGTCTACGGGACCGCCGAGCAGCAGGACAGGTGGCTGCCCGAGATGCTGGCCGGCGAGCTGCTGGGGGCGTACTGCCTGTCCGAGCCCGACGCGGGCTCGGATCCGGCAGCCATGCGCACCGCTGCGGTCGCCACGGACTCGGGTCACCTGCTGTCGGGCACCAAGGCCTGGGTCACCCACGGCGGTCACGCCGACTTCTACACGACGATGGCACGTACGAGCGAGGCCCGCTCGCGGGGCATCTCGTGCTTCCTGGTCCCCGCCGACAGCCCCGGGCTCACGGCTGACCGCCCCGAGGACAAGATGGGCCTCACGGGGTCAGCGACGGCCACGATGCGCTTCGAGTCCGTGCCTGTGGACGCCGACCGGATGATCGGCCAGCCGGGGCAGGGCCTCCCGATCGCGCTCGCCGCCCTCGACGGCGGCCGCCTCGGCATCGCCGCCATCGCGACCGGGCTCGCCCAGGGAGCGCTGGACGACGCGGTGGCGTACGCCCGGGAGCGCCAGACCTTCGGCAAGGCGATCCTGGAGCACCAGGGGCTGGGCTTCCTGCTGGCGGACATGGCCGCGGCCGTCCAGTCGGCTCGGGCGAGCTACCTCGATGCGGCACGCCGGCGCGACGCCGGGATGCCCTACGCCCGGGAGGCGAGCATCGCCAAGCTCGTCGCGTCGGACGCCGCGATGAGGGTGACCACCGACGCCGTCCAGGTGCTCGGCGGCTACGGCTACACCCGCGACTTCCCGGTCGAGCGGTACATGCGCGAGGCCAAGGTGATGCAGATCTTCGAGGGCACGAACCAGATCCAGCGGCTGGTCATCGCGCGACACCTGGCGACCTCGCCCTAGGCAGGGCCACACGGGGGTTCACAATGGGCCCATGACCGGCCTCGGCACCAAGCCCTCCCGTTCCGCCCTGATCGACGCCGGACTCGTCCTGGTGGCCCTCGGCCTGCACCTCGGGGGTGCGTTCCTGCTCGACCTGTTCCCCGCCGACCGGCCCTTCGAGTACGTCGTGGTCGGGGTGCCCGCGATCGTCCTCGTCGCTGCCCTCGTGCTGCTCTACGCGCGCAGCGACCGACGGGGCCTGCAGGCGGCGTGCCTCGTGCAGTGGCTGCTGGTCCTCTACACCCTGCCGGCGAAGTTCGCCGGCCTCGCGTTCGTGCCGAGCGCCGTGATCCTCAGCCTCGCCCTGTTCCGCCCGGTCGTCGCGGCGACGCCGCAGGAGGCTGCGGCTCAGACCTGACCGGGCGCCACCACGTCGCCCGGCGGCGGGGCGGGCGGCGCCTCGATCGGGGTCGTCTCCTTGCCGGGCTTCTCCGGCGGGGCTGCCGCCTCGGGCTGCCTCGGGGTCGTGTCATCGGCGAGGAAGTCCTGAAGCACGCGGATGACGACCTCGGTCGCCTCCTCGACGACGAAGTGCCCGGCCCCCGGGACCGTCACCATGACGCAGTCGGCCCCGAGGTCGCTCACCACGCCCTCCCCGACGGCGATCGGCAGGACCGGGTCGGCCGCTCCCCACAGCACGAGGGCCTTCTCGGCCCGGATCCGGGGAGCTGCGGGCCCGGGGCGCCGGCGCACGAGGGCGGCGAAGCGCGGGCGCGCGGCAGCGCGGTAGAGGCCGAGCATCGCGGTCACCTGGGCGGGCTGGCAGTACGCGGCGGTGTACTCGGCGCAGCGCTCGGCGTCGAGGGGCTGCGCCGACTTCCAGCCGATCGAGAGCATCGCCTCGACGACCCGCCGGCCTGCGACGCGGAACAGCAACTCGGGAGCCACCGGCAGGGCGAAGACGGGGACGTGGGGTGCGCGCAGCAGGGGCACCTTGCGGTAGGGCGCGCTCACGACGACGAGCCGCCGGACCAGGTCCGGGCGCAGCCCCGCGAGCCCGAGGGCCAACGAGCCGCCCCAGTCGTGCCCGACGACGTCGACGCGACCCCCGGGCACCTCGGCCTCGATCAGGGCTGCGAGCTGCCCGACCACGGCCGGGATGTCGTAGGGACCGGAGTAGGTCGAGCCGCCCAGGCCCGGCAGGTCCGGAGCGAGCACCCGCCGCGCACCGGCG
>JAOPWP010000103.1 GCA_025965615.1 Frankiales bacterium
TCCTCGACGCTCGGCAGCACGAGGACGTCGCTGGAGCCAAGCAGTTCGGGCAGGTCGTCGCGGTGTCCCAGAACCTGCACGCTCCCGTGGGCGAGGCGGCCCGCCAGGTGCTCCCGGTAGACCGGCAGGATGTCGCCTGCGATCAGGAACCGCCCCGTGTGTGAAGCCGGGGAGGCCAGCCAGGCGTCGAGGGCCAGGTGCAGCCCCTTGCGCACGCCGGCGAACCCGGCGAACACGACGGTGAAGGGACGACCCTCAGGCCGCTCCGTTCCCGGACTGAAGCGATCGGGCTCGTAGCCGTAGGTGTGCCTGACCAGCCTCGAGCGCTCGAAGCCGCGATCGACGAAGCTCCGCACCACGAACTCGGACGGGCACAGCAGCCGGGTCGCCCACGCGTACTCCCGCTCCTCCCGGCGCAGGACCCGCTCGTCGTAGGCGTGCTCCGCCCCCCGAGGCAGGCGGACGCCGATCCGCGCGGCCTCCGCTGCCACCACCTCGAAGGCGAGAGCCGTGTGCGCGTTGGGACGTTCGAGCACCGTGGGGATGCCGAGGTCCGCTGCCACGCGCAGCGTCCGCTCAGCACCGAGTGGCCAGGCGTGCACGACGTCGACCTGGTCGGCCAGGGCGGGCAGCATGCGCGCGACGAGCCGGTCGTGCAGGGCGCAGCTGTTCCGGATCCCGAGCACGCGGTAGGGCAGTCGTACGCGACCCCGCGCCAGCGTCGTGGTCACCGTGACGCCAAGAGGCATCGCCCGGGCGACAGACCCCGCGACGACGTGCACCTCCACGCCCGCCCCGCGCAGCCCGCGGACCTGCTCCCACGCCGTGTAGCAGATGCGCCCGGCGCCGATCTTCAGGGGGAAGCTGTACAGGACGCGTAGCGGTCGTGCAGCACGGTCCACAGCAGCTCCCTCCGGGCGCGCACCGTACCCCTGACGCGTGACGGGCGCGTCCTCCGGAACGGGCTCCCGACCGACCCTTCGTAGGGATACCCTCCGCTCGGGGGAGTGGACGACATGGCGGTTCTCGAGATCACGGGTGACATCGGCCGGTCAGGTGACTGGTCGGGTCTGGTGGTGTTCTTCGGCGGGACCGCCTGGGACGGCAACCGCTTCCCCGACCAGCACATCGCCGAACGGCTGACGCGCTGGGCGCCGGTCCTGTACGTCGACCCGCCGCTGTCGGCGTTGCGCGCTGTCCGCGCCGGCGGGGCGCAAGCGCTTCGCCCACGCCTGACGCGGCTGGACGAGCGGCTGCTGCGCCTGACCCCCGTGGCACCGCCCGCACCCCAGCGCAAGGGGGTGCGGCACGTGACCAACGAGCTCGTGCGGCGAACAGCCCGGGCTGCGGTCAGGCGCCTGGGCACGACGACGGACGTCGTCGTCGTGGCGTCCCTCAGCCCGTGGTTGGACGCCGTACCGGCCCGGATCCGGATCCTCTACGGCACAGACGACTTCGTCGCCGGTGCTGAGCTCATGGGAGTCGGGGTCGACTGGCTCCGGAGGAGGGAGCAGGAGCAGCTCCGCCAGGCAGACCTCGCCATCGCCGTCAGCGAGGAGCTCGCCCGGTCGTGGCGCACCCAGGGCGCGAGGGTCGACGTGGTCGAGAACGGCTGCGACGTCGAACTGTTCGCCGGTACTGACGGCGCCGTCCTGCCCACGGACGTCGTCCTGACCCCACCGATCGCCGGCTTCATCGGCCACCTGTCGAACCGGATCGACCTGGCGCTGCTCGAGGCGGTGGCCGATGACGGGCACTCCGTGCTGCTCGTCGGTCCGCGTCAGAGCACCTTCGCACCTGACCGGATCGCCGGGCTGCTGGCTCGCCCGAACGTCCAGTGGACGGGTCCTCGGCCCTTCGAGGCGCTCCCCGGCTACCTCCGGTTGATGGACGTCGGCCTGGTGCCGTATGCCGACACGGCGTTCAACCGAGCCAGCTTCCCGCTCAAGACGCTCGAGTACCTGGCAGCAGGGCGGCCCGCGGTCGTCACGGGCCTCCCGGCCATGCATCGCCTCCCGGCAGACGCCGTCTCCATGGCCGACACCCCCGCCTGCTTCGCGCGTGCGGTCGCGGCTGCCCTGTCGGCTCTGCCAGACGAGACCGCCGCCACCCGGCGGCGCGCGGTGGCGGCGGAACACGGCTGGGACGCGCGGGCAGCGGACTTCGCCCGACTGCTCGGACTGACGTTGCCCGACCTCAGCGGATGAGCCTCGGCGGGCAGCGGCTGACCGGGCCACAGCCGTGGCTCCGCCTGCCGGTCCCCGTGTCGGGTGTGAGGCCACGCGCCACCCCGGTCACGGTGCTCGCGAGCTACGCCGCCCTGCTCACGCTCATCCCGGCCCAGCTGACGTTCGCGCCGATGGGGGCCGTCGGCACGCCGGCCGGGATCCTGGGGTACCTGGCACTCCTGCTGTGGGCAGGCGGGCGCGCCCTGCGCGGCGCCAGGCACGTTCCGGCCGCTGGCCCGCAACCCGTCCGGCTGGTCATCGCCCTGCTGCTCACCTCCGCCCTGGCCTCCTACGCCTCGGCCAACACCCGGGTGCTCTCGGTCCTCGAGCAAGGTGGCGCCGATCGCGCTCTGCTGGTGCTGCTCGGCTACTGCGGCATCGCGCTCCTGGCTGCCGACGGGCTCGACCGGATGCGCCTCGACCGCTTGCTGTCCGTGCTCGTGGTCCTGGGGTCCGTGGTGGCGGGGGTGGGGATCCTGCAGTTCACGACCGGCGTGGACATCGCCCGGTTCTACTCCGTCCTCCCGGGGCTCACGGAGAACACGGACTTCACCACTGTCGCCCAGCGCTCGATCTTCCGCCGCGTCAACGGCACGACGAGCCACCCGATCGAGTTCAGCGTGATGCTCTGCATGCTCCTGCCGATCGCCCTCCACAAGGCCTTCAGCTCGGGCCGGAAGCACAGGCCCCGCCAGTGGGTCCCGCCGATCCTCATCGCCTCCGCGATCCCCATGACGCTGTCCCGCTCGGGGACCCTGGCACTGGGCGTGGTCGCCCTCGTCCTGGCCTTCGGCTGGCGGCGGGAGCAGCTGTTCCGGGCCCTGCTGTTCGCGCCCCTGTTCATCGTGATGATGAGGCTGCTCGTCCCAGGCCTGCTCGGGACGATCCGATCCCTGTTCACCAACATCAGCAACGATCCGAGCATCTCCGGCAGGACCGATGACTACGCCGCGGTGCGCGAGTACATCTCCGCGGGAGCGTGGATCGGTCGCGGCCTCGGCACCTTCAACCCCGTCGAGTACCAGGTGCTCGACAACCAGTACCTGGGACAGCTGATCGAGACGGGTGTCGTCGGGCTGGCGGCCCTGCTCGCACTGTTCCTCGTCGGGATCGGCCTGGCGCGTGGCGCACGCCTGCGCGCGGCCGACGCCGTCACCCGCGACCTCGGCCAGGCGTTGGCGGCGGCGCTCTGCGTGCCCGCCTTCTCCTTCGCGACCTTCGACGGCTTCGCGTTCCCGATCATCAGCGGGTTGACCTTCCTGGTGCTGGGCTGCGCCGGCGCGCTCTGGCGGACCACCGGGGGCCTCAGCCGGGAGCTCAGCTGGGCTCGGCGCCTGCTCGTCCCTCCCGGCGGCGACGTCGAGCGACCGGCTGCGGCGATCGACAGACGGGCCGAGTCCGCCCGGATAGGGTCGGCGGGACCGTCCACGCCACCGACGAGGGGACGCCCGCGGTGGACCTCCTCTCGTTCATGACCGTGCTGGTGCGTCGGCGACGGGTGTCCCTGCCGGTCTTCCTGCTCGGGGTCGTCCTCGCGACCTTGTCCTGGCAGTCGTCGAAACCGGTGTACGAGACCCGGGCCACGGTCCTGCTGCGCTTCCCGGTCGGTGCCGACCAGGCGCTGGCGAGCAAGAACCCGTACCTGGGCTACGGCACCCTGTTCGTGCCCGGAAAGGTGATCACCGACGTCGTCAGCTCACCTGAGTACGCCGCGCGCATGAAGACCCTCGGCGTCGCCGGGACCTACACCGTGGGTGTGGACACCACGACCCAGGCGCCGATCATCGCGATCTCGAGCACAGCGCCCACCTCCGAGGGCTCCATCGCGACGTCTACCGCCGTCATCGGCGAGCTGAACCGCGTCCTGCTCGACCGGCAGACAGCCGCAGGCGCCCCCGCCGGGTCGCTGGTGACCAGTGAGGTCGTCGAGCCGCCCGACCAGCCGGTCGCCCGGAACACCAGCCGGATCCGCGCCTCGGGCGCTCTTCTCGTCCTGGGCGGGCTGCTGGCCGTCGCGGCGGCTCTGGTCGCAGAGGCTCTGGGGCGCCGGCATGAGGGGGGCGTCCCCGTGACCCGGTCGGATCAGCGCGACCTCCCGTGCAGCATCTGCGCAGGGTGGTTCCCCGAGGACCAGCTGCTGCTCCACCTCGAGGTCCAGCACGGCCTGGTCCGACCGGGACTTCCCCTCGCTCCTGTCGAGCACCTCGACCCACCAGGGGCTGCCCGCACCGCCCCGGCTGCCTCGCCGGCACATGCGCACGCCGAGCCGTGGCCCGCGGTGCACCGCAGCCGCTGACCGGCCTCGCAGGGGGCCACTCACGGGGAAGAGCACCGGAGTCACTTCTTGTCGTCAGGGGCCCCGTTGTGTGTCATGCTCCGTCCCGGGTCGGTGCTCTGACCCGTTGGGCGGGGCCCGGGGGGGCAATCGTGCTGGACCGTCGCCGATGTCTTGCGAGGGCGCTCTCGGTCGCTCTCGCGGCGGCCCTGCTCGCTGCCGGTCTGGCCGGTCCGGCTTCGGCGGCCGAACCCGTGCCCGTGCAAGACGACTTCGGTCGGCCGGACGCGAACGCTCTCGGGACGGCGACGTCAGGGCAGCCCTGGACCGAGCACGCCGGCGGCTTCGCCGTCGACGGCGGCACGGCCGTCGGCAAGGGCGGCTTCGGCCTGGCCTCCGTGGACGGCGCGCGAACCGACGCGGCCGTGAACGTCACCGTCGTCGTGCCGGACGCGGAGTTCTGGCTGGTCGTGCGGCTGCAGGACGACGACGACTACTGGCGCTTCGGACGCGCGGGCGGGGGCGCTTACCAGTTGCAGCTCGTCCGCTCCGGGGCCGTCTCCACACCGGGCGTGCAGGTGCTGGCGAGCCTCGCAGCCGCTGCCGGCGACCGGCTCGAGTGCCGCACCGGCGGGGTGGTGGCCTGCTCGGTCAACGGGCGTCTGACGGCCCGCACCACCGACGCCTCCCTGTCCACCGCCACCCGCCACGGCCTGTCGACCTGGCAGAGCGGATCGGCCCGCTTCGACGACTTCCGTGCCGCACCGGTGCCCCTCGCGCCTGACCTGTCCGTCACGCTTGACGCTCCGGCCGCCGTGCCCGCCGGGGGGAGCCTGCGGGCGACCGCGTTCGTGACGAACAACGGAGTCGGCCCGGCCGTCGCGGCGGCGCTGGTGTGGACCGTGCCCACGGATGTCACGACGCTCTCCGGGAGCACCTCGGCGGGCCCGTGCACCGTGCACCCCGGACAGCTCAGCTGTCCCGTCGGCGACCTGCTCCCGGGCGCCGGGGTGACAGCCACGTTCGCAGCCACAGCGCCACTGCGCGAGGGCACCGTGTCCCTGGGGCTCGCCGCGACGCAGTCGGGGGCCGACGGGGCGCCGGCCGACGACGCCGCCACGGCTTCGGTCCTCCTGCGCACCGACCTCGACCCGGGGACCGTTGTCGCTGACGGCTTCTCCCGCCCTGACACCGCCAGCGGCTGGGGCTCCGGCGACACAGGGCACGCCTGGACGACGGTCCACGGCGCCCCAGCCGTCCTGGAGAGCGCAGCGTCTCCGGGCCAGGGCTACGGCCTGGCCACCGTCGAGAGCGGACTGCGCAGCGGGACCGTCAGCGTCACCGTGCCGGCACTGGGCACCGAGTTCTGGCTGATCACGCGCCTGAGCAGCGACGGGGACTACTGGCGCTTCGGGCGTAGCAACTCCGGCCCGTACCAGCTGCAGCTCATCCGGGGCAACGGTCTCGCGTCGCCGGCCCTCGACGTCCGGGCGACGGTCACGCCGAAGCCCG
>JAOPWP010000106.1 GCA_025965615.1 Frankiales bacterium
GAAGATCGTGGAGTCGGTGCCCGACCTCGACGCGAAGTTCTACGCGGCCACCCAGACGATGGACGAGGCCCGGCACGCGGAGACCTACGCGCGCTTCCTGCAGGAGAAGGTCGGGCTGCTGTACCCGATCAACGAGCACCTCAATGCGCTGCTCGACGACACGCTGTCCGACAGCCGCTGGGACATGCCGTACCTCGGGATGCAGGTGCTCATCGAGGGGCTGGCCCTGGCCGCGTTCGGCCTGCTGCGTGACATGACCGAGCGGCCGCTGCCCAAGCAGATCCGGGCCTACGTGATGCAGGACGAGGCCCGGCACGTGGCCTTCGGACGCCTGGCACTCAAGGACTACTACGCCGAGCTGTCCAGCGCGGAGCGCGAGGAGCGCGAGGAGTTCGTCGTCGAGGGCTGCTACCTGATGCGCAACCGCTTCCGCCAGGAGGAGGTCTGGGCCAACCTCGGCTTCGACGTCGCCGAGTGCATGGCGTCGGTCGAGCAGTCGGAGTACTTCCAGATGTTCCAGTCGCTGCTGTTCAGCCGGATCGTCCCGTGCGTCAAGGACATCGGGCTCTGGGGACCGAAGGTCCAGAAGGCCTACGCCGACATGGGAGTGCTCGACATGGCTGGCGTCGACCTCGCTGCGCTGATGAAGCAGGACGAGGATCAGGCCGAGGCGATCGACGCCGAGAAGCGCGAGCAGGAGGCGCGCCGCCAGGAGGTCGAGCGCACCATCGAGATGGCCGACACGGTGATCCCGGAGCCGGTCACCGCCTGAGCGGGCGCCTCTCACGTACCGTCCTGCGCGTGGAGTGGACCGTGCACGGCGAGAGGTCCCTCTACAGCAGCCCGTGGGTCTCGCTCGGCCTGGTCGACGTCGAGGTGCCGGGCGGCGAGCGCTTCGACCACCACGTCGTGCGCCAGGCGCGTCCGGCCGTCGGGGTCGTGGTGCACGACCCCGACCGGGGCGTGCTGCTCCTGTGGCGCCACCGCTTCATCACCGGAACATGGGGCTGGGAGGTCCCGGCCGGCGGCGTCGACGCGGGGGAGAGCCCTGAGCGCGGGGCGGCCCGCGAGGTGCTCGAGGAGACCGGCTGGGAGCCGGGGCCCCTGCGCCCGCTGCACGTCTACCACCCGAGTAACGGCCTGTCCGACCAGCGCTTCGAGCTGTTCGCGGCCGAAGGCGCTCGCCACGTGGGTGATCCGAGCGACCCGGGGGAGTCCGAGCGGGTCGAGTGGGTGCCGGTGGCCCGGGTGCGCGAGCTGGTCCGCAGCGGTCAGGTCACCGACGGGCTCTCGCTGTCGGCGCTGCTGTGGTGGCTCACCTTCGAGGCGACGGCCGCTGGCGGGGAGCTTCCCCCGCACCCTGGTGCCGTGGATGCTCCCCGCGGGTCCGGACCGGGCTAGTCGTCCTGGGCCGCGAGGGCCTGGAGCAGCCGCCGCAGCGAGATCAGCCGGGCCTCGCTCGCCCGTCCGTCCGCAGCCCACTCGTCGAGAGCGCACCCGATGACCCCCTCGTGGTGGGTGCACCCGGGCGGGCAGGTCGCGGCTCCCTCAGCGAGGTCGGGGAAGGCAGCGAGCACCCGGTCGGCCGTGACGGCGCCGAGCCCGAAGGACCGCACCCCGGGGGTGTCGACGACGGTCCCGCCGCCCGGCAGCGGGAGGGCGACGGCCGAGGAGCTCGTGTGACGGCCCTTCCCGACGCCGGTCACCTCGCCGACGGCACGGAACGCGTCGGGGACGAGCCGGTTGACCAGCGTCGACTTGCCGACGCCGGACTGCCCGAACAGCACGCTGGTGAGTCCCTGCAGCCGCTCGTGCAGCGCCGCGACCCCCGGGTCGTCGTCCCCGGGGCCGGTCACGATCGCCTCGACGCCGAGCGGCTCGTAGAGGGAGAGGAGCTCCGCGGGGTCGGCCAGATCGCTCTTGGTCAGGCAGAGCAGCGGCACGAGCCCCCCGTCGTACGCCGCGACCAGGCACCGGTCGACCAGGCGAGGGCGGGGGACCGGGTCGGCCAGCGCGGTCACCACGACCAGCACCTCGGCGTTCGCGACGACCGCCCGCTCGACGGGGTCGCTGTCGTCAGGCGTGCGCCGCAGCAAGGACGTACGCGGTTCGAGCCGCACGATCCGAGCCAGCGAGTCGGGGCCCCCCGCGAGGTCACCCACGATCGCGACCCGGTCTCCCACGACGACGCCCCGGCGGCCGAGCTCGCGGGCACGCACGGCCGTGAGCAGGGTCCCCTCCGCGGTACGCAGCCGGTAGCGGCCGCGGTCGACCGACAGCACGTCGGCGGCGGAGGCGTCGTCGTGCGCCGGGCGCGTCCGGGTGCGCGGCCGGGAGCCGCGGCCGGGGCGGATCCGGACGTCGTCCTCGTCGAGCTCGCGAGGGCTCACCCCAGCATCGTCGTCCACGAGCCGACGAAGTCGGGCACGGTCTTGCGCGTGGTGGCGACGTCCCGGACCTCGACACCTGAGACGCCGAGGCCGAGAACAGCCCAGGCCATGGCGATCCGGTGGTCCTCGTAGCTGTCCATCACCCCGCCGGTCAGGCGGCGCGGGCGGATCACCAGCCCGTCCGGCAGCTCCTCGACGTCGCCGCCGAGCCCGTTCAGCTCCTTCGCGAGGGCGGCCAGCCGGTCGGTCTCCTGCAGGCGGATGTGGGCCACCCCGGTCAGCCGGCTGGGTGAGTCGGCGAGCGCGGCCAGCGCTGCCAGGACCGTCGTCAGCTCGGGGGCGTCGCGCAGGTCCGCGGTCAACCCGTGCAGGCCGTCGCCGGCCGAGACGGTCACGGCATCGTCGGTGCGGCTCACCCGACCGCCCATCGCCTCCAGGAGCTCGGGGAGCACCGCGCCAGGCTGGGCGGTGTCACGCGGCCAGCCGGTGATCGTGACCGAGCCCCCGCAGACCAGCGGGGCTGCGAGGTAGGCAGCGGCGGTCGACAGGTCCGGCTCGACCACGGCGTCGCGCGGACGCAGGGCGCCGGGAGCGACGGTCCACCGTCCCGACTCGGTGTCGTCGACCGAGGCTCCGGAGGCTCGCAGGGCGCTGACGGTCATGGCCAGGTGCGGGGCGCTCGGGAGTGTCCCGCCGCGGTGGCGCACCGTGACGCCCTCGGTGAAGCGCGGGCCGGACAGCAGCAACCCGCTGACGAGCTGAGAGGACTCCGACGCGTCGAGCTCCACGGAACCGCCTGCTACGACGCCCTTCCCGCGTACGACGAGGGGCAGCGCGTGCACGCCGTCGAGGTCGGCGCCCAGCTGGCGCAGGGCCACCAGCAGCGGGCCGAGCGGTCGCTCGCGCACCCGGGGATCGCCGTCGAGCCGTACCTCGCCGAGGGACAGCGCCGCCACCGGGGGCAGGAAGCGCGCACAGGTGCCGGCGTTCCCGACGTCGAGGTCGCGCTGCCGGACCACCTGAGGCTCTCCTGAGCCGGCCACCACCCATGCGCCGTCCTCGCCGTCCGTGACGTCGACCCCCAGCCCCCTCAGGGCCGACGCCATGAGCTCGGTGTCGCGGCTGCGCAGAGGGCGGCGCACGACCGAGGTGCCCTCGGCCAGGGCCGCCAGCACCAGCGCCCGGTTGGTGACCGACTTGGAGCCCGGAAGCTCGACCGTCGCCGACAGGGGGCCGCTCGCGAGCGGTGCGGGCCAGGGATCGGGGGGAGGAGTCGGCACGAGACGAGTCTCGCACTGGCCCGCTCGCCCCTGCCCGTGGTTGCGTGGCCGGCATGTGCGGGAGGTACGCGTCGAGCCGGGGCGCCCACGAGCTGGTCGAGCACTTCGAGGTCGACGAGCCGCCGGACGAGGTGCTCCCGCCCACCTACAACGTCGCCCCGACCGATCCCGTCTACGCGGTCGTCCAGCGCGAGGCGACCCGCCAGCTGCGGGTCCTGCGCTGGGGCCTGGTGCCCTCGTGGGCCAGGGACGCCAAGGGCGCTGCCCGGCTCATCAACGCCCGCCGGGAGACGGTCCAGAGCAAGCCCGCGTTCCGCGCTGCGTACGCCCGTCGGCGCTGCCTGCTGCCTGCCGACGGCTACTACGAGTGGCAGAGGGACGGCGACCGCAAGCAGCCGTGGTTCCTGTCCTCGCGAGACGGCCGGCCGCTGGCGATGGCCGGGCTCTACGAGGTCTGGTCGCCGAAGGGGGCCGGCGCGGGGGACCGGCTCTGGACCTGCACGGTCCTCACGACCGAGGCCGCTGACGAGCTCGGCGAGATCCACGACCGCACACCCCTGCTCGTCCCCCGTGACGACTGGGGCCGGTGGCTCGACCCGTCGCTCGAGGACCCCGGCGAGGGGCTGCTCGTCCCGGGGACGCCCGGCGTCCTCGACGCCTGGCCGGTCAGCGCCGCGGTCGGCAACGTGCGCAACGACGGTCCGGAGCTGTCCCGGCCGGTCGCGCCCGGGGAGCCGGCGGGCCTGTTCTGAGCGCCCGGGAAGGGCTGCGGTGACAATGGAGGGGTACGGCTCGTCGCGAGCCGCCCCCCTTCTGAGAGGACACACCCGCACCGTGAACGCCGAGGAGACCCGTCAGCAGCTCGAGCAGATGCTCCGCGAGATCGACAGCACCGCGGCGATCATCGAGGCGGAGGGCGCCGGCGAGTCCAGCGAGCTGAGC
This sequence comes from Frankiales bacterium, assembly GCA_025965615.1. Lineage (GTDB taxonomy): Bacteria > Actinomycetota > Actinomycetes > Mycobacteriales > SCTD01 > SCTD01. Next base: position 4,613 of record JAOPWP010000106.1, read on the forward strand.
CACGTGGACCAGCACCCCGGCGACACGGCGAGCGAGCTCACCGACGCCGACCAGCAGAACGCGATCCTCGACAACTCCGCCGAGCACCGGATCGAGATCGAGGCCGCGCTGGCCCGGCTCGAGGACGGCTCCTACGGCACGTGCGTCGACTGCGGCAAGCAGATCCCGGCCGCCCGGCTCGACGTGCGTCCCGAGGCTGCGCGCTGCGTCGAGGACCAGGCCAAGGCCGAGGCCGCAGCGGGCTGAGCCGCCCGCCCGCGTCAGTCAGTCGGGCTTGCGGGCGCTGACCACCAGGTGGAGCCCGGCTGACCCGCCCTCGTGCTCGGCCGAGAGCGTCAGCTCGGTGCGCACCAGGGTGCGCATCGCCCCGGGACCCCGTTCGGCGAGGGCCCGTTCGACCGTGGCCGGGGTCAGCACCGACCGGGTGCGCACCCACTCGACCGCGAACCCGGTCTCGGCGAGGAGCGCCTGGAGCTCCTCGGGCCAGAAGCACCGGGTGATCGTGCCGTCCTCGTCCGGCACCAGGACCACGTCGGCGGCCGGGAGGTCGGCGAGCTCGGCCCAGCGACCCTGGTCGGCGAGGCGGGCGAGCCCGAGGCCCAGCGAGTCGACGACGAGCAGCAGCCGGCCACCCGGGCGCATCACCCGGTGGAGGTGCTCGATCGTCGACTCGGCGGCCAGGCACCTCGACAGCGAGCGTGACTCGGCCAGCACCAGGTCGACGCTGTCCGGGCGGAGCCAGTCGAGGGTGCGGGTGTCGGCGACCACGGGCAGGAGGCGACCGGGCCCGGTCACCGGCTGCGGGGCGTCGTCGACGGATCGCCGCACGCTGACCACCTCGTGGCCTCCGAGGAGCAGCTGCTGCAGGAAGCCCTCACCGCCTGAGAGGTCGAGGACGCGCTGCGGCAGGTCGGGCAGCCAGGCGGCGACCTGCTCGGCGGCGACGGCCGCGTAGAACGCCCAGTACGGCGAGTCGGCCGCGGGCACGGGGCTCGCGACGCCCTGGCCGGCGCCGACGCCGGGAACGGACGGCTCCGGACCGGTCTGCCTCAGCTCGAGCTCTGGGGGGGCCACGCCCCCTGCCTACCCTGCGGAGGTGACATCAGCCACACGCGACGTGCCGACACCCGTCGGCCCGGCCCGGATCCTGCTCGAGGGCACGGGTGCCGGCGTGCTCCTGCTCGGTCACGGCGCAGGCGGCGCGACGGGGCACCAGGCTCTCGACCTCCTGGCGGCACGTGACGCGGGCCTGTCCGCCGGTCTCACGGTCGTGCAGGTCGAGCAGCCGTGGCGGGTCGCCGGCCGCCGCGTGGCGGAGGCCCCGGGCCGGCTGGACGCCGCCTGGCTCGCCGTGGTGGCCGCCGTGGCAGCGGACCGAGGGGGCCCGCTCGTCGTCGGGGGCCGTAGCAGCGGCGCCCGGGTGGCCTGCCGCACCGCGCAGGCCGCGGGAGCGGCCGGGGTGCTGGCCCTGGCCTTCCCCCTCCGCCCACCCGGCGGCCCCGGTCGCACGCGGCTGCCGGAGCTCCTGCTGCCGGCCGTGCCGCGCCTGGTGGTCCAGGGCGACCGGGACGCCTTCGGGCGTCCCGAGGCTCAGCCGGGGATCGAGGTCCACGCCGTGCGCGGTGCCGACCACGGGTTCGCCGTCCGCCGGCAGGACGGGCGTACGCCGGAGCAGGTGCGCACCGAGGTCAGGGACGCGGTGCAGGCCTGGCTCGAGCGGCTGGTCGCAGGCGAGACTCAGACGCTGACGTAGACCTCTGCGGCGACGAGCGTCTCGAGCTCGACGCTCACCCCGTCGACGTCGAGCAGCAGCAGGCCGTCGTCGTGGCTCTCGACGACCAGGGACTGCCCGGGCAGCAACCGGGCGCTCTCCAGCTCGACCATGCGCTCGACGAGGGTCTGCAGGTGCTCGTCGATGCGGCGGATCACGCACGATCCACCCTCGGGGACCGACGAGAGCTTCTGCAGCGGACCGGTCTCGACGACGTTGGCCGAGCCGGGGATCGGGCTGCCGTGGGGACACGTCCCCGGATCGCCCAGCAGGGCGACGAGGTGGCGCTCCAGGTTGTCGCTGATCGCGTGCTCGAGCCGGCAGGCCTCCTCGTGCACCTGGGGCCACGGGACCTTGAGCACGTCGACCAGGAGCACCTCGGCGAGGCGGTGCCGGCGCAGCATCGAGGTGGCGTAGGCCCGGCCGGGCTCGGTCAGGTGCAGCACCCGGTCGCGGTCGAGGGTCACGTAGCCCTCGCGCTCGAGCCGCTTCACGGTCTCGCTCACGGCGGGCGCGGACACCCCGAGGCGGTCGACGATCCGGGCCCGCATCGGGACGATGCCGGCCTCTTCGAGCTCGAGGATCGTCTCGAGGTACTGCTCGACCGCGGGGTGGTGGCCTTCCATGTCGCGGAGCGTACGTGCATCGCGGGCACGCAACGGCGCGGCCGATCGGGCCCGAGGGAACAGAGTCGCGGCGGGCAGGTGTTCCGACAACGACCGGCGCGCGAGCGCCGCCCCGACCGCCTCGAGGACAGGAGCAGCAGATGCCTACCGTCCCCTCGGGCGCGACGGGTGGGTCTGCCCCGAGCAGGTCACCTCGCCGCTGGGCGCCGTGGCCGGTCTCGGAGGCCGCGGCCCCCGGGATCGCGACCGCGCAGACGCACAAGGCCCCCCTCTCGGAGGCGGGGAGCACCCCCTTCCGCGTAGGCTCGGGACCCACGGCGCAGGCCGCCGTGGCGGTCCGGCCCCTGCCGGTGCCGCAGACGACGGGCTCGAAGGGAGGCGCAGCAGTGAGCACGACGGAGACCAGCGAGCAGCGGAGCGCCCGGTTCGAGCGCGACGCGCTGCCGTTCCTCGACCAGCTGTACTCGGCCGCCCTGCGCATGACGCGCAACCCGGCTGACGCCGAGGACCTCGTGCAGGAGACGTTCGTCAAGGCGTTCGCGGCGTTCCACCAGTTCCAGGAGGGCACGAACCTCAAGGCGTGGCTCTACCGCATCCTGACGAACACGTTCATCAACACCTACCGCAAGAAGCAGCGGCAGCCCCTGCAGAGCCCGACCGACGAGATCACCGACTGGCAGATCGCCGCCGCCGGGGAGCACACGAGCAGCGGGCTGCGCAGCGCGGAGACCGAGGCCCTGGACCACCTGCCCGACTCCGACGTGAAGGAGGCGCTGCAGGCGCTTCCCGAGGACTTCCGCATAGCGGTCTACCTCGCCGACGTGGAGGGCTTCGCCTACAAGGAGATCGCCGAGATCATGGGCACTCCGATCGGCACGGTCATGAGCCGGCTGCACCGCGGACGCCGCGGCCTGCGCACGCTGCTCGCGGACTACGCCGTGGACCGCGGGCTGGTCAAGGCCAGCACAGGAGCCGAGGAGTCGGCGTGAGCTGCGGCGAACCGCACGAGACGCCCTGCAGCGAGGTGCTGGAGGCGGTCTACCTCTACCTCGACGGCGAGCAGGACAGCAAGCACCACGAGCTGGTCCGGCACCACCTCGACGAGTGCGCCCCGTGCCTGCGGCAGTACGGCCTGGAGCAGGCCGTGAAGTCGCTGGTCGCCCGGTGCTGCGGCAGTGACCCAGCGCCGGTCGACCTGCGTGACCGCGTGATGGTCCGCATCCAGCAGGTGCGCCTCGAGATCGACCAGGTGGAGTTCCTCGCCGAGTAGGCGCGGCGTCCCCGTAGCCGGTGACCTAGGGTCTGCGCATGACCTGGCTGGTGACCGGCGGAGCCGGCTACATCGGTGCGCACGTGGTGCGCGCCCTCGTCCGTGACGGTGCGTCCGTCGTCGTCCTCGACGACCTGTCGACCGGGTCGGCGAGCCGGGTGGACCCCGCAGCGACCCTGGTCGAGGGCAGCGTGCTCGACCGCGCGCTCGTCCGCAGGGTGATCGGCGACTCCGGGGTGGACGGGGTCGTCCACATCGCCGCCAAGAAGCAGGTCGGTGAGTCGGTCGCGGACCCGCTGCTCTACTACCGCGAGAACGTCGAGGGCCTGATCTCCCTGCTCGAGGGGTGCCAGGCGGGGGGCGTCCGCCGGTTCGTCTTCTCCTCGAGCGCCGCGACCTACGGCCTGCCCGACGTCGACCTGGTCGACGAGCAGACACCCGGCGTCCCGCTCTCGCCGTACGGCGAGAGCAAGCTCGTGGGGGAGTGGCTGCTGCGCGACTGCACGCAGGCCTTCGGCCTGCAGGTGATGTCGATGCGCTACTTCAACGTCGCAGGCGCGTCGGCGCCCGAGCTCGGCGACCCCGGCGTGTTCAACCTCATCCCGCTGGTGTTCCAGGCGCTGGCCCGAGGCGAGCGCCCCCGCGTCTTCGGAGGCGACTACCCCACACCGGACGGCACCTGCGTGCGTGACTACGTGCACGTCGCCGACATCGCCGACGCCCACCTCGCCGCCGCTCGAGCGCTCGAAGCAGGCACCCCGGGAGCCACCTACAACATCGGGCGCGGCCAGGGGTCGAGCGTCCTCGAGGTCCTACGGGTTGTCGCCGAGGTCACAGGTCAGCCCGTGGAGCACGACGTGGTGGACCGGCGTCCCGGAGACCCGGCGCGCGTCGTCGCCGCCGTCGACAGGATCCGCGACGAGCTGGGGTTCCGCGCCGAGCGCGGTCTGACCGAGATGGTCGAGTCGGCCTGGGCCGGCTGGCAGCACCGGGCCTGACGCGGACAGGGAGACGAACTCATGAGCGGAGGTCTCGTCGCGCTGCTCGACGACGTGGCGGTGATCGCGCGGGCAGCCGCGGCATCCGTCGACGACATCGGCGTGGGGGCGGCGCGGGCCAGTGCGAAGGCCGCCGGCGTCGTGATCGACGACGCCGCCGTCACGCCGCAGTACGTCCGGGGCCTGGCCGCGCAGCGGGAGCTGCCGATCATCCGGCGCATCGCGCTCGGGTCGCTGCGCAACAAGGTGCTCGTCATCCTGCCTGCGGTCCTGCTGCTGAGCCAGTTCCTCCCTGGCCTGCTGACGCCCATCCTCATGCTCGGCGGCACCTACCTGTGCTACGAGGGCGCGGAGAAGGTCTGGGCCCGGGTGAGTGGCCACTCCAAGCACTCCGGCGCAGCCGAGGACGACCTTCCCGACGAGGACACGGTCGTGTCCGGTGCGGTGCGCACCGACTTCATCCTGTCGGCCGAGATCATGGTCATCTCGCTGAACGAGGTCGTCGACCAGCCGTTCGCGTCGCGCGCCGTCATCCTGCTGCTCGTGGCGATCGCCATCACCGTCCTGGTCTACGGCTTCGTGGGTCTGATCGTGAAGATGGACGACGTCGGCCTGCGCCTGGCCGAGCTCCCCGGCAAGGGCGTGGCCAAGGTCGGCCGCGGACTGGTCAAGGCGATGCCGAAGCTGCTCACGACGCTCACCGTGGTCGGAACCGTGGCGATGCTCTGGGTGGGTGGCCACATCCTCCTGGTGGGCACCGACGAGCTCGGCTTGAGCGCCCTGTACGACGCCGTGCACCACGTGGAGGAGGCGGCGAAGGACGCGACCGGGGCCCTCGGCTCCGTCGTCGGCTGGTCCGTCAACACGCTGGCGAGCGCGGTGCTCGGCCTGGTGGTCGGTGCCGCGGTGGTGCTCGTGCTCAGCCTGACGCTCCACCGGCGCAAGCCGGGGGCCGGGTCCGAGGTCGCTCACTAGCTGCTCGTCCCGGGGCCGGGCAGCAAGACGCCCGCCCCCGGACGGCAGGGGCGGGCGTCTGTCGTGCGACGGGCGGTGCGGTCAGGCGTTGGGGCGCTTGCCGTGGTTGGCAGCGTTCTTCTTGCGGGCGCGACGCTTGCGTCCTCGCTTGGCCATGGGTTCCTCCTCTTGACGACGGCGTCCAGGGTGCCACAGAATCAGGACCTGAGCGCAGGACGCTCAACTGTCGAATCAGGATCAAGGAGACCTGAACGAGGAGCCTGGAGGTAGCAGTGATGCAGGTCCAGAGGTTCGACCCCTTCACCGTGCTGGCCCGCATGGACCGCGAGTTCGACGAGCTGGTCCGCCGCGGATGGGGCGGCAGCCGTGAGGCAAAGGCCACGCCGCCGTCGTCCATGGCCGGGTTCGTGCCTGCTGTCGAGGTGGTGCGCGAGGGAGCCGACGTCGTCGTGCGCGTCGAGCTGCCGGGGATCGACGTCGCCCAGGACGTCGCGATCGAGGTCGACCGCGGCAAGCTGGTGATCAGCGGTGAGCGGCGCGACAGCCGCAGCGAGCACTCCGAGGGGGTGCTGGTCAGGGAGCTGCGCTACGGCCAGTTCCGTCGCGAGTTCGCCTTGCCGCCCGGAGTGTCCCCCGAGCAGGTCGAGGCCACCTACGAGGGCGGGATCCTGGACGTGCGGGTGTGCAGTGTCGTGCAGAGCGAGCCCGCCACCGTACGGGTCCCGATCTCGGTCGGGAAGTCCCGCTCGGAGGGCGAGCAGGCTCCGCTCGGCGCGTCGCCGGAGGCCCTGGCGCCCGAGCAGCAGCACCTGACCAGCGGTACCTGACTCCGCGGTACCTGACTCAGCAGCACCTGAGCAGCAGCACAGCCGGAAGGGCCCCCGCGACGGGGGCCCTTCCGGACGAACGGGCTCAACCGCGCCGCCCGTCGTGGGCGGCGCGGCTGCTCGGCGCTAGCGCAGGACCGCGTGGTCGCGGACCACCGGGAGCGTCCGCCACCGGGCTCCGAGGCCGGCGACGTCCTCGGCGTGCAGGGCGGTCAGCAGGACCAGGACCATGGCGTAGATCAGGTGGTCGTCCATGAACGGGTTGGTCTCGAGGGGCAGCGAGGCCATCCACATGAAGGCCAGGAGCAGCACGCCGCTCGCGGCTGCGATGCGCATCGCGATCCCGGCGGTGAGGGCGAGGCCGATGCCGAGCAGACCACCCATGAACAGCCAGTCCGCCCAGGCCTGACCGGCCATCGACTGGAAGGCGCCGCCGAAGGGGCCCTCCACGTGCGACAGGAAGCCGGTGGTGGGGCTGCCGCCCTCGAGCCATGCGCGCGCTGCCGGTGTGGCGAAGCCGAGTCCGAACAGCTTGTCGAAGAAGGCCCAGAGGAAGGTGAAGCCGACGCTGATCCTCGTGATCGCGCCCACCACGCCGACGACGCGGGCAGTGGTCCGCTCGCGGCCGAGCTCGACGAGCTCGGGGTGCACCTCTGCGGCCGCGTCGCGGTGCGCCAGGCGTTGGGTGCGGCTGAGAGTGATCACGGTGTCCTCCTCGGACTGCCCGGCGCCCGGGCTTCGAACTTCTCTGACACCTGCACTCTCGTCTGCCAGGAGGGTCGGCGGTGCCGCCGTTGGTCACGTCTGCAGGGGACCAAGGTCCTGCCTGCGCGACGCGCGGCCAGCAGGCCCAGGCCCTCCCGCACCCCGGCCTGTGACGACCAGGGCGACCAGCTGGCCGATCCCCGCCGCGACGAGCACGTCCCCGGCACTGACGACCTCGGGGCGCAGCGGCAGCCGCACCGGGACCACGTCACCCAGCAGAGCGAGCCGGGTCTGCGCTCCAGCCAGCTCGTGGCGGGGGTCGGTGCCGGCGAGCAGGTCCTCGACGGGCGCGCCCGCGCGGGCCGCGGCGGACAGCGAGACGGGCATGGCGCCGTTGGCCACGATCACGACGACGTTGAGCAGCAGGCCGGCGGCGACGAGCCCCGCCCCGGTCAACTCGCGGTTGCGGAACAAGAACGCGACGGCGAGCCCGGACGACACGACCAGCCCGGCGGTGTGGACCGGGCCGCCCACGACCGTGCCGCTCACCTGGACGACGAGCGCCGCCACGGCGATCCGCGAGGAGCGCAGCCTGAGCTCGCCCAGCCGTGCCAGCGACCCGCCGGTGGCCACGCCCACGACGCACACGCAGAGCAGCACCGCCACGACGAGGGACACCTGCCCAGTCTCCCCGGCGCGGTCGCTGTTCGCGTGAGCGACCCGCACCGGGCACAGGCGCAGTGAGCCGTACGCTCCGCCCATGAGCGAGACCGCCACGAGGGCCAGCGCGATGGACGACGAGCCGGGTGCCGACGAGCCGGGTGCCGCCGGCTCGGCCGAGCCCTCCGCGCCCGGCGCCCCTGAGGGGGCCGCCAGTCACGACCCGGACCGCCCGGCCGCCCTGCTGGAGTTCATGTCGACCGGCTGGGCCCCCCGTGCGGACCCGCTGCCCGAGCGTCACCTGTCTGCGCCCTTCCGGGCGGCCCGACGCGAGGCCCTGGCCCGCCGCTTCCCGGGCGAGCGCCTGGTCGTGCCGTCCGGGGGCTACGTGACCCGGGCCAACGACACGGAGTACCGCTTCCGTCCGGGCACCGAGTTCTTCCACCTCGCTGGCTCCGCCGAGCCCGACGCGGTGCTGGTCGTCGAGGCGAACGGCACGTCCGTGCTCTACCAGGCGCCGGTCGCGGACCGGAGCACCCCGGCCTTCTTCACCGACCGGATGTACGGCGAGCTCTGGGTGGGCCCCCGCCCGAGCCTCGAGGCCACCAGCGCCCGGCTCGGCCTGGAGACCCGTCCGCTGGCCGAGCTGGACGAGCTGTCGGGCAAGGCGCGCGTCGTGCGGGGCTACGACGCGCGCGTCGCCGCGCTGTTCGACACCGAGGACGACGCCGACTGCGAGCTGCGGGCCTTCCTGAGCGAGCTGCGCCTGGTCAAGGACGAGCACGAGGTCGGCCAGCTGCAGCAGGCCGTCGACGCGACGATTGCCGGCTTCGAGGACGTCGTGCGCCAGCTCGACGCGGCCAAGGCGACCAGCGAGCGGTGGATCGAGGGCGTCTTCGGCCTGCGGGCCCGGGTCGAGGGCAACGACGTGGGCTACGGCAGCATCTGCGCGGCGGGCGCCCACGCCTGCACGCTGCACTGGACCGACAACGACGGCCCGGTCGTCGACGGTGACCTGGTCCTGCTCGACATGGGGGTCGAGGGGGACGAGCTCTACACGGCCGACGTCACGCGCACCCTGCCGGTGAGCGGCACCTTCACCCCGCGCCAGCGGCAGGTCTACTCGCTCGTGCTGCAGGCCCAGGAGGCCGGCATCGCCGCGTGCCGGCCGGGCGCCGACTTCCTCGACCCGCACCGGGCCGCCATGCGGGTCCTCGCACACGGCCTGGTGGAGCTCGGGGTGCTCGAGGATGCTGAGGTGGCGCTCGCCGAGGACGCCCAGCACTACCGCCGCTACACGCTGCACGGGGTGAGCCACATGCTCGGCATCGACGTCCATGACTGCGCGCACGCGCGGGAGGAGGTCTACCGCAAGGGGCCGCTGCGACCGGGCTTCGTCCTCACCGTCGAGCCGGGCCTGTACTTTCAGCCCGACGACCTGACGGTCCCGGAGGACCTGCGGGGGATCGGCGTCCGGATCGAGGACGACGTGCTGATCACCGAGGACGGCTGCCGCAACCTGTCCGCCGCCCTGCCGCGCACGCCCGAGGCGATCGAGTCCTGGATGGCAGCGCTTCGAGAGGAGCAGGGAGCATGACCGAGATCCGGGCCGAGATGGTGGCCAACGTCTACAAGGTGGTCGTGGCGGCTGGCCAGCCGGTCGAGGTGGGCGACGTCCTCGTGGTCCTCGAGTCGATGAAGATGGAGATCCCGGTCCTCGCCGAGTCCGCCGGACGGGTCGTCTCGCTCTCGGTCGGCGAGGGCGCGGTGGTGCAGGAGGGCGACCTGCTGGTCGTCCTCGACTGAGCTGACGAAGGTGGTCCCTCCTCGGGGTCAAGGCCACCGGGATCTGCGCCGAAGAGGACGGGGTGACCTCCTCGATCGAGCCCTTCCTGCGCGCACTGGTGGAGTGCGGTGGTTCCGACCTGCACTGCAAGGTCGGATCACCGCCCCGCGTGCGCATCGACGGCAAGCTGCGCAAGCTCCAGACGCGTGACCTGACCTCGGCGGACACCGCCCAGATGGTCACCGAGGTGCTCCGGGAGGACCTCGTCGAGGAGTTCCAGCGCACCAACGAGGCCGACTTCGCGTACGCCATGGCCGGGCTCGGGCGCTTCCGCGTCAACGCCTTCCGCAGCCGCGGATCGGCCGGCCTGGTCTTCCGTCGGGTCAGCGTCGGTGCGATCGCCCTGACCGACCTCGGGCTGCCGGCCGTCCTCGCCTCGCTCGCCATGGAGCCGCGTGGGCTGGTCCTGGTCACCGGACCGACCGGCTCGGGCAAGACCACCACGCTCGCCGGGATGATCGACCACATCAACGCCAACAAGGAGGTCCACGTCGTCACGATCGAGGACCCGATCGAGGTGCTGCACTTCGACAAGATGGCGATGGTGAACCAGCGCGAGGTGCGCGTCGACACCGAGGACTTCGTGACGGCCATGCGCGCGGCCATGCGCCAGGACCCGGACGTCATCCTCATCGGTGAGATGCGTGACCACGAGACCGTCAAGGCAGGCCTCGCGGCCGCCGAGACCGGCCACTTCGTCATGTCGACGCTGCACACGACCGACGCCGCGGAGACGATCAACCGGATCATCGACTTCTTCCCCCCGCACGAGCAGAAGCAGATCCGGCTGGCGCTGGCGGGGTCCCTGCGCGGCATCATCTGCCAGCGCCTGGTGCCCCGGGCCGACGGCGAGGGACGCTGCGTCGTCATGGAGATCGCGGTCAACACCGGTCGCATCGCCGACGCGATCGCCGACCCCGAGAAGACCTCGACGATCGGGCAGCTGATCTCCGAGGGCACCTACTACGGGATGCAGACCTTCGACCAGCACCTCGTGTCGTTCATCCGCGACGGCGTCATCACGATGGAGGCAGCCATGGCCGCCTCGACCTCACCGCACGACCTCACCGTCGAGCTGCGCCGCCTCGGCCTCGTGGCCTGACCTTTCCCGTCGCCCGGCCTGTACGTCGCCTGAGCCGGGCTCAGCCCGCGCGCCGCCCGTGCTCGCTGCAGGCCGCGGTCCAGCCGCTCGGGGTCACCTGCACCACCATCCGGCGCTTGCACTGGGCGCAGTAGCGCGGCGGGTCGAGGTCGGCGGTGCGGCGGCAGCGGTCATGGCCCTCGGCCGTCAGGACCTCGCCGCACCAGCCGCACCACGGCACGAGGGGCAACGCGTAGGTGCGCAGGCGAAGTCCCGGGATCGGCGACCAGTCGAACGACGGCGTACGCGTGAAGCCGATCCGCTCGTAGAGCCGGTGCGCCGCCGTCATGTCCTCCTGCGAGGACAGCCGCACCAGGGTGCAGCCAGCCAGCGCGGCGCGTTCCAGGCAGTCGCGGACCAGCGCCTCGCCGACACCTGCGCCTCGACCTCCTGGCTCCACGGCCAGCATCCGGATCACGGCCTCACCTGTCACGGACTGCTCTGCCCACGCCGTGCGGCCGCTCGCGAGGGTCGTCGTCCCGACCAGGCGCCCCCCCAGCACGGCCACCAGGACGGTCGCCTCGGCGGCGCGGCCGGCCACGTCGCGCAGCTGCGGTTCGTAGTCCGGGGAGCTGAAGCCCTCCCCGAGGTAGACCGAAGCCGTCAGCTCAGCCACCGCTTCCTGCTCCTGCGGCTCGACCGGCCGGATCGTCACGGAGGCAGCCACACCGTCGTGTCTACCCGATCGCGGATGGGTCGGACGTCACGGCCGCACGGGGGCATGGCTGGCCCGCAGGTTGGTAGAGAACAGAGATGTTCTTCTTCTTCTCGAACCGGCTCGGCTGCCTGCCGAGCATCCTGCTGTCGATCGGGGTCACGGTCGTGCTCCTGCTGCTGCTCGGCGTGCTCTAGCCCGACCGTCGGACGGCTCGACGCTCCGCCTCGACCTCGTCCCGCACGGGGCAACCCAGCACGTGGTCGTTGACCAGGCCGCAGGCCTGGAGCAGGGAGTAGACCGTCGTCGGGCCGACGAAGGTGAAGCCGGACCGCTTGAGGCGCTTGGCCAGGTCAGCCGACACCGGCGTGCTGGCCGGGACCTCGGCCAACGAGGCGTACGCCGGGCTCGGCACCTCGGCGGCGGCCCACAGCAGGGCGGGCAGACCGCCGCAGTCGCGCAGTGCCACGGTCGCCCGGGCGTTGGTGAGGCAGGCCCGCAGCTTCGCGCTGGAGCGGATCAACCGGGCGTCACCCAGAAGCGGTGCGAGGTCGCGCTCCGGGTCCATCGCCGCCACGGCGTCGGGGTCGAAGTCGGCGAAGACCTCGCGCAGCGCCTCCCGCTTGCGCAGCACGGTGATCCACGACAGCCCGCTCTGGAAGCCCTCCAGGCACACCTTCTCGTACAGCGCCTGCTCGCTCGTCCGCGGTCGGCCCCACTCGCGGTCGTGGTAGTCCTCGTAGAGCGCGATCCCGTCGCCGAAGCAGCGAGCCGGCGTGCTCAGAGGGTCTCCGCGAGCGCCTTGATCGGCATGCGCAGGTCCGCGAGCATGGTCAGGTCCTCGGTGGCCGGCCTCCCCAGGGTCGTCAGGTAGTTGCCCACGATGACCGCGTTGATGCCGCCCAGCATGCCGTCCCGGGCGAGGTCGCCCAGGGTGATCTCGCGCCCACCCGCGAAGCGCAGGATCGTGCGCGGGAGGGCGAGCCGGAAGACCGCGATGGCGCGCAGCGCGTCCTCGGCCTCCATCACGGGCAGGTCACCGAACGGGGTGCCGGGCCTCGGGTTGAGGAAGTTGAGCGGGACCTCGTCCGGGTCGAGCGAAGCCAGCTCCGCGGCGAACTCTGCTCGCTGCTCGAGAGACTCGCCCATGCCGAGGATGCCGCCGCAGCAGACCTCCATGCCGGCCTCGCGCACCATGCGCAGCGTCTCCCAGCGCTCCTCCCACGTGTGCGTCGTGACGACGGAGGGGAAGTGCGAGCGCGCCGTCTCGAGGTTGTGGTTGTAGCGGTGGACACCCAGGGCGCGGAGCTGGTCGACCTGCTCCTGCGTGAGCATGCCGAGGGAGCAGGCGATCTGGATGTCGACGGCTTCCCGGATCGCCCGGACCCCCTCGGCGATCTGCGCCATCAGCTTGTCGTCGGGTCCGCGGACCGCGGCCACGATGCAGAACTCGGTCGCTCCGGTCGCCCGGGTCTCCACGGCGGCCTTGACCAGGGAGGGGATGTCGAGCCAGGCGGCGCGGACCGGGCTCGGGAACAGCCCGGACTGGCTGCAGAAGTGGCAGTCCTCGACGCAGCCGCCGGTCTTGAGGCTGACGATGCCCTCCACCTCGACCTCGGGGCCGCAGTGGCGCATGCGCACCTCGTGGGCGAGCTGAAGCAGCTCGGACAGGTGCTCGGCGGGCAGCCGGAGGCACTCGAGCGCCTGCTGCTGGGTCAGGCCGACGCCACCGTCGAGCACCTGCGTCCGGAGGGTCGCGAGCAGAGTGGACGGGCGCGAGCTCATGAGATCGGTCACGGGCGGCATTGTGCCAGGCCAGCGGCGAGCAGGCAGTGGAGCGGGGACCGTCACGCAGTCTTCGCACGGGCGACACCGGGCGTACGCCCGGACGGCGCAGTCTGGAAGGACCGCACCACAGAGGAGGATGTCGTGGACGCACCTGCCCGCCGTGGCCCCGTTGCCTGCTGGCCGGACGAGGCCGCGTTCCACGCGGACGATCCCCTGCGTCGCTCCTCGACCGAGCTGGACCTCGGCGCGACCTGGCGCGCGGCCGGCTCGAACGACGCCTGGCGCCTCACCTGGCTGCGCGACACCGGCGAGCTGTACGTCTGCCGGGCGGACGGCTACGACGGCTCGTGCACCGACGTCGCGGTCCTGGCCGTCCTGCGCAGCGAGAACGCTGTGGACGCCGTGCTCGACGGCTGGCGCGAGCAGCGCACAGACCCTGACGGTCTGGCCTGGCTCGACGCACGGCTGTCCTTCGCGATCCGCAGCGCCCGCGCGGTCGCCTGAGGACCGCGGGGGGCCGGCCGCGTGGCGTCCCGGGACGCCCTCACGGCCCTAGTCTGGGCCGGTGTCCACCCTCGGTGACCTCGTCCGGGCCCGGACGAGCTTGGCCGAGGCCGACGTCGACTGGTTGCACCGCCTCGTCGGTGAATGGCAGCTCGTGGCCGATCTCGCCTTCGCCGACCTCGTCCTGCACGTCCGGACGACGGACGGCTCCTGGCTGGCGGTGGCCCACCTGCGCCCCACCACGGGTCCGACGACCTACCCCCACGACGTCGTCGGGTCCGAGCAGGCCTCGGCGCCGACCTTCGACCGTGCGGTGGCCTCGGGGCACATCGTCACCGAGGGGTCGCCGGACTGGCGGGCGCGCGTCCCGGTGCGCCAGGACGTCATCCCGGTGCGCCGCGGCGAGGGTGTCCCGGCGGTGATCACGCGCGAGACCAACCTCAACGCAGCTCGCATGCCCAGCGCCCTCGAACTGACCTACCTCACGACGGCGGGCGAGCTGCTGCAGATGATCAGCGAGGGCCGGTTCCCGTTCCCGGGTCCGGTCCCCGACCCGGAGCACGCTCCTCGGGTGGGTGACGGCCTGCTGCGCCTGGACCGCACCGGTCACGTGGTCTACGCGAGCCCCAACGCCCTGTCGGCCTACCGGCGGCTCGGTGTCACCGGTGACCTCCTGGGGGCCCACCTGGGGTCGACGATCGCCCGGCTCAGTGCGGCGCCCGGGGTCCTCGACGAGCCGCGGGGGTCGGCTGCGCTCGCGGCGGTGCTCAGGTTCGGGGAGCCACGGGAGTCCGAGGTGGAGGCGAGGGGGGAGACGGTGCTGCTCCGCGCCCTTCCGCTCCACCCCGGCGGGGAGCCGCGCGGGGCGCTGCTGCTGGTCCGCGACGTCACGGAGCTGCGCAGACGGGACCGCCAGCTCCAGGGCAAGGACGCCACGATCCGCGAGATCCACCACCGGGTGAAGAACAACCTGCAGACGGTCGCGGCACTCCTGCGCATGCAGGCCCGGCGCATGGACGCCGCCCCGGCCCGGGCCGCGCTGGAGCAGAGCGTGCGTCGCGTGGCGTCCATCGCCCTCGTGCACGAGACGCTCTCGCAGGCTTGGGAGGACAACGTCGACTTCGACGAGATCGCCGACCGGGTCATCGCCATGTGCGCCGAGGTCGCGGTGCCGGAGTCAGCCGTGCAGGTCCGACGTGTCGGCAGCTTCGGCGTGCTGCCGGCCGACGTCGCCACGGCGCTGTCGATGGTGCTCAACGAGCTGGTGCAGAACGCCGTCGAGCACGGCTATCCCGGCTCGTCCGCCCACCAGCCTCCGACCCCGACCGGGCAGGTCGAAGGGGCCGGGCTCATCGAGGTGCAGGTGCAGCGGGGCGAGGACCGCCTGACCGTCACGGTGACGGACGACGGGGTGGGGCTGCCGGACGGGTTCGACCCGGCAGCCACCGGGCGGTTGGGGCTGCAGATCGCGCGCACCCTCGTGACTGCTGACCTGCGCGGGAGCCTGACCCTCGAGCCCTCCGGAGCGTCCGGCGCTCGGGCGGTGGTGGACCTGCCGCTGCCCCCCGCGCTCAGCCCCGACCCGGGGTGAGCGGACCGGAGGCGCTCCCCGCGGCCGCAGGACCGACACCGGGGTCCTGAGCCGCGCCGGTGGTCACGGCACGCACGACGAGCACGACGGCGAGCACGAGCAGGGCCAGTGCGAGGCCGAGGACGAGACGCAGCAGCAGCGCCGACCGCCAGGCCGCCGACGGCTCCCGGGCCACCAGGGGCGGCCGGACGTAGCGCTCGGTCAGGAGATGGGGACGCTGATGCGAGGTGCGTCAGTACGCGCTCCGCGGCGACGCAGGGCCCGGCGCTCGTCCTCGCTGGTCGCCCCCCACACCCCCGCTTCCTGCGCCGTGTCGATCGCCCACTCGAGGCAGGGCTCGACGACGGGGCACCGGCGGCAGACGATCTTGGCGTGCTCCACCTGCGTCGCAGCTGGGCCGGTCGTGCCGATCGGGAAGAACAGCTCCGGGTCCTCGTCGCGGCATCGCGCGTCGTGGCGCCAGTCCATGCGTCCAACTCCCTTGCGTCGGCGGTCGCGCACCCTCGCACGTCGACCGCTCTTCCCGTCGCGACCTCGCGGCGGCTGTTCGTCCGACCCTTGTTGTGCTCCTTGCGGGGATGATCAGCCTTGCACCGGCG
>JAOPWP010000117.1 GCA_025965615.1 Frankiales bacterium
GAGCGACCGCCCGCACACGGGGCAGGGCGGTTCGAACTCACCTGCTGCCAGGGCGTTCTCGGTCCTCGGGCCCGGCCGCACGACGCCGTGCTCGGAGCAGGAGTAGCGCCCCTCGCCGTAGACCACCATCGAGCTGGCCATCACCAGGCGGGCGACACCGGCCCGCTCCATCGCCGCGAGCAGCACCGCCGTGCCGAAGTCGTTGTGGCCGACGTAGGAGGGGAGGTCCTGCAGGTCGACGCCGAGCCCGACCATCGCCGCCTGGTGGCACACCGCATCCACCCCGGCGAGGACGCCCTGCGGGAGCTCGCGCACATCAGCCTGCACCCGCTCCGCGCGGGGATCGAGCGACGCCGGCCAGCCGTTCGGATGGACCTCCGGGAGCAGGGCGTCGACGACGCGCACCTGGTGCCCGCTGTCGAGCAGGCTGGTCACGATCGCACCACCGATGAAGCCGGCACCGCCGCTGACGAGGAAGAGCACGTCCCCGACGCTAGTGCGAGGGGCGCCTGCAGCTGGTCGAGCTGCAGGGGGGTGAGGGGGTTGACCGGTGCGTGCGGCGGCCCTAGGTTGTGCCTAACATCATTAGACATAACCTCGAGGAGTCCCCGTGAAGCACCGGCTCAGCACCTCCACGACGCTCGGATCGCCACCCGACGAGGTCTGGCGCCACCTGACCGACCTCCCGTCGTACGCCAGCTGGAACCCCTTCATCACCTCGGCCAGCGGAACCGTCGCCGTCGGCCAGCGGCTCGACCTGCGCATGGAGCCTCCGGGGGGACGCGCGATGACCTTCCGCCCCACGGTCACCGAGGTCGTCCCGGGAAGGGTCTTCGAGTGGCTCGGCCACCTCGGCGTGCCAGGGGTGTTCGACGGGCGGCACCGCTTCGAGCTCCACCCTGAGGGCGACTCCACCCGGCTGGTGCACAGCGAGGCCTTCCGCGGGCTGCTGGTCCCCCTGCTCCGCAGGAGCCTCGACGGCCCGACGCTGGCCGGGTTCCGGGCCATGAACGAGGCCCTCGTACGCCGGGTCTGCGACCCGCAGCCGGTCTAGGCCGCAGCGGTGGCCCGCCGGGTCGGCGTCACCAGGGAGCAGGTCGTCGAGGCAGCAGGAGACCTGGCTGACCGTGAGGGCATGCAGGCCCTCTCGCTGACCGCCGTCGCGGGGGCGCTGGGCATCCGCACCCCGTCGATGTACGCCCACGTCCCCGGGCTCGAGGGGCTGCGCCGGGCCGTCGCGATGGAGGCAGCGACCCGGTTCGCCGGCCTGCTCGCCGCCGGAGCCCACGCCGAGACCCAGCCGGAGGACCGGGTGCGCGCCTGCGCGCGCGCCTACCGGTCCTTCGCCCGGCAGCACCCGGGGCGCTACGCCTCGCTCCTGCCGGTGGCGCGGGCGGCGGACGACCCCGAGGCGGCAGCAGCGGCCGCGCAGCCCGTCGCCGTCCTGGCCGAGGTGCTCTCCGAGCTCGGCATCCCGGCCGCGCGCCACGTCGACCTGATCCGGGCCGTGCGCTCCGCGCTGCACGGGTTCGCCGCCCTCGAGAACGGCGGGGGGTTCGGACTGGCCGACCCCGTCGACGCGTCCTTCGAGGTCATGGTCGAGCTGCTGGTGGCCGGGTTGACCCTGCGAAACGACGAGGAACGCCGAGGGCGGCCGTCGACGGGCCCCTCACCGGAACCGCTGGTGCGGCCAACGACGTCGGTCGCCGACGCCGTCGCCGGCAGCGCTCGTCCTCCTCCGGAAGCAGAGCGGCGTTCCCGCTGTTGTCCGCTCCACGACTAGCGCTCTGGAGCTCTGCATGGCGAAGATCATCGTGTTCGGTGGGACCGGCTACACGGGCGGGAACGTCGTGCGCGAGGCGGCATCGCGCGGGCACGAGGTCGTGTCGGTCAGCCGGTCCGAACCCCAGGACCGGGTAGAGGGCGTCCGCTACGAGTTCGGTGATGCGACCGAGATCGCGAAGGCCCTCATCCCCGGGGCGACCGCGGTCGTCGCGGCACTCGCCCCCCGGGGTGACATGGCCGGCCGCCTCGTCGAGGTCTACGGCGAGCTCGCCCGGCTGTCTGCCGCGGCCGGTGCGCGCTTCCTGCAGGTGGGTGGCTTCAGCTCGCTGCGCCCCGCGGAAGGTGCCCCTCGCTTCGTCGAGGGCGACGTCCCCGAGGAGTACCGGGCCGAGGCGTTCGAGGGCGAGGCGACGCGCGTCGCACTGGCTGATCACGCCCCGGCAGAGCTGGACTGGCTGTTCGTCAGCCCAGCCGGGTCGTACGGAGCGTGGGCCGCGGGCGAGCGCACCGGCGCGTACCGGCTCGGCGGCGAGGTCGCGCTGTTCGACGCCGACGGCGGGTCACACATCTCCGGCCCGGACTTCGCCGTCGCCCTGCTCGACGAGATCGAGGTCCCTGCCCACCACCGGGAGCACATCGGCATCGCCTACTGACGCTGACGGCGGAGGCTCCGTGCTCGGGACGCACGACCCGCCCTGGTCGGTCCACCGCGATCCCTCGTATGCCCTCCCGCGTACTCTCATGATCGCCCGGGCCGTTAGCTCAGTTGGTAGAGCAGCAGACTTTTAATCTGCGGCGCGTCCGTTCGAGCCGGACACGGCCCACCAGGCACGACGCGTCGCGTGCCCCGTCCGCGGGTGGGAGACTGGACCCATGCCCCTGCTCTTCCACCCTGCGCGCCGCCGCGCCCGGAACCTTTCCGCCCTCGCCCTCGGCCTGCTGCTGGTCACCGCCTGCAGCGGCGACGGGAACGGGGGGTCGAGCGCTCCACAGTCGAGCGGGTCGCCGAGCGCAGCCTCGCTCGACGGGCTCGTCCGCGCGTCCGGCATCCGTACGGCTGGGGCCGGCAGCAGCAAGTTCGCCGTCACGAGCAGCACCTCCGTCGGCGCCCAGGAGATCGTCTTCGCGGGCGAGGGGTCGTTCGACTACGTGGCCCGGACGGGCTCGCTCACCTTCGAGGTTCCCGGCGCCGGGGCGGACGGCGGACCGGGAGCGATCGAGCAGCGCGTCATCGGCCCGGACCTGTTCCTCAGCCTCCCCAAGCAGCCGCTGGTGTTCTACAAGCTCATGGTGAGCGACGTCGCCGCGACGCCGCTGGGCAACAGCATCGACCCGACGGCCGTGCTGCAGACGCTCGCCGCAGTGACGACGGTCAGGAGCGTGGGCCCGGCGCAGGTCCGGGGAGTCGAGACCACCCGCTACGCAGGGGAGTACGACGCGAAGGCCGCCCTCGACCAGGCTCAGGGTTCGGCGAAGACGATCCTGCAGACGGCCCTCGCGGGCTCCGACGTCCAGAAGGTCCCGTTCGACGTCTACGTCGACGACCGCGGGCGCCTGGTGAAGTTCGACCAGCGGATCGAGGTGCCGGCCTCGCCCCAGAACGGTGGGCAGATCGTCACGTCTGCCCTGTCCGTGGAGCTGTTCGAGTTCGGCTTCCCGGTGACGGTCGC
>JAOPWP010000110.1 GCA_025965615.1 Frankiales bacterium
AACGTCTACGCCGAGGAGGTGCTCTGCCTCGTCCTCGCCAAGAAGCTCGGCCGGCCGCTGAAGTGGACCGAGTCGCGCAGCGAGCACTACCAGGCGACCGTGCACGGTCGCGACCAGATCCAGGACATCGAGATCGCCGCCACCAGGGACGGCAAGCTGCTGGGCCTGAAGGTGCGGCTGCTGGCCGACATGGGCGCCTACCTGCAGCTCGTCACCCCGGGCGTTCCGATCCTCGGCGCGTTCATGTTCCCGGCCATCTACAAGATGGACGCCTACGACTTCAGCTGCACCGGGGTGTTCACCACGAAGACGCCCACCGACGCCTACCGGGGCGCCGGCCGGCCAGAGGCCACGTACGCCATCGAGCGGATCATGGACGAGCTGGCCGCTGAGCTCGGCCGGGACCCGATGGACCTGCGCAAGCAGAACTGGATCAAGCACGAGGAGTTCCCCTACGACATGATCGCGGGGCTCACCTACGACTCGGGCAACTACGAGGCGGCGACGGAGAAGGCCGAGCAGATGTTCGACCTGGCCGGTCTGAGGGCCGAGCAGGAGCGCCGTCGGGCCGCGGGAGACACGAAGCTGCTGGGCATCGGCATCTCGACCTTCACCGAGATGTGCGGTCTCGCCCCGTCCCGCGTGCTGGGCTCCCTGTCCTACGGCGCCGGCGGGTGGGAGGCAGCCCAGATCCGGATGCTGCCGACCGGCAAGGTCGAGGTGACGAGCGGTGCCACACCACACGGCCAGGGCCACCACACGGCGTGGAGCCAGATCGTGGCGGACGCCCTCGGCGTGCCGTTCGAGGACGTCGAGGTCATCACCGGTGACACGGACTCGAGCCCCAAGGGCATGGACACCTACGGCTCCCGCTCGCTGGTCGTCGGGGGCGTCGCGATCCACAAGGCCACCGGCAAGGTGCTCGAGAAGGCCAAGCGCATCGCTGCGCACCTGCTCGAGGCGTCCGAGGACGACGTCGACTTCAAGGCCGGCACCTTCAGCGTCAAGGGCTCACCCGAGGCGACGCTCACGATCCAGGAGGTGGCGCTCGCGACCTTCGCGGCCCACAACCTCCCGGACGGCATGGAGCCGAGCCTCGACAGCGACTACGTCTACGACCCGGAGAACTTCTCCTACCCGCACGGCACGCACCTGTGCGCGGTCGAGATCGACAGCGAGACGGGGTTCACCACGATCCGCAAGTACGTCTGCGTCGACGACATCGGCAAGATCGTGAACCCGGTGATCGTGGAGGGGCAGATCCACGGAGGTCTGGCGCAGGGCATCGCGCAGGCGCTGTACGAGGAGGCGGTCTACGACGCCGAGGGCAACCTCACGACGGGGTCGCTCGTCGACTACCTCGTGCCGGCAGCACCGGACCTGCCGCACTTCGAGACGGGGCGCACCGAGACGCCGTCGACCAGCAACCCGCTCGGGGTCAAGGGGGTCGGGGAGGCCGGCACCATCGCCTCGACGCCGGCCGTCATGAACGCGATCCACGACGCCCTACGGCCGTTCGGGGTGCGAGACCTCGACATGCCGGCCACGCCCGAGCGGGTCTGGCGGGCTCTCCAGTCCGGCGGTCAGGACCAGACCGGACGAGACCCGGGCGGCACCGTGTCCTACGGCGGCGCCCAGACAGCCAGCACGTCCGGCAGCCCCAGCACATCAGGCCCTGAAGGAGGCGCGCTGTGATCCCCGCCCCGTTCGACTACGTCGCTCCGACGTCGCTGGCCGAGGCCGTGACCGCCCTCGGCGAGGCAGGTGAGGACGCGAAGATCCTCGCCGGTGGCCAGAGCCTCATCCCGGTGCTGCGGCTCCGGCTCGCCTTCCCCACCGTGCTGGTCGACCTCGGCAAGGTCGACGAGCTGCGAGGCGTGCGCGACGACGGCGACGCGCTGGTCATCGGCGCGATGACCCGGCACAGCGACGTCATCGCCGACCCCCTGGTCCAGCAGTACGCCGCGCTGCTCGCCGCAGCGACCGCCACCGTGGCCGACCCCGCCGTACGGCACCGGGGGACGTTCGGCGGCGCCCTCGCCCATGCGGACCCGGCAGGTGACCTGGCAGCTGTCGCGCTGGCCCTGGACGCCGAGCTGGTGGCCGAGGGGCCGGGGGGCCGGCGCACGATCCCGGCTCGCGAGTTCTTCCTCGACTACCTCGAGACGGCGCTGTCACCCGACGAGATCCTCGCCGCTGTCAGGGTTCCCAAGCTCGAGGGCTCCTGGGGGGTGCACTACGAGAAGTTCAACCGCGTCGCGCAGGCCTGGGCGATCGTCGGGGTCGCCGCGGCGGTGCGCACCGACGGCGGGTCGATCACCGAGGCCCGGATCGGACTGACCAACATGGGGTCGACCCCGATCCGGCCGACGTCGGTCGAGGCCGCGCTGGTCGGTGCCTCCGACCTGGCGGCGGTGAAGCAGGCGTCGAGCACGGCGGCTGACGGCACCAGCCCGCCGTCCGACCTCGGGGCGCAGGCCGACTACCGGCAGCACCTCGCCCGGGTGCTGACCGCACGGGCCGTGGCCACTGCCGCCGGCCTGAGCTCCTGAGGAGGACGGCCCGCTGACCACCTCACCTGCCGCCCGGCGGGGTCTGCTCCCCGAGGGGGTGCACGACCCCGCCGGGCTGGCCCGGTTGCTCGACGGCGCCGGCTACCTGGCCGACGAGGGGGTGGCGACGGCCGCCTACCTGGCCCTCGCCCTGCCGCGCCCGCTGTTCCTGGAGGGCGAGCCCGGGGTGGGCAAGACCTCGCTCGCGGCGGCGCTGGCCGAGGTCGTCGGGGCCGACCTGCTCCGGCTCCAGTGCTACGAGGGGATCGACGCGAGCCAGGCGCTCTACGACTGGGACTTCCCGCGGCAGCTGCTCCACCTGCGTGCGGCGGAGTCCGCGGGGTCGGCCACCGGACCCGGTGACGCCGAGCGGCTCGAGTCGGAGGTCTACAGCCGGCGCTTCCTGCTGGCCCGGCCGCTGCTCGCGGCCCTCGAGACGAGTCCCGCCGTGCTGCTCGTCGACGAGATCGACCGCGCCGACGACGAGTTCGAGGCGTTCCTGCTCGAGGTGCTCTCCGACTACACGATCACCGTGCCCGAGCTCGGCACGGTCCGGGCCGTGGTGCCGCCTGTCGTGATCGTCACGAGCAACCGCACCCGCGACGTGCACGACGCGCTCAAGCGGCGCTGCCTCTACCACTGGGTCGAGCACCCCGACTTCGACCGCGAGGTCGCCATCGTGCGGGCCCGGGTGCCGCAGGCGTCGGCGTCGCTCACCGCCCAGGTGGCCCGGGCTGTCGCTGTGTTGCGCTCCGAGGACCTGCTCAAGCCGCCCGGGGTCGCCGAGACCATCGACTGGACCCAGGCCCTCGTGGCCCTGGGCGCCGAGCGGCTCGACGCCGGCACCGCGACGGCCACGCTCGGAGCCGTGCTGAAGTACCGCGAGGACCAGCTGCACGCCAAGCGGCTCGACGTCCAGCAGCTGATCACGTCGGCGGTGCTGGGTGGCTGACGGCGCTCCTGGCGACCTGGCTCCCTACGACGCCGTCGACAGCCTCGTCGGGCTGGCGGCCACACTGCGGGCGATGGGGGTCGGGGCGAGCAGCGAGCGGGTCCACGCCGCCACCTGCGCCGTCGCAGTGCTGGACCCGCTGCGCCGGGCGGACGTCTACTGGGCCGGGCGGCTGACGCTCTGCGGGACCCAGGACGAGCTGGCCCGCTACGACACCGCCTTCGAGGCCTACTTCGGCGAGCGCCCGGGCTCGGTCGTCCGTCGCCAGCGCATGACCCGGAGCCAGCTGCGGCTCGTCGCCGACCCGGCCGGCGGAGACGGCAGCGCCGACGCCGGTGACCGCGCTGCGGAGCCGGTGACGGCCTCGGCCAGCAGCGTCGAGCAGCTGCGGCACCGCGACGTGAGCGCGATGACGGCGGCCGAGAAGGAGCACCTGCACCGACTGCTCGCCGCCCTCAGCCTGCCGGGGGAGCGGCGCTCGACCCGGCGGCTGCGCCCCGCCCGTCGAGGTCGGGTGGACGGGGGCCGGACCCTGCGGGCGTGGCTCGCCGCCGGTGGCGAGCCGGCGCGGATGCGACACCGGGCACCTGCCACGCGGGCTCGACGCGTGGTGCTGCTCGTGGACGTCAGCGGGTCGATGGAGGGCTACGCCGACGCCCTGCTGAGGTTCTGCCACGCGGCATCCCGCGGGAGGGGCGGACAGCGACGCGACGCGCTCGAGGTCTTCGCCCTCGGGACCCGCCTCACCCGGCTGACCGCCCAGCTCGCGTTGCCTGACCCCGACGCGGCCATGGCGGCCGTGGCCACCAGCCTGGTCGACGCCGGGGGCGGCACCCGCCTCGGCGAGCTGCTCAAGCAGTTCCTGGACGGCTGGGGGCAGCGGGGTCTCGCGCGGGGCGCGGTCGTGGTCATCCTGTCCGACGGCTGGGAGCGCGGCGACGCGGCGCTGCTGGGCGAGCAGGTCGCCCGGCTCCACCGGCTCGCCTCCCGGGTCGTCTGGTCCAACCCCCGCAAGGCCGCCCCGGGCTACGCCCCGCTGGCCGCGGGCATGGCGGCGTCGCTGCCCTACGTGGACGACTTCGTCGAGGGGCACAGCCTCGCGGCGCTCGAGCACCTGGCCGACGTCGTGCTGGGCAGGAGGTCGGCGCGTGCGTGACATCGCCGACGGCGTACGCGGACTGCTCGCGGGCGGCGAGCCCTTCGCCGTCGCCACCGTCATCTCCGCCTCGGGCAGCGCACCGCGCCCGCCCGGCGCGGCCATGCTCGTGGCGGCCGACGGCGAGGCCATCGGCAGCATCTCCGGAGGCTGCGTGGAGGGTGCGGTCTACACGACGGCAGAGCAGGTGCTCGCCGGGCAGGCAGCGGCCGTCGAGACCTACGGCTACAGCGACGACGACGCCTTCGCCGTGGGCCTCACGTGCGGCGGCACGCTCGAGGTGCTGGTCGCGCCGGCCGATCGCGAGGTCCTGGCCGCGTGGGTCGCCTGTGTGTCGGCGGACGAGCCGGTCGCCCTCGCGACGGTGGTCGCCGGACCGGCGCCGCTCGGGGCGCTCCGGCTCGTCAGCGCCGCCGACACGGCAGGATCGCTCGGCGACGAGGGCCTCGACGTCGCGGTGACCGACGACGCCCGGGGGATGCTCGCGGCGGGCCAGACCGGCAGCCGTCACTACGGGCCCCGGGGTCAACGGCGCATCGACGACGTCACCGTCTTCGTGCAGGCCTTCACGCCGCCGCCGCGCATGCTCGTGTTCGGCGCGACGGACTTCGCCGGCGCCGTGTGCCGCATGGGCACGATGCTCGGCTACCGCGTGACCGTCTGCGACGCACGTCCCGTCTTCGCCACCGCGCGGCGGTTCCCCGACGCCTTCGAGGTCGTCTGCGAGTGGCCGCACACCTACCTGACCACCACCGAGGTGGACGAGCGCACCGTGATCTGCGTGCTGACCCACGACCCGAAGTTCGACGTCCCGTTGCTGGAGGTCGCTCTGCGCCGACCTGCGGCGTACATCGGCGCCATGGGCAGCCGCCTCACATCGGACGACAGGCTGCGGCGGCTGCGCGAGAACGGCGTGAGCGAGGTGGATCTCGCGCGTCTGCACTCCCCGATCGGGCTGGACCTGGGGGCGAGGACGGCTGAGGAGACGGCCGTGTCGATCGCTGCCGAGATCATCCAGCAGCGCTGGGGCGGCTCGGGGCGCCCGCTCGCTGCCACCGAGGGCACGATCCACGCCGGCACGGGGCACGCCGGGCCCCGGACCAGCGCTGTCGCACCGTGACGGTCGCCCCTCCGCCCGTGGCCGGGGTGCTGCTCGCCGCAGGTGCCGGTCGTCGCATGGGCGGGCCCAAGGCGCTGCTCGAGGTCGGCGGCGAGCCCCTGGTGAGCCGCGGAGTCCGCCTGCTCACCGACGCCGGCTGCGTGCCCGTGGTCGTGGTCGTCGGGGCCGGCGCGGCTGAGGTCACGGCCCGTTGCGGTCCCGGGGTGCTGACCGTGGAGGCCACGGACTGGCAGACCGGCATGGGTGCCTCGTTGCGGGCCGGGCTCACGGCCCTCGAGGACGTCCCCGTCGACGCCTGCGTCGTCGCGCTGGTCGACCAGCCGCTGGTCACCCCGACCGTCGTCCGCCGCCTCGTCGAGGCCCACGAGGCCGGCGCCGTCGCGGCCGTGGCCACCTACGCCGGCCTGCAGCGCAACCCGGTGCTCCTCACCCGCTCCACCTGGCCCGGTGTCGCCCGCGCCGCGGTCGGGGATGCTGGAGCACGTGACTGGTTGCGCGCCCATCCCGAGATCGTGGTCGCGGTGGAGTGCAGCGACGCCGGTGCACCCGACGACCTGGACACCCCCGCCGACCTCGCCCGCCTGCCCAGCACCCTAGGAAGAGGACCCCGATGAAGCTCGAGAACCGGTTCACCGTTCCCGTCCCCGTCGACGAGGCATGGCGGGTGCTGCTCGACGTGGAGCGCGTCGCGCCCTGCATGCCGGGGGCCACCCTGACCAAGGTGGAGGGCGACTCCTTCGAGGGCACCGTGAAGGTCAAGGTCGGGCCGATCAACCTGACCTACGGCGGCAAGGCATCCTTCGTCTCGAAGGACGACGCGACCCACGTCGCGGTCATCGACGGGAGCGGCAAGGAGACCCGCGGCACGGGTACGGCCAAGGCACTCATCACCTGCCGGCTCGTCGCCAACGGCGCCAGCACGGACGTCGAGGTCGACACGGACCTCAACGTGACGGGCAAGCCGGCGCAGTTCGGCCGGGGGGTGCTGGCCGACGTGAGCAGCAAGCTCGTCGACCAGTTCGCCGCATGCCTGTCGGAGGAGATCCGGGCGGGCAACCCCGAGCCGCTGTTCGCCGCAACAGCAGCCGATCTCGGAGCCCCCGAGGGTCTCGAGCCGTCGCTCAGCCCGGTCGCCCCGTCAGGCCCGCCGCGGGAGGCGCGCCCGGTCGAGGCCATCGACCTGCTCGGCACAGCGGGGGCGCCGGTCCTCAAGCGCCTCGCCCCGCTGCTCGCCGGGGTCGTCGTCCTGCTGCTGCTCGTGCGCCGGCTCCGCCGCTGAGGGCGAGGCAGCGCTAGACGCCGCAGACGTCCAGGGCCAGCAGCGCCAGGGCGCGAGCGGCCGTACGTACCTCGGCGACCGGCACGAGCTCGTCGGTGCTGTGGGCGAGCGCCGCGTCTCCCGGGCCGTACTGCAGGGTGGGCACGCCGGCGGCCTCCATCAGCCTGAGGTCGCTGCCGTACGAGGCGCCCCAGACCTGCTGCCGCCGCCCACCCGCGACAGCCTCGTGAGCGGCCCGCATCTGGCCGAGCAGCGGGCTGTCGGGGGACAGCCGCCCGGAGGCGAACTGGCCACCCCACCACTCGACCTCGACGGGGTGGTGCCGCAGCCAGCGGTCTCGTTCGCAGGCGTCGGCGACGGCCTCCTCGAATGCGGCCCGGGCGTGCTCGACCGGTTCGTCGATCGCCACCCCGAGCCGGCCCTCCGCGACCAGCAGGTCCGGTACGGAGGAGGCCCATACGCCGCTCGAGACGGTCCCGATGCAGATCGGGTAGGGCAGCTCCCAGCGGGCGAACAGCGGGTCGACGTGCGCGTTCCGGGCCTGCTCGAGCTGCTGCAGGGCCTGCCAGATGGGCCAGAGCTTGCCGATGGCGCTGATCCCCTCGAGGTGGCGTGAGGCGTGCGTCGCGTGCCCCGGGATGCGGAGCCGGAACGTCAGCGCCCCCGCGTTGGCCGGCACGATGTCGAGGCTCGTCGGCTCGGGGATGACGCAGGCGTCGGCTCGCCACCCCCGCTGCAGCGTGGCGAAGGAGCCAAGGCCGCCGTCCTCCTCGCCCTGCACGCTGGCGAGCAGCACGTCCCCCCGGAGGGGGACCCCGCTCGCCCGCAGGGAGGCGACCGCCCAGACAGCCGACACCAGACCGCCCTTCATGTCGCAGGCCCCCCGGCCGTGCAGGTTGCCGCCGATGACCCGACCTGACCACGGGTCGCGGGTGCGCCAGGTGTCGGCGGGGCCTGGCGGCACCACGTCGATGTGGGCGTTCAGCATGAGAGAGGGCCCGTCCCCCCGGCCGGGAGAGCGTCCGACCAGCCCCCAGGCCTCGGTGCGGGCCACCTCGGAGCCGGGGAAGGTCGGGTCGGCGAGCGTCTGCTCCAGCGGCACCTGCCAGTGGTCGGTGTCGAGTCCCATCCGGTCGAACACCTTGCCCAGCTCTGCCTGCGAGGAGTTCTCCTCGTCGCTTCCGCTGACGCTGGGAACACGCACCATGTCGCTGAGCAGGCCGACCATCTCGTCGGTGCGCCCGTCGAGCTCGTCGAGGACGCGAGCGCGCCAGTCGGGGGCCATGACCTGACAGTAGGGGCGCCCGACAGCACCGGCGCCGGACAGCAGCAGGCGCGGACGGCAGACTGGAGTCATGCCACGCACCGCCACGTCCGAGACCGTGTCCTCGACCCAGCTGCGCGAGTTCCTGCAGCCACGCTCCCGCGCCGTGCTTGTCACGCGTCGAGCCGACGGCGATCCGCAGATGTCACCCGTCTCGGCCGGGATCGATCCGCAGGGACGCGTCGTCATCGCGACCTACCCCCAGCGGGCGAAGGTCGTGAACGTCCGCCGCGATCCGAGGGTCTCGCTGTGCTTCCTGTCCGACGACTGGAACGACGCCTGGGTGCAGGTCGACGGCACGGCCGAGGTCGTCGAGGGGCCGGACGCGCTGGACGCGTTCGAGGACTACTACCGCAGCATCTCCGGCGAGCACCCCGACTGGGCGGAGTACCGCACCGCCATGGTGCGCCAGGGCAAGGTCCTGCTGCGGGTCACGATCGAGCGCTGGGGTCCGGTGGCGACAGGCGGCTTCCCGCCCGAGCTGCAGCTGTAGGCAGGGGCCTCGGCGCTCGATGAGTGCGGCGGCCGCTGCGACTGCCTGCAGCCCGGCCCGCCGGGCCGGGCCTTCCGGGCCGGCCAGTCGAGCCGTCAGCGCGCGGTTGAGGTCGAGGGTCAGAGCTGTCCCTCGGTGACGGTGCGGACCCGGGCCGCCGCGTCCTCGGTGGACGGGAAGGCCAGCTCCGGCAGGTCGTCAGGACCGAAGAACCGCGCGTCCAGGGCGTCGTCGGCGGCCTGGAGCACGCCGCCCACGACCTCGGCCTCGAAGGCGACGAAGAACGAGGCCCCTCCGCGGGCACCTGGGACCCCCGGGTAGACGTCCACCACGGCGCCCACCTCGACCACCAGCCCGGTCTCCTCCAGGGCCTCCCTCGCGGCCGCGGCACGGGGGTCCTCGTCGGCGTCGACGAACCCGGCGGGGAGCGCCCACAGCCCCTTGCCGGGGCCGACGCCACGGCGCACCAGGAGCAGCCGTCGATCGGGGTCGAGGACCACGACGCCGACCCCGACCTTGGGGTCCCGGTAATGGGTGCGTCCGCACGCGGTGCAGACCGGGTGGCGGTCCGAGAGGTCGAGCGGTGCGGCGCAGGAGCAGCAGAAGCTGGGCGCGTCCATGGCCCAGCGTAGGCAGGGGATGCCCAGACGGCTACCCGTGCTGCGCCGAGCACGCGCACGGTGACCAGGATGTCGACCGCGCCACGATCGGCCGATGATGGCCAGGATCCGCTTCCAGGCGTATGGCCTGCTGGGCCGACCCGTGGCCCGCCGACCGGTGCAGCAGGCAAGATGGTGGGCATGAGCATGCGCCCCACGGACATCAACATCGCCGGAGCGATCGACCTCTCGGCACTGCGTGCCCCCGTGCCCGCCCGGCCCGCAGCCGGGGTCGCCCCCGCGAGCGCCCACGTGCTCGACGTCAGCGAGGCGACCTTCGAGGCCGAGGTGCTGCAGCGGTCCCTGACCGTCCCCGTCCTCATCGACTTCTGGGCCGACTGGTGCGGGCCGTGCAAGCAGCTGTCCCCGGTGCTCGAGAAGCTCGCAGCCGAGGGGGCCGGCGCCTGGGTCCTGGCCAAGATCGACGTCGACGCCAACCAGGCGCTGGCCACCCAGCTCCAGATTCAGAGCATCCCGACCGTGCTGCTCGCGATCGGCGGTCGCCTGGTCCAGGGCTTCACGGGCGCCCTGCCCGAGCGTGACCTGCGAGCCTTCCTCCAGCAGGTGCTGGCCGCGGCTGCACAGGCCGGGCTCCCCGGTGCCGGCGGTCCTGCCGTCGACGCCGACGACGGACCGCCGCCGGAGCCGGAGATCCTCGCCGCCGAGGACGCACTGGAGCAGGGGGACTGGGACGGCGCCCTTGCGGCCTACGACGCCCTGCTCGCGCGTGATCCCCGCAACGCCTTCGCCCAGGCCGGTCGAGCGTCCGTCGCGCTGTTCCGGCGTACGGACGGCGTGGATCCCGAGGCCGTGCTGGCGGCGGCGGCTGCCGCGCCGGATGACGTCTCAGCGCAGCTGGCGGCCGCCGACGTCGAGGTGCTCGGGGACCGCGTGGCCGAGGCCGTGGCCCGGCTCGTCCCGCTCGTCCGGTCGCTGGCCGGCGACGAGCGCGACGCCGTGCGGACCCGGATGCTGGAACTGCTGGCCGTCCTCGACCCCGAGGACCCGCGCGTGATCGCGGGGCGCCGGGCGCTGGCCAACGCCCTGTTCTGAACGCGCTCATCGAGGCGACGAACTCACGCCTCAGGCGGTCAAGCGCATCCCGTGTTCTGGGGACGAGGGCGGGTTCTCCACAGCTTTCAGCGTGAGGCGCCACGACGGCCGACCGGCTCCTAGGCTTCGAACATGCGTTCGATCGTGGGAGGTGTTGAGGGGGCGGTCGGGGACCTGACCGCCATCGACCCGTCATGTCTGAGCGTCGCCGAGCTGCAGGCGGCGGTCCCGGCGGTTACCGGCCTGGCCGACCGGCTCGCCGGCTGGGCCG
>JAOPWP010000131.1 GCA_025965615.1 Frankiales bacterium
CTCAGCGTGAGCCCCCTGGAGGTGCCCGCGCCATGGCAGCAGCCGAAGCACCTGAGCGAGACGTCCCGAGCCTCGACGAGCGCGCCCTGGGACGGGAGAAGATCAAGACCCACGCCCTGCAGGACGCGATCTTCAACAGCGCCTACTTCTCGAGCATCGCCACCGACGAGCGCGGCGTGATCCAGATCTTCAACGTCGGCGCTGAGCGCATGCTCGGCTACTCGGCCGAGGACGTCGTCAACCGGATCACCCCGGCGGACATCTCGGACCCCCGGGAGCTCGTGGCCCGCGCGACCAGCCTCAGCCTCGAGCTCGACACGCCGATCACCCCGGGCTTCGAGGCCCTCGTGTTCAAGGCGTCCCGCGGCATCGAGGACATCTACGAGCTCACCTACATCCGCAAGGACGGCAGCCGCTTTCCGGCGATGGTGTCGGTGACGGCGCTACGCGATGCGGGCGAGAGCATCATCGGCTACCTCCTGATCGGCACCGACAACACGGCCCGCAAGCAGGTGGAGGCGACCAAGGCCGTCCTGGACCAGCGGCTGAGGGACCAGCAGTTCTACACGCGCTCGCTCATCGAGTCGAACATCGACGCCCTCATGACGACCGACCCCGAGGGGATCATCTCCGACGTCAACCAGCAGATGATCGCGCTGACCGGCCGCACCCGGGACGAGCTGATCGGCGCCCCGTGCCGCAACTTCTTCACCGACCCGGTGAGCGCGGACGCCGCCATCACCCGCGTGCTCGCCGAGAACCGCGTCACGAACTACGAGCTGACGGTCCGGGCCCTCGACGGGCACGAGACGGTCGTCTCGTACAACGCAGCGACCTTCCACGACCGCGACCGCAAGGTGCAGGGCGTCTTCGCCTCGGCCCGCGACGTCACCGACCGCAAGCGGGTGGAGCGGACGCTGCTGGAGAAGAACATCGAGCTGGTCCACGCCAGTCGCATGAAGTCAGAGTTCCTCGCGACCATGTCGCACGAGCTGCGCACGCCGCTGAACGCCATCATCGGCTTCTCCGAGGCGCTCCGCGACGGGCTCATGGGCACCATGACGGAGAGCCAGCAGGACTACATCGGCGACATCTTCACCAGCGGGCAGCACCTGCTGTCGCTGATCAACGACATCCTCGACCTGTCCAAGGTCGAGGCCGGGATGATGCAGCTCGAGCTGGAGCCCGTCGACCTGGCGGGCCTGCTCACCAGCAGCCTGTCGATCGTGCGCGAGAAGGCGGCGGCCCAGCAGATCAGCCTGGACCTCGAGATGGACGAGACCCTCCTGCGACCCGTCGTCGACGTCCGCAAGACCAAGCAGATGGTCTACAACCTGCTGTCCAACGCGGTGAAGTTCAGCCCCCGAGGCGGCCGGGTCGCGATGACTGCGCGGCGCGTCGGTCGCGAGGCGGTGGGCGTGCTGCCCGGCGCCTGGGCGACGCATGCCTTCCCGTTCGCCGAGTCCGAGCACGTCGACTTCGTCGAGATCGCCGTGACCGACGGCGGCATCGGCATCTCGGAAGCCGACATGACCAAGCTCTTCCACGCCTTCAGCCAGATCGACAGCAGTCTCGCCCGGCAGTTCGAGGGCACCGGGCTGGGGCTCGCGATGGTCAAGGAGCTCGCGGAGCTCCACGGGGGCACCGTGGCGGTGGCGAGCGCTGTGGGGGAGGGGGCCCGGTTCGCGGTCTGGCTTCCCGTCCTCGCCGCGCCGCTCAGCGGACCCGCCGCGAAGTCACCGGTCTCGGCGGCCTCGAGAGACCCGTACGGTCAGGTGGCCCTGGTGGTCGAGGACGACGACACAGCTGCTGACCTCATCCGCCTGCTCCTGGAGGCGGAGGGCTTCATCACCGTCCGGGCGACCAGTGGCGAGCACGCCCTGGCCATCGCCCCCCAGCACGACCTGGCGCTGATCACCCTCGACATCCGGCTCCCCGGGATGGACGGCTGGGAGTTCCTGCGCCAGATCAGGAGCGTGGCCTCGCTCGCGCTGGTCCCCGTGGTGGTGGCCGCCGGGGAGGTGGACGCCAGCCTGGCGCTGGCCTCCGGTGCGACCGCGGTGCTGCAGAAGCCGATCAGCCGCGCGGAGCTGCAGGCCTCGCTGGCGAGCCAGGGCTGGCACGACGGCCAGCGCGCGACCCGCACGGTCCTCGTGGTCGACGACGACCCCAAGGCGGTCGAGCTCATCGCCGCCTTCCTGCCCTCGCCGGCCTACGCGGTCCTGCGGGCGTACGGCGGCGCCGAGGCCATCGAGGTGACGCAGCGGCTCGCGCCGGACCTGGTGCTGCTCGACCTGATGATGCCGGAGGTCAGCGGCTTCGACGTCGTCGAGGCCCTCCGGGCGGACAGCACGACGGCGGCGATCCCCGTCCTGGTGGTCACCGCGAAGAACGTCACCCAGGCCGACAAGGCCGTGCTCGAGGCAGGGAGCGAGACCATCCGCATCATCGAGAAGGCCGGCTTCGACCGGCAGGCGTTCCTGGCCGAGGTCCGCCGGGCTGTGCCACGCGTCCGTCAGGCCCTCTGATGGCCCTCGTGCTCGTGGTCGAGGACAACCCGGCGAACCTCAAGCTGGTGACGCTGCTGCTCGTGCACGCAGGTCACGACGTGCTGAGCGCCGCGGACGCCGAGAGCGGGTTGACGACGGCACGGACGCAGCAGCCCGACCTCATCCTCATGGACGTCCAGCTGCCCGGGATGGACGGTCTCGCCGCGACGGCGCTGCTCAAGGCAGACCTGAGGACGGCAGCCATCCCGATCATCGCGCTCACCGCGCTCGCCATGAAGGCCGACGCCGAGCGCGGCCGGCTGGCCGGGTGTGCGGCCTACATCACCAAGCCCCTGCGCCGCTTCGAGCTGTACGAGACCATCGACCGGCTGCTCGCCGACCCGACGGCCGACCTGGACCCGCAGCACGCCGAAGCGGTGCTGCTCTGATGGCCCCGCGATGGTGAGCGCCCGGCCGAAAACGGTCCTCATCGTCGACGACGAGCCGCAGAACTGCAGCCTGTTGACCGCCCTGCTCCTCCCGGAGGGCTACGTCACCCGCACGGCGACCAGTGGTGAGCTGGCGCTGGCCGCTGTCGCCGAGCAGGCGCCCGACCTGATCCTGCTGGACGTGATGATGCCCGGGCTGGACGGCTACCGGGTCGCCAGCATCCTCAAGGCCGACCCCGCCACCGCAGCGATCCCGATCATCATGGTGTCGGCCCTGAGCGACCGGGACGCGCGGCTGTCCGGCCTCAACTCCGGGGCCGAGGACTTCCTCACCAAGCCGATCGACCGCGCGGAGCTGTGGTTGCGGGCGCGCAACCTGCTGCGGCTCAAGGAGCTCAGCGACGCGCTCCACGACCAGGGGGCCGCGCTGGAGCAGCAGGTCCGGTCCCGCACGGACGACCTGCACCACCTCGCCCACTACGACTCCCTGACCGGGCTGCCGAACCGCGGGCTGTTCCTGGAGACGCTGGAGAAGACCCTCGTGCTCGGCGCGAAGCGCGACTGCACCGTCGCGGCGCTGTTCATCGACATCGACCACTTCAAGAACGTCAACGACACCCGCGGCCACGCCTTCGGGGACGAGCTCCTGCGGCAGTTCGGTCATCGCCTCACCGGCTGCGTCCGCATCCGCGACACGGTCGGTCGGCTCGGTGGCGACGAGTTCGGCCTCATCCTCATGGTGCCCGACGGGCCGGACCAGGCCGTGCGCGTCGCCGCGACCGTGCTGGAGAGCCTGAACGAGCCGTTCGACCTGTACGGGAACGACGTGACGGTCAGCGCGAGCATCGGGATCAGCCTCTCTCCGGACGACGCGGCCGACCCCGAGGACCTGATGCGGCACGCGGACACCGCGATGTACCAGGCCAAGGGGACCGGGCGCAACGCGTTCCGCTTCTTCACCGCGCAGATGAACGCCGAGATCCACGCCCGCCTCGAGCTCGAGGCGGCTCTGCGGCTGGCCGTCGACGCCGGTGACTTCCGGCTGCACTACCAGCCGAAGGTGCGCCTCACGACGGGCAAGGTGTGCGGGCTCGAGGCCCTCCTGCGCTGGGAACGTCCCGGGCTCGGCCTGGTGTCGCCCCTGGACTTCGTCCCCGCCCTGGAGGCGACCGGGCTCATCGTCGGTGTCGGCGCCTGGGTGATCGACGAGGCCTGCCGCCAGGTCCGGGAGTGGTCGCTGAGCCCGATCGGTGCGCTGCCGATCTCGGTCAACGTGTCGGGTCGGCAGTTCCAGGAGGGCGACCTGGTCGCAGACGTGGCGAGAGCGCTGGACACCCACTCGGTCCCTGCCCACCTGCTGGAGCTGGAGCTCACCGAGAGCATGCTCATGGCCAACACCGAGCAGACCATCGCCACGCTGCACGAGCTGAAGGCCATCGGCGTCAAGATCAGCGTGGACGACTTCGGCACGGGCTACTCGAGCCTGGCCTACCTCAAGCGCTTCCCGGTCGACACCCTCAAGATCGACCGCGCGTTCGTCCGGGACATCACGACCAGCCCCGACGACGCGGCGATCGCTCTCGCCATCATCCGGATGGCGCACAGCCTCAAGCTGGACGTCGTGGCCGAAGGGGTCGAGGACGCTGCCCAGCTCGCCTACCTCCGGCGCCACCACTGCGACCAGATCCAGGGGTTCTTCTTCAGTCGCCCGCTGCCGGCGCCCGAGGTGGACGCGCTCCTGCGGCGAGGCGCCGGCATCACCACCGGTCACGACCCGCAGCAGCCGCACGACACCCTGCTCCTGTACGGCGCTGAGCCGGTCGGCCTGGCCGCCATGCGTGCCGTCCTGACAGGTGACGGCTACCGCGTCCTGGCTGCGGCCACCCTCGACGAGGGCCTCGAGCTGCTTGCCCTGCACCCCGTCCAGGTCATCGTCTGCGACCAGCCGTCCGCCGCGAACGGCGGTGCTGCCTACCTCGACCTCGTCCGCGACC
This sequence comes from Frankiales bacterium, assembly GCA_025965615.1. GTDB lineage: Bacteria > Actinomycetota > Actinomycetes > Mycobacteriales > SCTD01 > SCTD01. The sequence continues at coordinate 4,933 of JAOPWP010000131.1, forward strand.
TGCACCCGTCGGTCCTGCGGATCGTCGTGGCCGGCAGCGGCGACGTCGAGGCGATGACGCACGCCATCAACCGCAGCGCGATCCACCGCTACTACACCGACCCGTGGGACGTCGAGCTGCTCCGGGCAGACGTGCGCGACGCGTTCCGGCAGTACTGGCTCGGCCACGAGGAACCGGCCAGAGTCGGTCTGCTGTCCCCCCGGACGGACCCGCTCTCCCTGCGCGGACCCTCACCCGCGCACGCACGCCTGCCGGGGCAGGTGCCCAGCCCGCGCTGAGGCCGCTCGGCCGTGGAGCGGGCGGCGGGGGTCGAACCCGCCTGGCCGGTGGGGAAGACCTGGTCTGCCGGTTCGCCGGTACCGCTTCCGGATGACCCGGCCACTCGCCTTCCACCCCTCGGCGTCGCGCGTGGGTCACCCGCAACTGATCACAACGGGCCATGCAGCCGCCGGTCCCGGCTGCCGATGTGAAGGGGGTCGATCGATCCCTGCACGTCGCGCGCCCGCTCCGGCTGGCCCCTCCCCAGGAGTGCCTGCCTATGTCCGACGCCGCCGAAACGCCTGCGCCGTCCGCCGACGAGAGCTCGGTGCGCAGGCGCCTGCGCGCGCCGCTGCGTACGCCCCTGCGCGGTCTGCTCGGCGCGTGCTCGGCCGTCGTCACGACGCTCGTGGCGATGCCCGTCCTCGTGCTGCTCGTCCTGGCCGTGGTCGGACCGGGCGTGCTGCCGGATCCTGCGGACCCCGGCCTCGCCGAGGCGGCGGGCTTCGCTCTCGGCGGCCTGCTCCTGACCGCACTGACCGTGCTGACGGCCGGGATCGGCGCGCTCGTCGCCCTGCAGCGGCCGGGACGAGGACGGGGCCCGCTGTCGGGCGCCCGCAGCTGGCTCACCGCCGTCGCAGCGCTTCCACGGCTGCTGCCGTCCCTCGCCGTCGTGGGGGTCGTGGCCGGCCTCGGCTTCTACTACTGGAACCTCACCTCACCCCTGCTCCTGCTGGCGGTCGTCGTCCACCTGGTCCGCCGCCGCTCGCGCGGCGTGCTGCGCCGTCGCGACGCCCTGGCGCTCGGGCTCGTCGTGCCGGGCGTGCTGGTGGCCGCTGCGCTCGCGCTGGGGCTGGCTCTGGTCGTGCAGAGCAGCACGCGGCCCGGCTCGGTGCGCACGCTCTGGCGCCGCGCCCGCGCGCAGCTGCGTGAGCACCCGCGTGCGAGCGTCGCGAGCTGGGCTGTCACGGGCGCCGCGAGCTTCGCGGTCGGCCAGCTCGGCCTGCGGCTGCTCGACCAGCTCTCGAGCGCGTCCGGCGTGCTCGGCGTGCACACCGAGGTGGGCATCGGGGCGCTGGCCGTCATCCTGCTTGCGGTCACCGGTGTCGTGCTCGTGCTGGTGCCCGCTGCCGCGAGCGCGGTGGCCTGGATCCCGCTCGACGCCGCTCCCGGCGCTCCGCCGCGTGACGCACCCGTGCTCCTTCGCGGAGGCTGGCTGCGCTGGCGCGCGACGACCGCGGCGCAGACGGCGCTGGTCGTGGCCGTCGCCCTCGTGGCGACGCAGGCGCACGTGCTCGGCAGCGCCAGCAGCGCTGAGGCGAGCAGCCTCCCTCCCGCCGCGGTGGGCGGCAACCCCAGCAGCATCGCGACCCCGGCGACCGGCCTGCTCGCGCACCTGTCCGTCACGCGCGAGGACCTCACCGGCGACGGCGCGAGCGAGCTCGTCCCGCACGTCACCGCGCACGTCCGGGACGAGCTGAGCACCGACTACCCGCTGGGCAGCGTGCAGTTCACCCTCGACGGCGCGCCGCTCGGGGCGCCGGTCGCGGCGACGCCCAGCCCGTACGGCACCGACACCCGGGCGTCGGTGTTCGGCTACGCCGAGCTGAGCTACGGCACCCACGTCTTCGGCTGCACCTTCACCTCGGCTGACGGGACCCGCACGCAGGACTGCATCCCCGAGAGCTACACCGCCCGGTACGGGAGCAGCATCACCGTCGCCTGTACGGCCGGTCGCTTCATCGGCGACCCCGGGACGGTCACGGCGACGGTCACCGCCCCAGCCGACACCACCGGAACCCCGCCGACGGGCACGGTGACGATCCGCAGCGAGACCCAGCCGGTCGTGACCTTCCCGGTCGTCGCCGGGACCGGGAGCCACGACTTCGCCGTCCTGCCCGACCACAGCTCGGTCACCTTCACGTCCGACACGCACACCGACAGCAGGACCGGCCTCGACTGCGGACGTGACCCGAACGCGGTGACGACGTCCCCCACCGTCACGTCGGCGAGCCTCGCGACCGGTCCGTACGCGCTCGGCGACGCGCTGCCGGTGCGCGCGGTCGTGAACGCGACCGGGTCGGGTCCCGACCAGACGCCCACGGGCAGCCTCGTGGTGACGGCGACCGGTACGCAGGGCGAACCGGTCGTCCTGCGGACCGTTCCCCTGCCGCTGCCCGTCGTGGACATCCCCGTGCCGACGGGCGCGCTGCTCCCCGGGAGCTGGACCCTCACGCTGCGCTACGTCTCGGACTCCCCGCACTACACCGACTCCCAGGCCGAGCTGCCCGTCGAGCTGGGCCGCGCGACGGCTGCGCTCACCCCGGACCCGATCGCCGGCAACCCCGGCCCCTTCAACACCAGCGGCACGTGGGGGACCCCGCTCGTCGCCGGCGGCACCCTCACCTCGAGCGCCGACGGGCCCGTGGCCGTGCGGCTGCACAGCATCGACGCCATCACGGGCACCGAGGAGGTGGCCGCGCTGCAGGAGGTGCAGGTGACGTCGGGCACGGCGGCGTACTCCTTCGACCTGGCGCGGGTCTTCACCCCGCGGCAGCGGCAGTGGTACGTCTCCGCTGCCGGCAGCGCCCTCCGGGTCGAGGCGCGCACCGCGACCCGCAACCTCGGCCTCAGCGCGCTGGCGTCCACGACGACCTTCGAGCTCTCGCCCGTCAGCGGCCGGATCGGCGTGCAGATCGCCATCGGCTCCGCCTCGTCGACCGCGCCCAAGGCGCTGGGGACCGCAACCGTCTTCGCGAACCACCAGGAGGTGGGGACCGTCCCCGTGCGGGACGGTGTCGCGAGCCTGCAGTACTACCCGCGCACCACGGCCGTTCAGGACGTGCGCGTCGAGTTCTCCCCGCACTCCTCGCAGGGCTACCTGAAGTCGGCCGCCGGCCCGGTGTCGTTCACCGCCGCTGCGACCCAACAGGTCGGAGACCCCGAGGTCACGTGGGTGCGAGCCGACCTGGAGCGCACGACCCTGCGGCTGCAGTACCGACCGGCTGCGCAGGCCCAGGGCGGGCCCGTCCCGCAGGCCGCGGTCCAGGTCCACGACGGCATGCTCCGCCTGCTCGGCGAGGGCACGCCTGACAGCGACGGTGCCCTGACGCTGACCTTTGCGGTGGCCGCCGACCAGCTGCAGCTGTTCGCGGTCTACGCCGGGGACGCCTACTACGCCGGTTCCACGAGCGCCCTGCCGCTGGTCCCGATCGCCACGATCACGCCGGTCGTCACCCTCTCCGCCGACACGACTGTCCGGGCCGGGACGTCGTACACCGCGACCGCATCGGTAGCCGGCGTGGCGACCTCGCTGATCGCGTCGGCGGGCCTTGAGCACGTCGGCACGGTCACCACCACGACGCTCTTCACGAGGACGGGCGACGGCGTGCAGAGCACCTTCGGGCTCGGCCCGGTGCAGCTCCCCTTCGGCGACCACCAGCTGCGCGCGGTCGTGCACTTCACCACCGCCTCCGGCCTCCCGCCGGCCTACAGCGCGCTGCTGCCGGTGCGCGCGACGCTGCCGGCCCCGACACTCGTCGCCGACCTGCGCAGCGAGGACTTCACGCAGAACCTCATCGCCGGTCGGCCCATGACGCTGACCGTGACCACGGACGACCCGGCCAACGAGCCGAGCCGGCTGAACGCCGACTCGCCCGTTCGTGTGTACGACACCGACGGCACGCTGCTCGCGACCGGGACGTTCGGCGCGCCCTCGAGGCTGCTCGGATCAGGCCCCGCCAGCACCATCCCCCTCGCCCTCACCGGTGGTGAGCACCACCTGCTCATCGCGGTCGACTACGGACCCGGCAACGTGCTGACCGCGACGCTGCAGCGCACCGTCAGCGTCGCACCGCCGCTGACCTCGCTCACCATCGAGCCGGAGGCCGCCGGAGTCGGCACGGCCACGTCGGTCGACGTCGTGCTCGACAACCACCAGGGCGGCACCACCCTGCCCGCCGGGCTCCACGGCACCCTCACGCACACCAGCGCGGGCACCGATCCGGTGACCACGACGCACGCGCTGGACTTCCGCGTGGACCAGCGTGGCGCCTTCCGGGCACGCGTCACCCTCGCCCACCCGCACGCAGGCACCGAGCAGCTCCGCGCCCAGACGAGCGAGACGCTGGCGACGCGCGCCGTGACCGCGGCGGGCAGCCTGCACGTGACCAAGCGCGCGACCGCGCTGGTCGGGACGCCCGTGAGCAGGCTCGCGTCGGGCGACGGCGAGGTGAGGGTGAGCGCGTCAGTCGTCCAGGGCGCGCAGTCGGGCAGCTCTCCGCTGCCGACGGGAACGGTCGTCGTCAACGGTCCGAGCGGCTCGTGCAGCTTCCCCGTCGGCGGCGCCTGCACGCTGCAGGGCCAAGGCTTCTCGGTCGGGAGCAACGTCCTGCGCGTGCACTACCCAGGGGACGACGACAACGAGTCCTCGAGCACGACCGTGGGCGTCACGGTCGATCCGCAGCGGACCGAGGTCTCCATGACCTTCGACCCTCCCGTGGCGGCGTGGGTCAGGGGTACGCACGTGCGGGCCACCTGGACGGCGACCGCGAGTGCGAGCGTGGCCAAGGGCATCTTCGTGCTCGGCCGCGACGGGACGAAGGCTGTCTTCTGCAGCGGCGGGGCGACCGGCGAGTGCACCTTCCGCGCTCCCGACGACCCCGAGCGGCTCGAGCTGGTCGGGACGTTCACGTCCGCCACGGACGCGCCGTCGGCCGAGACGCGTACGTATCCGGGCATGCTGTCGAGCTGCCTGCCGGTGCGGCTGCCGGTCGAGGACACCGTCGTCACGGTCGCGGACGGGCGGCCGTGCGAGGTCCCCACCGTCCGGGCCGGCGTCGTGAGTGCGGGCTACACCGAGGGGACCGCGCTGAACATCGCGCACGCGGGGGCTGCGCCGCAGCACTACCGGGTCGACTGGTCGACCGACGCCCCGGCGGGGACCTACGAGGTGCTCGCCGACCGGAGCCTCCAGCTGTACGTCAGCGCTCCGACCCAGGTCACCTACCTTCCGAGCTACGCCCCGGAGTGCGTCACCCTCCGCTGGTATCCGGCGCTGATGCACGTGAACCGCAAGCAGGGCTACCTCACCCCGATCACGCCGCCCAACTGCGCTGACCCGCACCGCCCGACGGCCGCGGACCGGAAGGGGCTGGACGACGGCGAGGTCCGCTACGTGAAGGGCACGCGCGTCGAGATCGCCATCGCACCGGGCAGCCTCATCCGCGACGCGTTCCGCAGCGACGGGCTGGCTTCGGCTCCCACCTTCCGTCTCGTACGCATCAACGGCAGCGACTTCGCACCCGAGGGGCTGCTGGACCCGTCGGTGAAGAACACCTTCGAGGTCGTCATGGGGGCCGACCGCACGCTCGACGAGGTCTACGCCGTACGCGGCTGCACGCCCGTGGAGGTCATGCCCGCGCGGGGCGGTGCCGTCCGCATCACCGACGCGCGGCGCCCGGACTCCTCCCGTGGCCTCTTGCCCGCCACCGGAGCCTGCACCCTGCCGGACGGGCGACCGGGATACGTCCCCGGCACGACCCTGTCTCTGGTGGCCGAGCCGAACACCCGCGAGTCCAAGCTCGGCGCCTTCGTCGGCGGGCACCGTGACGGGGGCTTCGAGGAGCTGAGCAGCGACGGCCGGCGAAACAACCGACGGGTCGCTGACCTGAACATCGTCGGTGGCGCGCGGTGGGAGAGCATGGGCTACGGCGGCTCCCTGCGGTACGTCGTGCCCGAGCCCTCCGAGGACGCACGCGTCGGAGCGGTCTTCCGCAGCGTGGCCTGCACGCCCGTGGTCTTCCATCTCGCCTACCCGGCGCACGAGTGGTGGCGTACGAGCGGGGCGCGCTACGACCAGGTCCCCGACCTCGGCGCCCAGGGCTGCCCCGGCGGCTGGCCGTACCAGGACATGAAGGCCGACGACGTCGTCGACGAGACCCATCTGATCCCCGGCAAGAACAACCGCTACCAGCAGATGAAGATCACGCGCTGGGTCCTGGCCGAGAGCATCCTCACGCCCAGCGTGCGGCCGGTCGCGGTGCGCCCTGCCGTCGAGGTCAGCCAC
>JAOPWP010000140.1 GCA_025965615.1 Frankiales bacterium
ACCGCGAGCAGCACCCTCGGGTCGGCCACCGCGTCGCGCAGCAGCTCAGCAGACGGAGCGGCCAGGCGGCTCGGGACGTCGCCGGTGGCTGCAGCCGTTCGGGCCGCCTCCGCGTCGAGCCCGCGGAGCACGCGAGCGAGTCGGCGCAGCGCGGCCGGGTCGGCGCCGCCGAGGGGGGACAGGAGCAGCTGGCGCGCCACCTCGACGGTCAGCTCGGTGGGGTCCGCGGCGACACGCAAAGCGAGCAGGAGCGGCGCGACGGCCGGCTCACGGGACAGCGGGAGCTCGTCGCCCGCCACCTCCAGCGGGACCCCGGCCGCGGTCAGCACCCGCCGGAGCAGCGGTACCGAGCGTGCTCCTGATCTCACGAGGACCGCCATGCGCGACCACGGCGTGCCGCGCTCGAGGTGCTCGCGCCGCAGCAGCTCGGCGATGGCGTCGGCCTCTGCCCCGACCGAGGGGTGGGTGTGGGCCTCGATCACGCCGGCCGGGCCGCCACGACCGGGCTGGAGGTCTCGGTGGGCCCGCACGCGCTCCAGCGGCAGGCCGGGCGCAGGCAGGCGCCAGGCCACCCGGCGAGAGGCCTCGAGCAGCACCGGTCCGGAGCGCCGGCACGTGCGCAGCGCGACGATCGGGGCATCGCTGCCGTCGACCCGGGGGAACCGGCTCGGGAACTCCAGCAGTCCCTGCACCTGCGCACCTCGGAAGGCGTAGATCGCCTGGTCCGGGTCGCCCACGACGACGAGGTCGCGGCCGCCGCCCGCGAGGGCGCGAAGCAGGCGCTCCTGGGCCGGATCGGTGTCCTGGTACTCGTCGACGAAGACCGCCGAGAAGCGCCCGGCCAGGGAAGGACCGACGTCCGGGTCCTCGGCCAGCACGACCGCCCGGTGCACCAGCTCGCCGTAGTCGAGGGCGCGCTGGGCGTCGAGCACGTCGAGGTACTCGGAGAAGAACCCGGCGAGCGCCGCCCAGTCCTCGCGCCCCTCGCGCAGGGCGAGCCGCTCGAGGTCGGAGGGCTCGAGGCCCAGCTCGCGCACCCGGGACAGCAGCGCCCGCACCTCCTCGGCCAGGCCCCGGGTGGTCAGGCAGGCCCTCAGGGTGGGGGGCCACACCCGCCCGAGCTCGAGGGAGCCTCGTAGGAGCTCGCGCAGCACGACGTCCTGCTCGGGCCCGGACAGCAGCCGCACGGGCTCGGCGTAGTGCTCGGCGCTCTCGTGCTCGCGCACGAGGGCGTAGCAGAAGGCATGGAACGTCCAGGCTGCCGGGCCCGCACTGGCGAGGCCGAGGCGAGCGGTCAGCCGGGTCCTGAGCTCCTGCGCAGCCTTGCGGCTGAAGGTCAGGACGAGCACCCGATCGGCGGGCGTCCCCGACTCGATGCGCCGCGCGACGGCCTCGACCAGGGTCGTCGTCTTGCCGGTGCCCGGACCCGCGAGCACCAGCAGCGGACCCGACCGGTGGTCGAGGACCTGTGCCTGCTCGGCGTCGGGCACCATCCGGCGCGCGGCAGGAGGTGGGGTGCGCACCAGGCGGTAGGCGGCAGGGGCAACACGGCTCCCGCTCGAGCGGGTCGTCCCGGAAGTCCTCACGCCGCGGGACTCCACCACGGACGTCCGACAGATCTGGGGCTCACGTCCCGTCCCACCGCGCCGTCGCCAGCGCCACGCGCTCCCCCTGAACCGGGCACCCCTCGGCGATGAGCAGGGCGAGGGCCTCGCGCAGGTAGGGCTCGGCCGGGCGACCGGAGGCCTGGACCACCCGCTGCCACGGGACCTCCCGGCCGTGCTTGGTCAGCACGGTGCCCACGGTGCGCGGCGATCCCCGGCCCAGCATCTCGGCGACGTCGCCGTACGTCATGACCTTGCCGCGCGGGATCCGGTCGACGACGTCGAGGACCCGCCGGGCGAACGCGGTGGGCGGGGACGAGCTGCCCCCACGGACCGAAAGCCCTGCAGATGCGCTGGCCGGGCGACGCGTCATGATGGTCAGTCTGGGGTACGCATCGGGCCGAGTGCTGTTGTCACCGGCGGAAGAGGACGAGTGAGCTGCGAGCAGGTGCTGCCTCATGCGCTCCGCTCGGGCGAGGTCGTCGAAGGCAGCTGGCACGTCCACCTCGAGCCGCTGCCTCGCCTGGTCGGCTCCGCGCGGGCCTTCGTGCGGTCGCACGCACCCGCGCTCCCCGACGAGACCGCGGACGCCCTGCTGCTGCTGACCTCCGAGCTCGTGACCAACGCCGTGCTGCACGCGCGGACGCCTCTCGAGGTGGGCATCACGGTCGGTTGCGAGTCGGTCCTGGTGACCGTTCACGACCTCGACCTGACCCGTCCGGAGCAGCAGCCGTACGTCAAGCGTGAGGGTGGCTGGGGACTGGGGCTCGTCTCGACCATGTCGGAGGCGTCGGCCCTCGAACCGCACCCCGACGGGGGCAAGACGGCCTGGTTCCGGCTGCACCGCGGACCGTTGCCACCGGTGGAGGACGACAGCGCCGTGAGGGGACCAACGCAGGCCAGGACCAAGGGGGCGGGTTCGTGACCGCGCAGGACGCGGAGGACGTGATGGACCGGCACGAGGCCGGCGGGGGCCCGTCCACGCCGCGGGCGCTCGGCAGCGACGGGCACGAGCGCGGCTCCTCGGTCCGCAAACTGCCCACCGGCATCCCGGGCTTCGACCACGTGGCCATGGGGGGCCTGCCTGCGCGTCGCGCCACCGTGGTCGCCGGGCAGGCGGGCAGCGCCAAGACGGTCTTCTGCGGTCAGTTCCTGGCAGAGGGCGTGCGCCTCGGGCAGCCGGGCGTCTTCGTCACGCTGGAAGAGCCCGCCGCAGACCTGCGGGAGAACCTCGCGACCCTCGGGTTCGACGTGACGTCCTGGGAGGAGGCCGACGACTGGCGCTTCGTCGACGCCTCCCCGCTGTCCACGAGCGCCGGCTCGGCGCCGTACAGCCTCGAGACGCTGACGGCCCAGATCGGCCACGCCGTCGACGCGACCGGCGCGCAGCGGCTCGTCCTCGACAGCCTGAACGGGGTCCTCGGCCTGCACGAGGACGTCGTCGTCGCCCGCCAGCTCCTGCGGGCTCTCATCGCCAACCTGCGGGCCATGGGCCTCACGGTCGTGCTCACCGTCGAGACGCCCGGCGACCCGGGGGGGAGCCTGTCCCGCTACGGCATCGAGGAGTTCGTGGCCGACAACGTCGTGCTCCTGCGCAACGTCCGGGAGCAGGCGTTCCGCCGGCGCACGGTCGAGGTGCTCAAGATGCGCGGCGCCATGCACCACAAGGGTGACGTGCCCTTCACCGTCCTGCCCGGTCAGGGCATCGTGGTGCTGCCGATCGGGAAGCCGGACCACGATCCCGGGGCGCTCGGCCAGCGGGTCAGCACGGGCAACGCCGGCATCGACGACCTGACGCACGGCGGCCTGTTCCGCGGCTCGTCGACGCTGGTCTCGGGCCCCACCGGCACCGGCAAGACCCTGATGGCGCTGCAGTTCGCGGTCGCCGGGGTCGCCAGTGGCGAGCGGGTCCTGCTGATGGCCTACGAGGAGACGAGGGCGCAACTCGAGCGGATCGGCGCAGCATGGGGCTACGACCTCGGTGCCTACGAGGAGCAGGGGCTCCTCCGGATCGTCTCCCTCTACCCCGAGGTCGCCTCGCTGGACGACCACCTGGTCGAGATCCGCCAGCACGTCGCGCGCTTCAGCCCGACCCGGCTGGTCATCGACAGCCTGTCGGCCCTGGAACGGCTGGGCTCGACCGCGTCCTACCGCAGCTTCGTGATCGGCCTGACCTCGTACGTCAAGCAGGTCGGTCTCGCGTCCTTCCTGACCTCGTCCGCGCCTCACCTGGTCGGCGGGACCTCGGTCACCGAGAGCCACATCTCCGGGCTGATCGACGCGATCATCGTGCTGCGCTACGTCGAGGTCGACAGCGCTCTCAAGCGCGGCATCCTGGTGCTGAAGATGCGCGGCAGCGGCCACGAGCAGCGCATCTGCGAGCTCATCATCACCGAGGGCGACATGGAGGTCGGCGAGCCCTTCACCGGGCTCGCCGGGATCCTCACCGGTCAGGCCGTCTCCCGCGGCTGACCGCCTCTAGTAGGTGGGCAGGCTCGGGTCGACCTGGGCCGCCCACGCGAGCACGCCGCCCTGCACGTGCACGCTGTTGGAGAGCCCGGCGGCCTTCAACGCGGCCAGGGCCTCGGCCGAGCGGACGCCGCTCTTGCAGTGCAGGACGATCTGCTTGTCCTGCGGCAGCGAGGCGAGCGCCGAGCCGTTGAGGATGTCCCCCTTGGGGATCAGCACCGCCCCCGGGATCGACACGATCTCGAACTCCGCCGGCTCGCGGACGTCGACGAGCAGGAAGTCCTCGCCCGCATCCATCTTCGCCTTGAGCTCGGTGGCGAGGATGGTGTTGCCGGCCGCCGCCTCCTGCGCCTCCTCCGACACGACGCCGCAGAAGGCCTCGTAGTCGATGAGCTCCGTGATGGTGGGGTTCTTGCCGCACAGCGGGCACTCGGGGTCCTTGCGGACCTTGATCTTGCGGTACTCCATGTCGAGCGCGTCGTAGACCATGAGCGCGCCCACCAGCGGCTCGCCGATGCCCATGAGCAGCTTGACAGCCTCGGTGCTCTGGATGGCTCCGATGCTGGCGCAGAGGATGCCCAGCACGCCGCCCTCGGCGCAGCTCGGGACCATGCCGGGCGGCGGCGGCTCGGGGTAGAGGCAGCGGTAGCAAGGGGCGTTGCCACCGGGAGCAGTGGGCCAGAAGACGCTGGCCTGGCCGTCGAAGCGGTAGATCGAGCCCCAGACGTAGGGCTTGCCGAGCAGGAACGCCGCGTCGTTGACGAGGTAGCGGGTCGCGAAGTTGTCCGTGCCGTCGACGATGAGGTCGTACTGCTTGAAGACCTCGAAGACGTTGCTGGAGTCGAGGCGCTCCTGGTGCAGGACGACCTCGATCAGCGGGTTGATCTCGAGGATCGACTCGCGCGCGCTCTCGGCCTTGCTGCGGCCGATGTCGCTCTGCCCGTGGATCACCTGGCGCTGGAGGTTGGACTCGTCGACCACGTCGAAGTCGACGATGCCGAGCGTCCCGACGCCGGCCGCGGCGAGGTAGAGCAGCGCCGGGCTCCCGAGCCCGCCGGCGCCGATGGTCAGCACCCGGGCGTTCTTCAGCCGCTTCTGGCCGTCCATCGCCACGTCGGGGATGATCAGGTGACGGCTGTAGCGACGGACCTCGTCGACGGACAGCTCCTCGGCGGGCTCGACCAGCGGAGGCAGGGACACGGCTTCTCCAGACGACGGAGGGGACGGGA
>JAOPWP010000160.1 GCA_025965615.1 Frankiales bacterium
CTTGCGTTTAGTGCGATTGTTGCGGATACTTCGACTACGCGCACGGCAACGGAGATGACGATGGCTTCCCTCACGCTTGACCCGATCCAGCCTGACCAGGCCGACATCACGACCGCCGTCGAGGCGCTACCGCACGTCAAGGACTACCTCAGCCGGCACCACGGCCATGAGGCCGTCCGACTCGTGGTCGACGACGAGCACGGCGATGAGGCACTCACCGTGCCCCGGGGAGCGGTCGAGCTGCTGGCCCGGATCCTCGCGCACATGGCCGCCGGCCAGGGCGTCTCGGTCGTGCCGGCACATGCCGAGCTGACCACTCAGCAGGCCGCGAACCTGCTCAACGTGTCGCGCCCCTTCCTCATCGGCCTGCTCGATGCCGGCCAGATCGACTTCCGCAAGGTCGGCAAGCACCGGCGAGTGAAGGCGGCATCCCTGATGGACTACCTGCGCAAGGACGACCAGCGACGGCGCGACGCTGCCGATGAGCTGTCTGCTCTCACGCAGGAGCTCGGACTCGTCTGAACGTGTCCTTCATCGTCGTCTACGACGCCAACGTGCTCTACCCGAGCACGCTGCGCGACCTGCTCATCCGGATCGCGCAGGCCGGGCTCGTGGGTGCGAAGTGGACCGACGAGATCCTCGACGAAGTCTTCGACAACCTCCGAAGCAACCGGCCAGACCTGAACCCGGCAGCCTTGGACCGCACCCGTGAGCTGATGGTGCGAGCCGTCCGGGACTGCCTCGTCGTCGGCTACCAGCCGCTCGTCGACGCCATCCAGCTGCCCGACCCGAAGGACCGGCACGTGCTCGCTGCCGCGATCAAGGCACGCGCACAGGTCATCGTCACGACCAACCTCAAGGACTTCCCCGCAGACCGCCTCGAAGGCTGGAACGTCGAGGCCAAGCATCCGGACGAGTTCGTGCGCGACCAGATCGACCTCGACCGGCAGGCGGTATACGGGGCAGTCCAGCGCATCGCCGACGCCTGGCGCCATCCGCCCGGCACCATCCTCGACGTGCTCGACCGGCTCGAGCGCGATGGACTCGTCGAGTCCGCTGCAGCGCTGCGGTCCTGACCGGCTCCGTCAACCAGCAGCCCAAGATCACGGTGCCCGCTGCGTGCCCGATCGGCGGGCACGAGTGCGGATTCCTGCAAACGCCCGCGGAAACGATCCTGCCGCTGACCTGGGCTTGTGCACTTCGGCGGACCGCTTCGGACCCCCTCGCGCCGGACTTCCAAACGGGCTACGCGGGTTCGATTCTCATCGCCGTCGGCGGTCTGCCGCCGTCACCCTCGGCGGCTAGCCCTGGTCCCAGAGACTGTTCGACCGGAGCCCACCGGATGGATCGAGGGACGCGAGCGTCCTCCTTCGGTTGACCCGGTCCGGGGGCACCGGCACGAGATCACTTTTTGAACGTCGCGTACGTCTTGTCGGCCTCGGACTCGATGCACGACCCCATCGAGCTGGCGAAGCCGTTCCACTTCTCCGCTGGCGGCGCGGTGTAGTTGTCGACGTTGCCCCCGAAGGAGGAGACCGCGGCCTGTCCGAGGTCGAGCCCGACGCGGATGTTCTTGAGGGTGTCCGCCTCCTTCTGGAGCTGGACGCCCAAGGCGGAGGCGGTGCTCGTGCCGGCGATCGCGTTGGTCTTCGCGATCGCGGTGGCGGCTCCACCACTGGCCGACGCAGCCCCTCCGGCCACACCGCTGGCCCCGCCGAGCGCCGCGGCCGCAGCGGACTGGGGTGAGCTGCCGCTGTTCCATGCTGCGACGCAACCGCCGAGCGTCTGGGAGAAGCTCGCGATGGTGTTGAGCGCCGTCGCGATGCCCGTGAACACCTGCAGCGCCGGCCCGCTCACGCCGACGGCCTCGAGGCCCTTGGCGAGCAGCGACGCTCCGGACGCGATGGTCTGCAGGATGCCGACCTCCGCCATCACGAGGATGGACGCTGCCTGGGAGACGAACGCGACGAAGCCGACGGCGACACCGCTGAGCCCGCTGACGAACTTGTCCCAGGCGCTGTCGGTGGAGATGTCGGCGCTGATGCTGCGCGCGCCGTTGACGACGACGTGGGCGAAGCCACCGCCGAAGTCCTTGTCGACGCCGTTCCAGTGGTTGAAGTCCTGGTCGGAGTCGATGATGGCCTGGACCTGGGCAGTGCTCGCCTCGAGGAACCGCGACGGCTCCGCCCCCGGGCAGTTCGGCGGGGTGACGAAGACGACGCGCTTGCCCAGCGAGACCTGATGGCAGCGGACCCGGGCGGTGGTCACGAGGGTGGTCGGCGTCTGGACCCCGTTCGCGTCGACGAAGACACTGATGGCGCCCGGCGCGGACGGCACCACGCCCCACTGACGTGCACGGTCGTCCGACGCGCCGGCCTGGGAGCTCGGCTGGGCCAGGTCGACCCGTCCGTGGTACAGCGTCGCCCGGACCTGCGACAGCGGCTCGGCGTGTCCCTCCGGGCAGTGCGGCGAGCGCAGGCCCACGCTGTACAGCGGGCCAGCTTCGTTCGCACCGCGGATCAGCTGCGCGTCGCTTGGTGACAGCTGGGTGACCGGCTTGCCGTCCTCGCCGACGAGCGAAGACATGCTGCTCAACGGCCGGCAGTACGACATCGTCACCGAGAGCGGCTTCACGTACTCCGAGCTCATGTGGGGGACGTAGAAGAGCATCGTGCCCGGGCGCGGGCCGCCCCCGCCCCTGCTGTCGAAGTTTTGCGGGCTCGCGAAGTGCGGCTGGAAGCCGGCGCGGTCCTGGCCGACGACGGCGAAGATCGTTCCGGGCGCCACGTCGCTAGCGAGCCGGCACGTGGGGTCGCCCGAGTGCCGCACGACGGCGGCCTTGCCGCCGTTCGGGTACTTCAGGAAGCTGGTGGGCATCGGCGCACAGAGGTCGGACCGCCAGACGACCCCGATCTCCACCCCCGCGGGGTTCCCGAGCAGGTCGATCGCCGACGTGGAGTAGCCGGAGACCTCGCTGCGACCCCACGTGCCGGCTCGCTAGCGACGTGGCGCCCGGAACGATCTTCGC
>JAOPWP010000185.1 GCA_025965615.1 Frankiales bacterium
CGCCACCGCCGCTGCGGCTGCCGCCGGCGTGGGGCTGCAAGGCACGCGGACCGGCAGCGGAGCGTCGACGGGGACCGGCGGCTGCCTGCCCGCCAGCACACACGGCGAGGCGAACGGCTTCCTGAGCCCGGCCTCCCTGTGCAGCCTCGAGCTCGGTGGGGGGCATCGCCTGCGCACCGACGCCGCCGGCGCGATGAACGCGCTCAACCGCGCCAAGCTGGCCGCGACGGGCACCCCCCTGTGCCTCACCGACTCCTACCGGAGCTATCCCGAGCAGGTGGACATCTTCCGCCGCAAGCCCGGTCTCGCGGCCACGCCCGGACGCAGCCAGCACGGGTGGGGGATGGCGGTGGACCTGTGCGGAGGGGTCCAGGACTTCTCGTCCGAGGCGCACCGGTGGATGCAGGTGAACGCCCCCCAGTTCGGCTGGAACCACCCGGACTGGGCCCGAGCGGGAGGCAGCCGGCCAGAGGCGTGGCACTGGGAGTACACCGGCTGAGCGCTGTTCCAGGCTTCAGCGGCGGGCCACCAGCAGGCTCTGCGCTCCGACCGCCACGGCGCCCTGGGTGTCGCTGAGCACGCTCGTCGCGAGCCCCGCGCCCCCGGGCGAGATCGTCGTCTGCGCGTCGAGGCAGATCCACTCGCCGACCGCCTCGCGGTGCAGGTGGACGGTCAGCTCGGGGTTGATGAAGTGCCACTCGCGCAGGTCCAGCTCGCCGCTGATCCCGTTGCCGCTGTCGGCGACCGCCAGCACCCGCTGCAGGGGGCTCGGCTGCTCGTCGGGCACGAGCGGGTGGAGCAGCCGGGTCCAGGCAGCGGACGGGCCCGGCTCCTGGAAGCCGCCCCGGACGAAGCGCCACTCGACCGCCGACAGGTAGCCGTCGATCCAGGCGCCACGGGACAGGGGCGTGCTCTCCGGAGGCAGCGGTGGGGCCGCCGCGTGCCGGGAGGGCACGTCCTGGGTGGCGCGCAGGACCCGCCACGCCGAGGCCCGGGCGACGTCACGGCCACCGGCCGCGAGGACCGCCTCGACCAGCTCGACACTGCGACCCGGTCGCAGCACCCGTGAGCGCAGGGCCAGCTCGGCGACCGGGATGGCACCCAGGATCTCGACCGTCATGCGCGAGACCGTCATGTCCTCGCGCGGCGAGCACAGCTCGACGGCCCGCCCGAGCAGCGCGCTGGGCGGTCCTCCGTGCTGGAAGCGCGCGTCCCACGGCCCCGTCGTGTGGACGGTGGCTCGCCACCGGTCCTCCCCGAGCGGCACGAAGAAGGCGTCGTCGGAGCCGGGCGTGCTGTCGAGGGCCATGGCGAGCAACCTACGACCCGCCCGGGTGCCGGGTGACAGGCTGTCGGCATGCGCGCCATCACCCTGCCCCGTCACGGGGACGCCGACGTCCTGACGCCCGCCGAGGTGCCCGATGCGACCGCCGGTCCCGGGGAGGTGCTGGTCGAGGTGGTCGCGACCGCGGTGAACCGGGCCGACGTCATGCAGCGTCGCGGGTTCTACGACCCGCCGCCCGGCGCCTCGCCGTACCCGGGTCTGGAGTGCTCCGGGCGGATCGCCGCGCTCGGCGACGGGGTGACGGGCTGGGCGGTCGGCGACGAGGTCTGCGCGCTGCTGTCCGGCGGCGGCTACGCCTCGCTGGTCGCCGTGCCCGCCGGCCAGCTGCTGCCCGTACCGGCCGGGGTGTCGCTGGTCGAGGCAGCGGCCCTTCCGGAGGTGGTGTGCACGGTCTGGTCCAACGTCTTCCAGCTCGCTGCGCTGCGGCCCGGCGAGGTGCTGCTGGTGCACGGCGGTACGTCAGGCATCGGCACCATGACGATCCAGCTCGCGGTACGACACGGCGCGCGGGTCCTGTGCACTGTCGGCTCCGCCGACAAGGCCGTCCGGGCCGAGCAGCTGGGGGCCGAGCGGGCGATCCGCTACCGCGACGAGGACTTCGTCGAGGTCGTCCGCGAGCTGACCGGCGGCCGCGGCGCCGACGTCGTGCTCGACAACATGGGCGCGGCCTACCTCGAGCGCAACGTCGAGGTGCTGGCTGTCGGAGGCCGGCTCGTCGTCATCGGGCTCCAGGGTGGCGTCAAGGGCCAGCTCGACCTCGGCCGGCTGCTCGCCAAGCGGGCCTGCGTGCACGCCACGTCACTGCGCGCCCGGCCCGCCGAGGAGAAGGCGGCGATCGTCGCCGCCGTGCTGAGCGAGGTGTGGCCAGCGGTCGAGGCCGGCCAGGTACGCCCGGTCATCGACCGGCTGATGCCGCTCGACGACGCCGCCGAGGCGCACCGGGTGCTCGAGGGCAGCACCCACGTCGGCAAGATCCTGCTGACGGTCTGAGCGTCAGCGTCACCAGGCCAGGAGCCGGTTGAGGTCGCCGACCAGCTGCATGGCGTCGAACGGCTTGGCGATCACCCCGCGCACGCCGAGCCCCTCCAACCGGGCTCGCTCCGACGGCTGCACCTTGGCGGTCAGGAACACGACCGGCACGTGTCGGGTCTTGTCGTCGTCGAGCAGCTGGGCGAGCGTCGAGGGTCCGTCGAGGCCCGGCATCATCACGTCGAGCAGGATCGCGTCCGGCACGTCGGCGCGGGCTGAGGCGACGCCCTCGGCGCCCGAGGAGGCCGCGCTGACCTCGTAGCCGGCGACGTGGGTCAGCGTGATCGCGGTGATCTCACGGATGGTCGCGTCGTCGTCGATGATGAGGACGCGTCGGGTCATGCCTGGTCCTTCGGCACCTGGTAGGCGTTCTTGACCCTCCGACGGGCTAGCGCGCTGGCGCTGCCGGCAGGCTCAGGACGAAGGTGCTGCCCGTGCCGAGCTCGCTGGTCGCCGTGAGCGTGCCCCCGTGCTGCTCCGCCAGCCCCTGGGCGATGGCGAGTCCCAACCCCGCCCCGTCGTGCTCCCGGGTGTCGCTGCCGTCCACCTGGGCGAAGCGGTTGAAGATCCTGCCCAGCTGGTCGGACGGGATGCCGAGACCCTCGTCGGTCACCGAGAGCAGGACCCGGTCGCCCTCCCGTCGGGCGGCCAGCGTCACGGTGCTGCCGGGCGGGGAGAACTTCACCGCGTTCCCCACCAGGTTGATCAGCACCTGGACGGCACGGTCGGCGTCGGCCATCACGCGCTCCTCGTTCTCCACGGTGCGCAGGAGCACCCCGCCGGTGACCGCGCTGCCGCTGACGGCCTGCGCGGCCGCGGCCAGCAGGGTCGTCGCGTTCTGCCGGCTGATGCTCAGCGGCACCTTGCCCGCCTGGAGCCGTCCCAGGTCGAGGATGTCGTCGAGCAGGCGGCTCAACCGCTCGCTGCTGGTGGTCGCGATCTCGATCATGCGCCGTCCCTGCTCGCTGCCCGGGTCGACCGCACCGGCGCGCAGGAGGCTGAGCGACCCCCGGATGGACGTGAGCGGGGTGCGCAGCTCGTGGCTGACGGTCGACACCAGCTCGTCCTTGAGCTGCTCCATGCGCAGGCGCTCGGTGAGGTCGTGCAGGGTGACCACCACGCCGGGGGCGCCGTCGCCGCCACGCAGCATGCGCAGCGAGATCTCGACCGGCAGGGTGCCGCCGCCCCGTCGTCGCAGCTCGACCGGGCTGATCGTCTGGCCGGCCAGGGCGAGCGGGTCGGCGAGGGCGCAGGGGTCCAGGGTGCACCGGTCACCGTGGAGCACGGAGTGCCAGGGGGTGCCGGGCAGGTCCGTCCGGCGCCGCTGCACCAGCTGCGCCGCGGCGAGGTTGCCGAAGCTGACCGCACCCGACCCGTCGATGCCCAGCACGCCCTCGGCGAGCGAGTCGAAGACCACGTCGGTGCGCTCACGCAGCGCCGCCAGCTCGGCCTGGTCGTCGGAGGGACCGGTGTCGAGCTCGCGGACGAGGACGAGGAAGTCGGCGCCTGCCGCGCTGGTGACCGACACGGTGACCTCGGCAGGGAAGCGGGTGCCGTCCGCGCGCACCCCCGCCTGGACCGTACGGCGGCCGCCCACGTGCTCGCGGTCCGTCGCACGCCGGCCCTGCCCGGCGAGGTCCTCCGGCTTCAGGGTCGGCATCAGGTCGGTCAGCAGCCGCCCGGTCAGGGCGAGGTCAGCGGACCCGAACAGGGTGCGCGCCGGGGCGTTCGCCCACAGGAGCGGGTGCCCGGAGCGGACCAGCAGGACGGCGGAGGGGGCGTCGTCGAGGAGCTGCCACAGCTCGGCTGCCTCGAGGTCGGGCCGTCCTCCTGCGCTCGGCGACAGCTGCAGCGCGGGGTCCGGCACTCCCGAAGCGTAGGGCGCCGGGGTCCTGCGCGGCACGCTTACCTGATTCCGACTCCCCCGCCGTCGACGACCGCCCTCGACAGCGGTCGTACGAGCTCGCGCAGGCGCTCGCACCCGGCCTCGCCGAGGTGCTCCCAGGGCGGCAGCGCGAGCTCGTCGGTCCGGTCCTCGATCCGCTGCCGCACCTCGCGCCCGGCGTCGGTGAACTGCGCCGACGCGTCGAGCCACCCGCGAAGGCGCAACCGCGCCTCGGCGTCGTCCCACTGCTCCGAGGTGTAGACGCGGGTCTTGCGGAGCGGCTCGCGCGACCAGGAGTCCCCCTGGGCCACGTGCATGACGGCAGCCTCGAGCCCGGTGATCCCCTCGACGACCAGGGCCGCGATGTGGCCGTCGCCGCGGAACTCGCGCAGCAGCGTGATGGCGTGGAACAGCTGCAGGTGCGGGACGTCGGGCCACGCCACCGCGGCGTTCCCGGCGTAGAGCGGACGCCCGTACGGCGTGCAGCCCTCGGTCGCCGTGCGCGCGAGGTCCACGGCCTCGACGACGTCAGGGCTGTCGAGCAGGTCGCCGCAGAACCGGCGCAGGGCGCGGTCGGCACCCCGGTAGCGCGCGGCCAGCACCTGCTCTGGCGAGGCGATCTCCCACGCCCGGTCCATGCCGAGGACGACGGCGATCTCGGAGAAGTTGAAGAAGGTGGCCTGCACGGTCGCCGCGTTCACCGCGCCCATGGCCGCCGCACGGGCCGGGAAGTAGCCCGCCAGGGGGTTCGCCTTGAGGTCGTAGCCCAGCTGGGTGTACTCCTCGCGGTTCTCCTTGGCGAAGTAGACCTGGGCGTGCACGGGCTCGAGGGTCCGCCAGGTGTCTCGGCTGACGCTGGGGTCCATGGGTGTGCCTCCGGTGCTCGCTCGTCCGCGGACCCTCCGCCGGCTCCGTCCGACAGGAGACCACAGGCCGGGGCTCCTGGGCCCGGCCGCGCTTCCGCGGGGGCCCGTGGGGCAGGATCGATGGCATGAGCGAGCAGCCAGAGCAGCAGCAGGTCCTGATCACCGGTGCCGACGGCCAGCCGGTCGGCACCGTGATGGTCGGGAGCGACGGATCGGTCGAGCAGTCACGGCAGCAGAGCCCGGCTGACCAGATCGCGCAACCGGCCAAGGTGATGCGCATCGGGTCGATGGTCAAGCAGCTGCTCGAGGAGGTGCGTACCGCTCCGCTCGACGACGCGGCCCGCACCCGGCTCCGCGAGATCCACCAGAGCTCGATCAAGGAGCTCGAGGAGGGGCTGGCACCCGAGCTGGCCGAGGAGCTCCAGCGGCTGAGCCTGCCCTTCACCGACGACACGGTCCCCTCGGACGGCGAGCTGCGGATCGCCCAGGCCCAGCTGGTGGGGTGGCTCGAGGGGCTGTTCCACGGGATCCAGACCGCTCTGTTCGCCCAGCAGATGGCCGCCCGGGTCCAGCTGGAGCAGATGCGCGGTCGCCCGGCGCTGCCCCCCGGGGCCGGACCGGAGGCGGGCCCTGCAGGGGTCGCCCCCGGGGTCCCCGTGGCCGGCACGGGGCAGTACCTCTGAGCGGGCCTGGACGGGCAGGGCTCAGGCTGCGGGGAACCACCGTTCGAGGACGCGCACCACGCCGTCGTCGTCGTTGCTCAGGGTGACCTCGTCGACGAGCGCGAGCACGTCGGGATGGGCGTTGGCCATGCCGACCGACCGCCCGGCCCACGACAGCATCGGCAGGTCGTTCGGCATGTCACCGAAGGCGATCACGTCGGCGGCCTCGATGCCCAGCTGCTCGGCGAAGGCTGCCAGCCCGCTGGCCTTGGTGATGCCGGCAGCGCTGATCTCGAGCAGGCCGTCGCCGCTCGAGTGGGTCAGCTCCACCGTGTCGCCCAGGGCGTCGCGGGCGGCGGCGAGCATCGCGTCGGAGTCGAGCGACTCGTGCCTGGCCAGCAGCTTGGCGGCGCCGCCGGACAGCATCTCGTCGAGGTCCTCCACCCGTACGTTGGCGACGTCGAACCGGGCGACGTAGACGTCCTCGCGCGCGAACCCGCCTGGCACGCCGTCGACCGGGCCCTTCTCGATCGCGAACGCCACACCGGGCAGGGCCTTCCGCAGACCCCGCACGACCTCGGCGGCCGCGGGCGCGTCGATCAGGTGCGCCCGGACGACCCGCTCGGTGTGCAGGTCGTAGAGCAGGGCCCCGTTGGCGCAGACCGCCAGGCCGCGGTGCCCGGTCTGCTCGGCGATCGGCGCCATCCAGCGCGGGGGGCGCCCCGTGACCATGACGAAGGGGGTGCCGAGCGCCTCGAGGCGACCGATCATCTCGACGGTGCGCGGACCGATCGTCCCGTCGGTACGGACGATGGTCCCGTCGAGGTCCGTGGCGACCAGCAGGGGGGCGGGACCGGCGTTCACTGGGGCAGCAGCTCCTTGCGGCCGGCCAGGTAGGGGCGCAGGACCTCGGGGACGTGCACCGACCCGTCGGCTCGCTGGTGCACCTCGAGCAGCACCGCGATGGTCCGGCCGATCGCGCAGAGCGTGCCGTTGAGCGTCGCGACCGGCGCGAGGCCCGAGGCGCCACGGCTGCGGATGCCCAGGCGGCGTGCCTGGAAGTCCGTGCAGTTGCTCGTCGAGGTCAGCTCGAGCCAGCGCTCCTGTGACGGGAGCCATGCCTCGCAGTCGTACTTGCGCGCCGCAGAGGAGCCCAGGTCGCCCGCGGCCACCTCGATGACGCGGAAGGGGATCTCGAGCGCGGACAGGAACGCCTTCTCGTTGGCGAGGAGCCGCTGGTGCTCTGCCTCGGCCTCGGCCGGGTCGACCAGGCAGAACATCTCGACCTTGTCGAACTGGTGCACCCGGATGATGCCGCGGGTGTCCTTGCCGTGGCTCCCCGCCTCCCGACGGAAGCAGGACGAGAAGCCCGCGTAGCGGTAGGGCAGGTCCTCGAGCACCTCGCCCGAGTGGAACGCGGCCAGCGGCACCTCGGAGGTGCCGACCAGGTAGAGGTCGTCCGCCTCGAGCTTGTAGACCTCGGCGGCGTGCGCCCCCAGGAAGCCGGTGCCCTCCATCGCCTCCGGGCGGACGAGCGCCGGAGCGATCACGGGGTTGTAGCCGGCCTGCACGGCCGACCCCATGGCCAGGTTGATGAGCGCGAGCTCGAGCAGCGCTCCCCACCCGGTGAGGAAGGCGAAACGGCTCCCGCTGACCTTCGCGCCGCGCTCGGTGTCGATCGCGCCGAGAGCGGTGCCGAGGTCGAGGTGGTCGAGCCCAGGGAAGTCGTACGTGGGGATCTCGCCGACCTGCTCGAGCACGACGAAGTCCTGCTCACCGCCTGCCGGGACGCCGTCGAGCACCACGTTGGGGACCGCCAGCTGCGCTGCCCGCAGGGTGGCGTCGGCCTCGGCCTGCTTGGCCTCGGCCTCCTTCACCTCGGCCGCGAGGGCCTTGGCCCGCTCGAGGACGGCCGGGCGGTCCTCCTCGGACGCAGCCCTCACCGCCTGCGAGGCCGCCTTCTGGTCGGCCCGCAGGCCGTCGGCCCGGGTGACCGCTGCCCGGCGCTGCTCGTCGGCGGCGAGGAGCGCGTCGACGACCGCCGGGTCCTCGCCACGCGCACGCTGGGAGGCGCGTACGCGCTCGGGGTCGTCACGCAGGAGCCGCAGGTCGATCACTGGGCCGAGGTTACCGGCGACCTCGTCACCCCGGAATGGGACCTGCTGGGGCAGCACCGGTTCAGGCCCGTGGGCGATAGGGTCCGGCCATGCGCAGCAACCTGTTCGGGGCCAACCTCGAGACCACCAGCGACGAGGCGATGTCGCTGCAGAACCCGCGGATGCTCAAGGTCCGCCTCAACGGCGAGGTGCTCGCCCGGCAGGGCGCGATGGTCGCCTACCAGGGCCAGATGCAGTTCGCCTACGAGGGCGCCGGCGGCGTCGGCAAGTTCCTGAAGAAGGCGCTCACCGGTGAGGGCGTCCCGCTGATGCGCTGCACCGGTCAGGGCGACCTGTTCCTCGCCCAGGACGGCAACGAGCTGCACATCCTCGACCTCGACGGCGACTCCGTGACGGTGAACGGCGCCAACGTCCTCGCCTTCGAGCCCGGCCTCACCTGGGACATCCGCCGGGTCGAGGGCGCGTCGGCGCTGTCCGGCGGCGTCTTCAACATGGTCTTCACCGGCACGGGCCGGCTCGTCGTCAGCGCCTTCGGCACTCCCGTGGTCCTCAACACGGGCGAGGCCCCCACCTACGCCGACCTGCAGTCCGCCATCGCCTGGTCCAGCACCCTGCAGACCCGGCTGGTCCGCACAGCAGGTGCGAGCGCCCTCATCGGCCGCGGGAGCGGTGAGGCGTTCCAGCTCGCCTTCGCCGGCGCGGGGTTCCTCGTCGTCCAGGCGAGCGAGGGGCCGGTCGTCCCGACGCACAACCACGGCAGCGGCGGGGGCGGGCTGTTCAGCTGAGCCAGCTGAACGGCGAGGCGGCCGGCCGAGCACCTTGATGACGGCGCCACGACGGCCGGTCTCGGTCACCGTGCAGCCGGCGCTACGCCTGATCCCCGCCGTCGCGCACGCCGGCCAGCCACACGCGGGCGGCCTCGAAGTCCTCGTCGGACGTGCCGGGGCGGACCTCGGCCGCGCGCCCGTCGGCGCGCGGGTAGCTGCCGAGGACGCGGACGTCGGCGCACACCCGGTGCAGCGCAGCCAGAGCGTCACCGACCCGGGCATCGGCCACGTGGCCCTCGCAGTCGAGGGCGATCGAGGCCCGGCCCGGCTGCTCGCGCTGCGGGCGTGACTCGATCCTCGACAGGCTGATCCCGCGTACGGCGAACTCGGCCAGCACAGCGAGCAGGGCGCCGGGCCGGTCGTCCCGGAGCGACGCGAACACGGTGGTCCGGTCGGCACCGGTGGGGTCCGGGTGCGGACCGGGCGCGGTCACCAGGAAGAAGTGCGTCGTGCCCTTGCCGTCCTGCACGTCGTCAGCCAGGACGGACAGGCCGTAGTGCTCGCCGGCGAGCGGGGCTGCGACGGCTGCGTCGTAGCGGTTGCGGGCGACCGCCCGCGCCGCGTCGGCCGTCGAGGGCGTGAAGACCACCTCCGCCTCAGGGAGGTGCTCGTGCAGCCAGGTGCGGCACTGCGCCTCGGCGTGCGGGTGCGTCGCGACGACCAGGACGTCCTTGAGCGTCGTGCCGGGCCTCGCGAGCAGCACGAACTCGAGCGGCAGCAGCACCTCGCCGACGACCTGCAGGAGTCCACCGTGCGCGAGCTCGTCGAGGGTGTCGGCAACCGCACCGTCTCCGGAGTCCTGATGCGGGACGACGGCGCCGACCACGGCCCCGGTGCGTACCGCCTCCAACGCCCCGGGGACCGTGGCGAAGGGGACGAGCTCGTCCTCCGGCTCCGAGACGGTCCGCAGCGCGACCTCGGCGAAGGTGCCCGCGGGCCCGAGGTAGCCGAAGCGCACCGGCTCGTGGCGCCGGGCCTGTGCCTGCTCGCTCATCATGCGCTCCTCGTCCGGCCGGTCGTCGTCCTGTGCTGGAGGGCCTCGTCGAGGGCCTCACGCTCCTCGGGCGACAGGGTCTGCTCGCTCGCGCCGCGTCGCACCGCCTTGCAGTAGGTGCGCGTCTCGGAGCGCGCGTTGATCGAGGTGAGCAGGAGGCCGTTCCCGTCCGCGTCGAGCAGGGCTACCGAGAACGACTGCGCCCCGCCCATGTCGCCGAACGCGTCGTAGCGGACGACAGCCACGTTGCTCAACGAGTCGCCCAGCTCGCCACGAAGCGCGGCCAGCTGCTCCTGCAGGTCGCGCACCTCGCCGCGCATCGAGGCGACGACGTCGTTCTGCCGTCCGACCGCGTCCGCGAACGAGACGCTCTGGTCTCCCGCGACCAGGGCGTCGTAGGTGCGGATCAGCCGGCCCACCCGGACGGCCAGGGCCACCACGACGACGAGCGCGAACACCGAGAAGCCGACAGCTACCACGACAGCAGTGGAGGAGTCAGCGGCCACGGCCGAACCCTAGACGGTCCAGCCGTACGCTCCGCCCGTGGACCGGTCGCAGGCTCAGGAGCTGCTCGAGGGAGTCGCCGACGGGTCGACCTCCCCCGACGAGGCACTCGACCGCTTCGCCACGGCTCCGTACGACGCGCTCGCCGACTCACTCGTCGACCTGCACCGGGCCCTGCGCACCGGGGACCCCGAGGTCGTCTACGGCGCCGGGAAGACGACGGCCCAGGTGCTGGACGCGGTGGAGGCGCTCCGGGCCTCCGGTGACCGGGCCGTCCTCGTCACCCGCGTGACGGCCGAGACCCTGCAGGCCCTGCGCCGCGTCCACGACGAGGTGCTGGCTGACGGGACCACGGTGGCCGTGGGTCCGCTCCCCGTGCCGCGCGGACGGGTGGCGGTGCTCGCGGCCGGGACCTCGGACGGACCGGTCGCCGCCGAGGTCGCCCTCACGGTCAGGGCCTTCGGCAGCTCGGTCGACCGCGTGGACGACGTGGGAGTCGCCGGCCTGCACCGGCTGCTCGCCGCGAGGCCCGCTCTCGACGGCGCCGACTGCGTCGTCGTCGTGGCAGGCATGGACGGCGCCCTGCCCTCGGTCGTCGGAGGTCTGGTCGGCACGCCGATGGTGGCCGTGCCGACCAGCGTGGGCTACGGCGCGAGCTTCGGGGGTGTCGCCGCCCTGCTGTCGATGCTGAACTCCTGCGCTCCCGGCGTCGCCGTCGTCAACATCGACAACGGCTTCGGCGCCGGGGTCTTCGCCGCCCGGGTGGCCCGCCGGATCGCGACGTGATCGGCTGGCTCGACTGCTCGGCCGGGATCTCGGGCGACATGCTGCTCGGTGCGCTGGTCGACGCGGGGGTCGACCTGGCCGTCCTGCAGGCGGCCGTCGACGGGCTCGGTGTCGAGCCCGTCCGGCTGACGGCAGAGCCGGTCACCCGGGCCGGGATCGGCGGGTTGCGGGTCGGCGTCGAGGTGCCGGACGAGACAGCGACGAGGACCTGGCGGCAGGTCAGCCAGATCCTCGCCGCAGCAGCGCTTCTCGAGCCCGTACGTTCGACCGCGCTGGAGACGTTCCGCCTGCTTGCTGAGGCCGAGGCAACCGTCCACCGGGTGCCCGTCGAGGACGTGCACTTCCACGAGGTCGGCGCCCTCGACGCCCTCGCCGACGTCGTCGGCTGCGCCGCAGGGCTGCACGCGCTCGGCCTGACCGAGCTGACGGCGTCGGTGGTGACGCTCGGCTCCGGGACCGCACGCGGGCTGCACGGGCCGCTGCCCGTGCCCGTGCCGGCGGTGCTCGGGCTGCTCACCGGCGCGCCCGTCCAGGCCGGCCCGGTGACCGCCGAGATGACGACACCCACCGGCGCCGCGCTGCTCGCCGCGACGGTGACGGCGTACGGCCCGATGCCGCCGATGGTGCTGCACCGCACCGGGACCGGGGCGGGGGGCCGTGACCCCCAGGAGGTCGCGAACGTGCTGCGGCTCGTGCTCGGCGAGCCCCTTGCGGCGCCGGCCTCGCACGCCCTCCTGCTCGAGACCAACGTCGACGACCTCGACCCGCGCCTGTGGCCCGGCGTCCTGTCAGCCCTGCTGGACGCAGGGGCGAGCGATGCGTGGCTGACCCCGATCCTGATGAAGAAGGGGCGGCCGGCGCACACGCTGTCCGTGCTCTGTCCTCCAGGCGCATCGCCCGCCGTCCGCCGCCTCGTCTTCCGCGAGACCAGCAGCCTGGGCCTGCGGGAGACGGCGGTCGCGAAGCAGGCGCTCGAGCGGCACGAACGCAGCGTCGACGTCGACGGGCACCCGGTACGGGT
>JAOPWP010000205.1 GCA_025965615.1 Frankiales bacterium
CGCCGGTAGTGGCCGATGCTGGTGCCCACCCGCCAGCCGCGCGAGGGACCGACGGGCCGCGGGCTGAGCCCGCCGCCGCAGTGGGGGCAGACGCCCCTCAGCGCGGCCGCGAGGCAGTACGCGCAGAACGTGCACTCGAAGCTGCAGATCATCGCCTCGGTCGAGCTCGGCGGACGAACTCGACCAGATCCCGAAACCGTTCGACCCTCCGCGAGCCCGGGTTCACCCAGCCGATCATGACCGCGTACGCGGGGGGCCCTCAAGATCGGCTGGGGGGGTGGGCTGGGCGGTGGGCCGGCCTGGGGTTCACCCAGCCGATCATGACCGCGTACGCGGGGGGCCCTTCAAGCTCGGCTGGGGGGTCTGCTGGGCGGCGGGCCGGCCTGGGGTTCACCCAGCCGACCATGACCGCGTACGCCGGGGCCCTCAAGATCGGCTGGGGGACCTGTCGGCTAGTGAGGCGTGAGGCGTGGGCCGCGAGCCGCTACTCGTCGTCCTCGTCGTCGAGCCGGGCCAGCCAGGTGGCCAGGCGCTCGACCGGCACCTCGAACTCGGGGTTGGCGTCGACGAACTGGCGCATCCGCTCGGCGAGCCAGGCCAGGCTGACCGTCTCCTCGCCGCGCCGCTCCGCCAGCTCCTCGAGGCCCCGGTCGGTGAAGTACACCGGATCAGAGCTCGAGGGCCGCCGCGACCAGGGCGGCCTGCTCTGCCTCGTGGACCTTGCTGGAACCGGCCGCGGGAGAGGCGCCCGACTTGCGCGAGATGCGGCGCAGGCTCCGGCCCTCGGGCAGCGCGTCGGGCAGGCTCATCGCGATGTGCCACCACGCGCCCTGGTTCGCCGGCTCCTCCTGGACCCAGACGACGTCCTCGGCGTTCGGGTAGGCCGAGACGGCCTCGGCGACCTGCGCGCCGGGCAGCGGGTAGAGCTGCTCGATGCGGATCAGCGCTACGTCCGAGCGGCCGCTCTTGCGCCGTGCCGACAGCAGGTCGTAGTAGACCTTGCCGGCGGTGAGCACGACCCGCTCGACGCCAGCCGGGTCGGGCTGGTCGACGTCGAGCAGGACGGGCGAGAAGCTCCCGGTGGTGAACTCCTCGACCGCGGAGGCCGCAGCGCGCAGCCGCAGCATCGACTTCGGCGACATGACGACCAGCGGGCGCTTGTGCTCGGTGAGCGCCTGACGACGCAGCAGGTGGAAGTAGTTGGCCGGTGTCGTCGGGGCGGCGACCGTCATGTTGGTCTCGGCGCACAGCTGCAGGAAGCGCTCGAGCCGGGCCGAGGAGTGGTCGGGGCCCTGCCCCTCGTAGCCGTGCGGAAGCAGCAGCACCAGGCCGCTGCGCTGGCCCCACTTGGCCTCGCCGGCGGCGATGAACTCGTCGACGATGGTCATCGCGCCGTTCACGAAGTCGCCGAACTGCGCCTCCCAGAGGACCAGCGCGTCGGGGCGCGCCACCGAGTAGCCGTACTCGAAGCCCATGGCGGCGAACTCCGAGAGCAGGGAGTCGTAGACGTAGAAGGGCGCCTGGTCCTCGGACAGGTGGGCCAGCGGGGTGTGCTCGCCGCCGTCGTTGCGGTCGACGAGGACCGCGTGCCGGTGGCCGAAGGTGCCGCGCCGGGAGTCCTGACCGGCGAGGCGCACCGGGTGCCCCTCGAGCAGCAGCGAACCGAAGGCCAGGGTCTCGCCCAGCGCCCAGTCGATCGTCGCGTCGTCGATCATCTTGGCCCGCTTGTGCAGCTGGGGGAGCAGCCGCTTGTGCACCGTGAAGCCCTCGGGCAGGTTGACCTGGCTGTCCACGATGGTCTTCACGGTCTCCATCGGGATGGCCGTGGCGACGCCGTGCGGAACGACCTCCGGCATCTCGGGCTCCTGCACCGGCTCCGTGGAGGCGTCGCGGGTGCCCTGGAAGACCTTCTCCAGCTGCTGCTGGTAGTTCTGCATGGCCTTCTCGGCCTCTTCGACGGTGATGTCGCCGCGACCGATGAGGTTCTCCGTGTAGATCTTGCGCACCGACCGCTTCGCGTCGATCGTGTCGTACATCATCGGCTGGGTGAACGACGGCTCGTCGACCTCGGAGTGCCCGCGACGGCGGTAGCAGACCATGTCGATGACGACGTCCTTCTTGAACGCCTGGCGGTAGTCGAAGGCGAGCTTCGCGACGCGTACGCACGCCTCGGGGTCGTCGCCGTTCACGTGGAAGATCGGCGCCTGCACCATGCGGGCCACGTCGGTCGCGTAGACCGAGGAGCGGGCCGACTTCGGGCCGGTGGTGAAGCCGACCTGGTTGTTGATGATGACGTGGATGGTCCCGCCGGTGCGGTAGCCCCGCAGTTGGCCCATCTGGAGCGTCTCGGCGACGACGCCCTGCCCGGCGAAGGCCGCGTCGCCGTGCATGAGCAGCGGCAGCACGGTGAAGCCCTGCTCGCCCTTGTTGATCATGTCCTGCTTGGCCCGGACCACGCCCTCGAGCACGGGGTTCACGGCCTCGAGGTGGCTGGGGTTGGCCTGCAGGCTGACCCGGACCGCCTGGCCGTCCGGGGTCTCGAAGCTGCCCTCGGCACCGAGGTGGTACTTCACGTCACCGGAGCCGTGAGCCGTGCGCGGGTCGATGTTGCCCTCGAACTCGCGGAAGATCTGGGCGTAGCTCTTGCCCACGATGTTGGCGAGCACGTTCAGCCGACCGCGGTGCGGCATGGCGATGGCGACCTCGTCGAGGCCCTCCTGCGCGGCCCGGGTCAGCACGCCGTCGAGCAGCGGGATGACCGACTCGCCACCCTCGAGGGAGAACCGCTTCTGCCCGACGAACTTGGTCTGCAGGAAGCTCTCGAAGGCCTCGCCCGCGTTGAGCCGCTCGAGCACGTGCAACTGCTCGTCGCGGTCGGGGGCCTGGGACTTGCGCTCCAGCCGCGCCTGCAGCCAGGCGCGCTCCTCGGGGTCCTGGATGTGCATGTACTCGATGCCGACGGTCCGGCAGTAGGAGTCGCGCAGGACGCCGAGCACGTCGCGCAGCTTCATGACGGACTTGCCGGCGAAGTCGCCGACCGGGTAGGTCCGGTCGAGGTCCCACAGCGAGAGCCCGTGGTTGACGACGTCCAGGTCGGGGTGGCTGCGCACCTTGAACTCGAGCGGGTCGGTGTCGGCCATGAGGTGGCCGCGCACCCGGTAGGCGTGGATCAGCTCGTTGACCCGGGTCGCCTTGTCGAGGTCGCCCTCGTGCGACGCCTGCTGGTCCGGGACCCAGCGCACCGGGACGTACGGGATGCGCAGGCTGGCGAAGACGTCGTCGTAGAAGCCGTCCTCGCCGAGCAGCAGCTCGTGCATGCGGCGCAGGAACTCACCGGACTGGGCGCCCTGGATGACGCGGTGGTCGTAGGTCGAGGTGAGCGTGATCGTCTTGCTGACCGCGAGCTGGGCGAGCGTCTCCTCCGACGCGCCCTGGAACGCGGCGGGGTACTCCATGGCGCCGACGCCGATGATCGCGCCCGCCCCCTGCATGAGACGGGGTACGGAGTGGACCGTGCCGATGCCGCCCGGGTTGGTGAGGCTGATCGTGGTGCCCTGGAAGTCCTCGGTCGTCAGCTTGCCCGCGCGGGCCCGACGCACGATGTCCTCGTAGGCGGCCCAGAAGCTCGCGAAGTCCATCTTCCCGGCGCCGCGGATCGCGGCGACGACCAGCGACCGGCTGCCGTTCGCGTTCTGCAGGTCGATCGCGAGGCCGAGGCCGACGTCGGCGGGCGTGACGAGGACGGGCTTGCCGTCGATCTCGGCGAAGCTGTTGTTCATCACCGGGACGTCGGCGACCGCGCGGACGAGCGCGTAGCCGATGAGGTGGGTGAAGGAGACCTTGCCGCCCCGTGAGCGCTTGAGGTGGCTGTTGATCACGATGCGGTTGTCGGCGAGCAGCTTGGCCGGTACGGACCGGACGCTGGTGGCCGTCGGGACGCCGAGCGAGCTCTGCATGTTGGTGACGACCCGGGCCGCTGCGCCCTTCAAGGGGGTGTTCTTGGGCCCGGACGCGGCCGGGGCGGCGGGCTCCGAGGCCGCCTTCGGGGCGGGAGCGGCCTTCGCGGGCGCCGACGCAGCCGGCTCCTCAGCCTTCGCGTCCGCCGCCTGAGGGGCTGTCCTGGCCGAGGCCTTCTCCGGGCTCGCCGCACGGGCCGGCGCGGGCGCCGCGGGGGAGGGGGTCGCCGGGGACGGGGCCGCGGGAGCCGGGTTGCTGGCCGCGGGCGCCGGTGCGGCAGGCGCTGCGTCGCCGTTGGCGCCGTCTCCGGGCGAGTAGTCGGACAGGAACTCGCGCCAGGCCTCCGACACGCTGTCAGGGTCCTTCAAGTACTGCTGGTGGATCTCGTAGACCAGCCACTCGTTGGCACCGAAGTCGGTCTGCTGTCCCGGCTGCGTCGACACGCTGCGCGCCTCTTCCTGACTCACGTGAACTGCTCGCGTGCCCTGCTCACATGCACTCGCGTGCCACTGCTCGCATGCACCTTCTGACCCAGGGTGCAGGTTACTCGTCTGGCGGCGGGTCCTGAACCCCGGTCGGGCCTCGACCGGCCCGCTAGTTGGACTCCTCCAGCCGGCTGATCGAGCGGATCGTCGCGTCGGCCTCACGGGCGGCCTCCGGCGAGGCTCCCGGACTGCCCGGGGAGGCCGCGGTGTCCTGTCCGGGCTGCACGGGCTGGTCGGGCTGGTCGTCGTCTCGAGGTCGGCTCATGAGCGCGGCGTACCCACGATCCAGGTGGTCCAGCAGCGCCCGCACCGAGCGGACGGTGACCTCGGGTGTCGCTGGGCGGGGTGACGCACGCGGGCGTGCCGCAGAATGAGCCGGTGAAGCCCCTTGCGGCCGTCCTCGTCGGCCTCGCCCTGCTGGGCTCGGCTTGCGCGACCGCGGAGCCTCGGGGCAGCGCGTCACCGCCCCCCTCTGAACCCCCGGCGGCTGAACCCCCGTCGGCCTCGGCCTCGCCGTCTGCGGGCGAGGGTGCGGGCCCGCGCCCGCCGTCGCCCCTGACCTGGACCAGCTGCGAACAGGGGTTCGAGTGCGCCACCCTTCAGGTGCCCAGGGTCGCCACCGACCCCGCCCAGGGGCTGCTCGACCTCGCCCTCACCCGTCGGCCGGCCGGCGACCCGGGCCAGCGGATCGGCTCGCTCGTCGTGAACCCGGGCGGCCCGGGAGCCTCGGCGGTGGGCTACCTGCAAGGAGCCTGGAAGCAGGTCCCGCCCGGGGTCCGCGCTCGCTTCGACCTCGTCGCGTTCGACCCGCGGGGCGTGGGCCAGAGCTCGCCGGTGCGCTGCGGGACGACGGCTGAGCTGGACCGCTACTTCGCGATCGACCCGACCCCGGACGACGCGGCCGAGCTCCAGGCGCTGCAGGTCGGGACCGAGCAGCTGGTCGCCGGCTGCGCGCAGCGCTCGGGCGAGGTCCTCCCGTACGTCTCGACCGCCGACGCGGCGGCCGACCTCGACGCGGTCCGGGAGGCCGTGGGAGACGAGAGGCTGACCTACCTCGGCTACTCCTACGGCACGGCCCTCGGTGCGGCCTACCTCGACCGCTTCCCGACCCGGGTGCGGGCCATGGTCCTCGACGGCGGGCTCGACCCGGCCCTGTCGTGGGACCAGCTGCTGGAGGGCCAGTCGTCCGGCTTCGACCGTGCGCTGGAGGCCTTCCTCGCCGACTGCGACCGCACGCGCTGCGCCTTCCGCAAGAAGGTGACCGGGCCGCTCGGGGCGGCGTACGACCGGCTGGCGGCCCGGATCGACGCCTCGCCGATCCCGGGTGAGGGCGCGAGGACGGTGGGTCCCGGTGAGTTCTCCCTGGGCGTGGGCGCGGGGCTCTACAGCAAGGACGACGGCTGGCCGGCGATCGCGGCGGCGCTCACCGCCGCCGTCGACGGCGACGGCGGCATCCTGCTGCAGCTGAACGACAGCTACCTCGAGCGCACCCGCGAGGGCTACGCCAACATCAGCGAGGCCAACCTCTCGGTGAACTGCATCGACCGGCCGTGGCCCCGCGACGCCGCGCCCTACCTCGCCCTTGCTGAGCGCGTCCGCCAGACCTCTCCCCGCTTCGGCCCGGCGATCGCCCTGTCGGGGCTCGCCTGCCGGTCGTGGCCCGTCCCGCCGTCGGGTCAGCCGCACCCGGTGAGCGGCGCCGGCGCTCCGCCGGTGGTCGTGATCGGGACGACGGGCGACCCGGCAACCCCCTTCCAGTGGTCCGTGGCCCTGGCCGACCAGCTCGAGTCGGGCGTCCTCATCACGCACCGGGGCGACGGGCACACCGTCTACCGGACGGGCGCCCCGGAGTGCGTACGCGGTCCGGTCGACCGCTACCTGCTGACCGGCACGGCACCGGAGGCCCTCACGTGCTGAGCCCCCGTCGAGAGGCGCTGCGGCAGGTGGCAGGGTGGGCGCGGTGACGACTCCGAGCCCCCGGGCCGTGGGCGGCCGCGCACCGCGGCCGAGCGTCCGGCGCAAGCTGGCGGTCGCCACGTGGCGGGCTCCGCGTGAGGGACGACTGCACGCGCGTCTCGCGGTCGATGCCTCGGCGATCCTCGCCTACTGCGCGCGCCAGCGGGAGGCGACGGGCGTCCAGGTCACGCCGGGCGTCGTGGTCGGGATGGCCTTCTCCCGCGGCATCCTGCAGAACCCGGCGTTCCACAACCGGGTGGTCTTCGGGCGCATCGTCGCGTTCGACTCCTACGACGTCGCCTTCGCCGTCGACATCGGTGGCGGCGACGACCTCGCCCCCACCAAGGTGCGCGGGGTGGACCGCAAGACCGTCGTCCAGGTCGCCCGCGAGCTCGAAGCCGGGGCGGCCAGGCTGCGGGCACGTCAGGACAGCGACTTCGAGATGAGCAGCGGCATCGCCCGGGCCGTGCCCTGGTGGGCGCTGCGCCCCCTGCTGTCGGTGGCGTCGTTCCTGAACGGCGGCCTGGGGGTGCGTGCCTTCGGCCAGCCGGCGCACCCGCTCGGCTCGATGTTCGTGACCAACATCGGCTCGTTCGGCATGGACGAGGGCTACGTCGCACCCGTGCCGTTCGCCCGGGTCCCGCTGTACGTCTGCGTCGGGGCGGTGCAGGACGCCGCCGTGGCCGTCGACGGTCAGGCGGTCGTGCGTCCGCAGATCGTCATCACCGCGACAGCAGACCACCGGCTGGTCGACGGCGCCCACTCCGCCGCCCTGGCGCGCTTCGTGCGTACGTCTCTCGCGGATCCGGACACCCTCGACGCCGCTGCCGGCGTCGGCCCGTAGCGGTCAGGTGCGCTGCCGCGCGCGACGCTCCCGGCCCGCGGCCAGGGAGACGACCGTGTGCTCGTCCCTGACGAGGGCGGGCAGGGGCAGCTGGGGGACGTCCGGGGCTCCCTCCCGCAGGGCGTCGAAAGCCGCGGTCTCCAGAGCCAGCAGCCCCGTCAGGGCCTGCAGGTGGGAGTGGACCCGGCTGCTGGCCGCAGGGCCGTAGTGGGTCAGCTGCGCGACGGCCTCGTCCACCTCGCGGCGGCGGCTGAGCCAGACGGCGAGGCGGCGGAGGTCCTCACGTCCGCCACCGACATCCATCGCCACAGGATGGGGCCTGGAGTCGCGCTTCGCAGCCGAACCGCGCGGTTGTCCCGACGCTTCTACGATGTGTGACGCCGCAACAACCTTTCGTCCCGCCCCGAAGCCTCCGGGGCCTCGTCCTGGCCCGTCGGACTCTCGCCCGTCTGTGCGCTGACGACGGGTTGTGAGCCGGCGAGCGACAGGGCTGCCGCGAGGGCCAGCGCGAAGCCGGCGGCTCCCGCGAGGGCCCACCCGGGCCGGGGGCTGTCCCCCAGCAGCAGGATCCCCGCGGCCGCACCCGACAGGGTCTCGATGCCCACGAGGGCGGCCGTCGCCCTCGTGACGGTGGTGCGCTGGAGGGCCGCGGCGTAGACGACGAGCCCGTGCAGCCCCGCCCCGCCGAGCGCCCAGAGGGCCGGGTCGACCACGAGTTCCCCCGGGGTCGTACCGGTGACCGCTCGTGCGGCCACGCCCACCAGTCCGAAGTCGAGTCCGGCTACCGCTGCGAGCGCGACACCGGCCCGGGGTCCGGTCCGCCGCTCCACGACCAGCGCGAGCCCGACGAGAGCGATCAGTGCCACAGGCAGTCCCCAGCGCACCGCCGAGGGCACGTCGGCCACCGCACCGGCCTCCCCGGACGCGACCACGACCACCAGGCCGGCCGCCAGGGCCACGAGCGCCGCCGCCTCCCGGCGCCCGACCCGGACGCCGAGCAGCGGCCAGGCCAGGAGCGCGGTCACCCCGAGGCTCGAGGCGCGGGCCACCGCCACGACGAACACCGGGAGGTCGTGCAGCGCGACCACCGACAGCAGGAAGCCGGCGGCGACGAGCGCGAGGCCGGTCAGGTAGGTGCCGGAGCGTAGGAGCCGCACCAACAGTGCCGCCCCCAGGCGCTCGCTGCTGCCCGGCCGCCCCACGGCCCTGGCCTGCAGGACCGCGGCGACGCCCGAGCACAGCGCCGCCCCGAGGGCTGCGAGCAGGCCCAGCGTCACGATCGGCCTCGCACGGTCGTCGGCTCCTGAGGTCTGTCGGTGGCCTGGGCGAGCCGCCTCGTCCCGTAGGTTACGGCCGTGACGATCCCTCGCGAGCCGGGCCGCGCCGCCGGCGCGGCTCAGGCGGATCCCGGCCGCCCCGAGGCTTCGAGTGCGCCCTCGGCACCGGCCGGCGGCGCGGCTCGGCATCTGCCCCTGCTGCCCGTCGGGGCCGCCTTCCTGCTGCTGACCGCGCTCGCGCTGCTCGTCGTGAACGTGGGGGCCACCTTCGGCGACGTCCCGCCCGTCGCCGGGCTGACCGATGCGTTCGACCCGTGGGTGCGCTACGACGCCGGCTGGTACCACTACATCGCCACCGAGGGCTACTTCTACCGGCCCGGCGAGCAGTCGGCCGTCGCCTTCTTCCCGACGTACCCGCTGCTGATGAGGGCGCTGTCGGAGATGACCGGCGTCTACCTCGCCGGGGTGATCCTGACGGTCCTGGCCGGGCTCGCGTCCGTCCTGCTCCTCACCCGCTGGTGCCGGACCCGGTTGTCCCGCGCGTCCACGGCGACCGCTGTCGCGCTCCTCCTTGTGTATCCCTACTCGCTCTACCTCTACGGGGCGGTCTACGCCGATGCGCTGTTCCTCGCCTGCGCACTCGGCGCCTTCCTCCTGCTCGAGCGGGGGCATCCGTGGCTCGCTGGTCTGGTCGGCGCGCTGGCGACCGCCGGTCGCCCGGTGGGGGTGGCCGTCGCGGTGGGCCTCACCGTCCGGGCCGTCGAGCTGGCCCGCCAGCGCGCCCTTGCCGCTCGCGGCGAGGACGCGGACGCCGGCCCTCCTCCGGCCGCGGACTCGCTCCTCACCCGCGGCCGGGCGGCAGCCCGGACGGCGCTGTCGTCCCTGCGCTTCGTCCGGCCCTCCGACGCCGGGGTCCTGCTCTCCGCGGTGGGGTTGCTCGGCTACATGGCCTACCAGTGGGTCTCGTTCGACACCCCGATCGCCTTCGTCCTGACCGAGTCGGCACCGGGGTGGGACCAGGGGACAGGGCCGAAGGTGCTGCTCAAGGCGGCGTTCGTCGGCGCGATGGTCGACGGCGACCAGAGCCTGGCCGAGAAGCTGCGCCTGGTCGTCCCTGCGCTGCTCTGCCTCGCGACGCTGCTCCTGCTCCCGCGGATCCAGCGCCGGTTCGGGTGGGGCTACGCCGCCTACACCGCGATCGTCGTGGCCATCCCGATCGTGGGCACGAAGGACTTCATGGGCTCCGGCCGCTACCTGCTGGTCGCGTTCCCACTGTTCGCCGTGGTCGGCGAGCTGCTCGCCGAGCACTGGCCCCGACGGGTCCGCCTGATCGCCCTGCCCGTGTCGGGGCTGATGCTGCTGGTCGCCGTCGCTGCCTACGGGCAGGGCTTCGAGGTCTCGTGAGGACGCGCGCGTGAGTGAACCCCTTTCCCCGCCGCCGCCGTTCACGCGGCTCAGCATCGTCATCCCGATGTGGAACGAGCAGGAGTACATCCACCGCTCGGTCCGCGTGTGCACCGAGGCCTGCGAGCGCCTGTCGGCGGCGGGCTTCATCCTCGACCACGAGATCGTCGTCGTGGACGACGCATCCACCGACGACACGGCTGCGCTGGCCGATGCGATCGCAGCGTCGGACCCGCACGTCCTGGTCATCCACCATCCGGTCAACCGCAAGCTCGGCGGGAGCATCAAGACCGGACTGGCGGCAGCGACAGGCGATCTCGTCCTCTACACCGACGCGGACCTGCCCTTCGACATGCTCGAGCTGGACCGCGCCGTGCGCATCCTGCGCACCTACGAAGCCGATGTCGTCAGCGCCTTCCGGCACGACCGGACCGGCGAGGGGCCTCGCCGCGCCGTCTACTCCTGGGTCTACAACTGGCTGATCCAGCTGAGCTTCGGCACCCGGCTGCGCGACATCAACTTCGCCTTCAAGCTCGTCCGCCGGGAGGTGCTCGACGCCGTGCAGCTGCGCAGCGAGGGCTCGTTCGTCGACGCCGAGCTGCTGGTGCGGGCGCAGCGTCTCGGCTTCTCCGTCGTGCAGATCGGCGTGGACTACTTCCCCCGCTCGCGCGGGGTGTCGACGCTGTCCTCCGCAGGCGTCATCGCGGGCATCGTCCGGGAGCTCAAGGACCTGCGGACCGAGCTGCGCTCGCTCAAGCCCCTCGACCGATGAGCCGTCTGCTCGTCGTGACGGCGGACGACTTCGGGCTGACCGACGGCGTGAACCGGGCCGTGGCGCGCAGCCATCGGGAGGGCATCGTCACCTCGACCTCGCTGCTGGCCGTGGGAACGGCCTACCGCGGTGCCGTCGAGCTGGCCCGCCGGACGCCGACCCTGTCCGTCGGGGTGCACCTGGCGGCGGTGGGCGAGGACCCGCCCCTGTCGGCTGCCTCCGCGGTCCCCAGCCTGGTCGACGCCACGGGCCACTTCCCCCTCAGCTACCGGACGGTGCTGCAACGGGCCGTGCTCGGCCGCCTCGACGTCGGCGACCTCCGCCGTGAGTTCCGGGCCCAGATCGAGCGGGTCCTGTCCGACGGGATACCCGTGAGCCACCTCGACACCCACCAGCACCTGCACCTGTGGCCCCCCGTGGCGAGGGTCGTGGTCGAGCTGGCGCAGGAGTTCGGCGTACGCGCGGTGCGCCTGCCGCGCAGCCACCGCCGCGGGCCGCTGGGGCTCGGCGTGGGGGTCCTGTCCAGCCGCCTGCAGCGGCGGCTCGACCGGGCCGGTCTGTCTCGGAGCGCCGACTTCGCCGGGCTGGACGAGGCCGGGGCGATGGACCAGCGGCTCCCGCGGGCCCTGCAGGGGCTGTCCCGCCGGGGCGCGGCCACCGCGGAGCTGAACGCGCACCCGGGCGAGCAGTCCGACCCCGAGCTGGCCCGCTTCTGCTGGGGCTACCGCTGGGAGCACGAGCTGGCTGCCCTGACCGATCCGGCCCTGCCGGCGGCGGTGGCCGCTGCCGGGTTCCGCCTCGGGTCCTGGGCCGACGTGCACCCCGTGCCGGGCCGGGGCCGGTGACCGGCGTCAGCAGGGGAGCAGGCCCGGGCAGGGCGGCCGTGGCGCTCTACGCCGGGCTCAGCGCCGCGACGCGCCTGCACGTGCGCGTCCGCTGGGCGAGCTGTCCGTTCCCCTCGGTCGCCGACGCGGTCCCGAGGTCCGGTCCCGTGCTGGAGGTGGGATGCGGGCACGGGCTGTTCTCGTGCTACCTCGCGCTGCAGTCCGCCGAGCGCGACGTGCACGGCGTGGACCTCGACGCTGCCAAGATCGTGGAGGCTCGGCGGGCAGCGCAGGTCGCAGGTGCGGCGGGGGCCCGGGTCTCGTTCGCCGCGGCTCCCTCAGGCGCGGTGCCGCCGGGTCCCTGGGCGGCCATCACGATCGTCGACGTGCTCTACCTGCTCCCCCCCGAGGAGCAGCGCAGGCTGCTCGCGGAGTGCGCGGTCCAGCTCGCTCCCGGCGGCGTCCTCGTCGTGAAGGAGATGGGACTGGCACCGCGCTGGAAGTTCCGGTGGAACCTGATGCAGGAGACCCTGTCGGTACGGGTGCTGCGCATCACGGAGGGCCGGGACCTGGCGTTCCTGAGCCCGGACGAGCTCGGGAACGCCATGGGCGAGGCCGGTCTGCAGGTGACCAGCCGCCGCGTCGACCGCGGCCGGCCGCACCCGCACCACCTGGTGGTCGGCTCGGCCCCAGCCCGCTAGGCGACGGCGCCTCCGGGATGCAGCGTCAGGCGTGCGCGACGGCCTTGGTGAGCTCGTCCAGCTCGTCCACGAGGTAGCCCGCCATGCGGTGGAGGTCAGGGACCAGGTCGCGGTCGGAGATCAGCCCGAAGTGCATCCCGCCGTCGTACGACATCACCGTCATGTTGAGTCCCTGGCCCTCGGCGATCGCCGAGAGGGGGTAGTAGGCGACCAGTTGCGCCCCGGCGTAGTAGAGCGGCTGGCTCGGGCCCGGGACGTTCGAGATGATCAGGTTGAACGGGCTGAGCCACTCGACCAGGCGCAGCCGGGCTGCCAGGCGCGCGGCCTGACCCGCGAGCGCCGGCATGGCGAACTGCGACACGTCCGACAGCAGGTCGGCGGGGAGCGCCCCGTGCTGGTCCTTGGCCGCGCGCATGGCCTCGTGGCAGTAGGCCAGGCGTTCGAGCGGGTCGGCCAGGTGGGTGGGGAGCCCGGCGGTCATGGCCGACACGCGGTTGCCGCCGGTGCCCTTCTGGGCCTCGGTCCGCACCGACACCGGGACCGCGGCGATCAGCGGGCCTTCGGGGAGCGCGTCGTGGTCGGCCAGCCAGCGGCGCAGCGCCCCCGCGCACAGGGCCATCACGACGTCGTTGACCGTGACGCCCCGCGCCTGCTTGATCGCCTTGACCTCCGCGAGAGCAAGGGTGGCGAAGGCCCAGCGGCGGTGGGGTCCGATCGGCCGGTTGAACGGCGTCCGCGGCGCGCGCAACCCGGTCTGCGACAGGACGGCACTGCTCCCGCGGCGCGGGACGAAGCGGTCGATCACCGGCAGCACCGGTCGGGCCGGGCTGAGGGCCAGACCCGGCAGGGAGCGCACGACTCCCACGGTGAGACGGGCGGCGCGCAGTGGCTGGGCCGCGAGGGTCAGGGCGCTGCGGGCGAGCAGCGGGACCGACCCGGGCACCTTGTCGCAGGTCCAGTCGGGGGCGTTCCCGACATCGCGTCCCTCCGGGCTCTCGTCGAGCAGGGCGCCCAGCAGGTCGTTGCCGGAGACGCCGTCGATGGCTGCGTGGTGGATCTTGGTGTAGACGGCCACGCGACCCCCGGACAGGCCGCCGATGAGGTAGAGCTCCCACAGGGGACGGCCCCGGTCGAGCGGGCGGGCGTGCACGCGCGCGGCCTGCTCGGCCAGTTGCTTGTCGTCACCTGGTGCGGGCAGCGCGAGCTCCCGTACGTGGAACTCGATGTCGAAGTCAGGGTCCTCGATCCAGTAGGGCTGGTCGAAGCCGAAGGGGACCGCGACCAGGCGCCGGCGGAACGCGGGAACGAGGTGCAGCCGGGAGCTGATCACCGCTTGCAGGCGCTCCAGGGTCAGGGGCTCCGTGCCGGTGCTCGGGTCCAGGACGCACACGCTGCCGACGTGGCCGTAGACCGACGGGGTCTCCATCGCGAGGAAGGCGGCGTCCAGGCCGGTGAGCTGCTGCACGGGGGCTCCTGCGCGTCGGGGTCTGTGCCGGTCGTCTCACCTTCTACCCGGCACCTCGCGTTGTCCACGAGCCGCAACGAGACGGTCGGCCCGGCCGCGGCCTCCATAGCGGTGCCGAGCAGCTCGGACACGATGAGCGGCACCGGCGCGCGGGACCTGCCGTGGGGCCGTGGGGGGCCGCGCCACTCGCCGGCCCGCCCCTTGCGGGACGCCGCCGCCGTCGGATACACAAACCGGACGATCGTTCGGGAACGGCGCGGGTGGCCAGCCGGCGCTCCCTGGGAGTCGTGCAGCCAGCCGGAGGCCGCCGTGCAGGACCTGACCCCAGACCGGGTGACCCTCGACCCCGTGGAGGTCGCCTCGCGCGAGCAGATCTCGGCACTTCAGCTGACGCGCCTGCGCTGGAGCCTGCAGCACGCCTACGACAACGTGCCGCACTACAAGGCGGCCTTCGACGCAGCGGGAGTGGCCCCCGCCGACCTCGCGCACCTCGCCGACCTGCGCCACTTCCCCTTCACCACCAAGGCCGACCTGCGGGCCAACTACCCGTTCGGCATGTTCGCCGTCCCCCAGGACCAGGTCCGGCGCATCCACGCCAGCAGCGGGACCACCGGCCAGCCGACGGTCGTGGGCTACACCGAGCGCGACATCAGCACCTGGTCGGACGTCGTGGCCCGGAGCCTGCGAGCGGCCGGCGTGCGTCCTGGCATGAAGGTGCACGTGGCCTACGGCTACGGCCTGTTCACCGGGGGACTCGGCGCGCACTACGGGGCGGAGCGGCTGGGCTGCACCGTCATCCCGGTGTCCGGCGGGCAGACCGAGCGACAGGTCCGGCTCATCCGCGACTTCGAGCCGGACGTCATCCTGGTCACGCCGTCGTACATGCTCTCGCTGCTCGACGAGTTCGAGCGCCAGGGGCTGGACCCCCGGGCCAGTTCGCTGAAGGTGGGGGTGTTCGGCGCCGAGCCGTGGACCGAGGACATGCGCCGCGAGGTCGAGGAGCGGGCCGACCTGCACGCCGTCGACATCTACGGCCTGTCCGAGGTCATGGGGCCCGGGGTGGCGAGCGAGTGCGTCGAGACTAAGGACGGGCTCCATGTCTGGGAGGACCACTTCTACCCCGAGGTGGTCGACCCGGAGACCGGCGAGGTGCTGCCCGACGGGGAGGAGGGCGAGCTGGTCTTCACCTCGCTCACCAAGCAGGCGCTGCCGATCGTGCGCTACCGCACCCGGGACCTGACCCGGTTGCTGCCGGGCACGGCCCGCAGCATGCGCCGGATCCAGAAGATCACCGGCCGTTCGGACGACATGATCATCCTGCGCGGGGTCAACGTGTTCCCGACCCAGGTCGAGGAGCTGCTGCTGCGGGTGCCCGGCCTGTCGCCGCACTACCAGCTCGTCCTGACCCGGCCTCACCGGCTCGACGAGATGACCGTACGGGTGGAGGCGCGGCCGGACCGCGCGGCCGACGAGCGGGAACAGCTCGCGGAGCGGCTGCGCGTGCTCGTCAAGGACAACATCGGCATCAGCGTGAGCTGCGACGTGGTCGAGCCCGAGACGCTGAAGCGCTCGGAGGGCAAGGCCCAGCGGGTCTTCGACCAGCGGCCGCGGTAGGTCGGCCAGCCCGTCGACTCAGGTGCCGCAGAAGGTGCGGTAGGCGCCGAAGTGCTCGGGCGCGGGCTCGGCGTAGGCCTCGAGCCCGGGTCGCTGGTCGAAGGGGCGGGCCAGCACCTCGAGCAGTCGCTCGACCGGGGCCAGGTCGCCCTCCGTCCCCGCCGTGAGGGCCTGCTCGACGAGGTGGTTGCGCGGCACGTAGACGGGGTTCACCC
The DNA here is from genome assembly GCA_025965615.1 of Frankiales bacterium. Lineage (GTDB taxonomy): Bacteria > Actinomycetota > Actinomycetes > Mycobacteriales > SCTD01 > SCTD01. The sequence goes on from JAOPWP010000205.1 coordinate 15,515, forward strand.
GGTCCATCGCGTCGGCGTCGGGGCCGACCTCGCGCCACCTGGCGAGCCAGCTGTCGATGGCGGCCAGGTCGAGGAACAGGCTGCGGGCCGGCTCGGTGTCGCCGCGAGCGGCGCTGCTCAGGCTCCGGAACGCCGACGTGTGGTCGACGTGCCCTGCGTGCAGGAGGCCGAGAAGTTCCTCCACGAGGGGAGCCACCACGTCGTCCGCCGCGGCAGGCAGCCCGAGCTTGGCCCGCATGCCGGTCGACCAGGCGGTGTCGTAGCGCTCGGAGAAGCCGTTCAGCGCCTCGACGGCGATCGGGATCGCCTGCTCCTCGTCGTCGTCGAGCAGGGGCAGCAGGGCCTCGGCCAGCCGGGCGAGGTTCCACTGGGCCACGACGGGCTGGTTGCCGTAGGCGTAGCGCCCGGTCTCGTCGATCGAGCTGAAGACCGTGGCGGGGTCGAAGGCGTCGAGAAACGCGCAGGGCCCGTAGTCGATCGTCTCGCCCGAGATCGTCATGTTGTCGGTGTTCATGACCCCGTGGACGAACCCGACCAGCATCCACTGCGCCACCAGGTCGGCCTGCGCCGCCACCACCGCCTCGAACAGGGCCAGGGCCGGTCGATCGGCCCCCGCAGCGGCCGGGTGGTGACGGGAGATCGCGAGGTCGGCGAGCCGGCGAAGAAGAGCGAGATCACCGCTGGCGCGGGCGTACTGGAAGCTCCCGACCCGCAGGTGGCTGCTGGCGACCCGGGCGAGGACCGCTCCGGGCAGCAGGCTCTCGCGCCGGACGGTGGCCCCGGTGGCCACCACGGCGAGGGCGCGCGTCGTGGGGATGCCGAGGGCGTGCATCGCCTCGCTGATGACGTACTCGCGCAGCATGGGGCCCACCGCCGCGAGGCCGTCACCACCGCGGGCGAACGGCGTGCGACCCGAACCCTTGAGGTGCAGGTCGAGCAGCTGTCCGTCGGTGTTGCGGACCTCGCCCAGCAGCAGTGCCCGCCCGTCACCGAGCCGTGGGACGAAGCCGCCGAACTGGTGACCGGCGTAGCCCTGCGCCACGGGCGTCGCGTCGGGCGGGAGGAGCTCGCCGACGAGGAGCCGGTTGCCGTCGGGGCTGCGCAGCCACGCGGGGTCGAGCCCGAGCTCGGCCGACAGCGGCTCGTTCAGCAGGAGCAGCCGCGGCTCGGGCGCCTTCTGCGCCTGCCACGGGACGCTCAGCTCGGGCAACTCCGTCGCGAACCGGTTGCCCAGGGTCAAGGAGGGCGGTACGAGACTCACCCCGCCATGCTAGGTCGGGTGTGCCCCACCGGCCCCGTCAGGGTCGAGCGCCCCCGGACGGGTGACGATGCGTACACGGAGTGCAGAAGTGCAGCGGCTGCACGTACGCTGGCCCGGTCGCTGACCCGCCAGCCCCGAGGAAGCCCTGACCCATGGCCCTGATCCTGTCCCGCCTCGGCCGGACCGCCTTCGAGCACCGCAAGGCCGTGCTCGCCGTCTGGCTGCTGCTGCTGATCGGGTTCGGCGCCTTGGCCGGCGTGGCGGGCGGCAAGACGTCCACGCAGCTCACCATCCCGGGTGTCGAGTCGATCCGGGCCGCGGAGCTCCTGCAGGACAGGCTGCCGGGAAGCGGCGCCGGTGGAGCCACGGCACGCATCGTGTTCGCAGCTGGTACGGGCACGTCGGTGACCGACCCCGGCAACCGGGCGGCCATCGCCCGAGCGGTCGAGCAGGCCGCCGGCGGCGAGCGCGTCGCGGGCGTCCTGGACCCGTTCCAGGCCGGGTCGGTGTCCGCCGACGGCAGCATCGCGTACGCCACGGTGACCTACACCGCCCTGGCGAACGACCTGACGGAGACCGATCGCGCGTCGCTCCTGGCCGCCGCCGAGGCCGCGAGGTCGGCTGGCCTGCAGGTGGAGGTCGGTGGTGAGGCCACTCAGGCCGCGACCGAGGCGTCCGCGACGGAGCTGATCGGCGTCGGGGTCGCCCTGGTCGTCCTCGCCGTGACCTTCGGCTCCCTGCTGGCCGCCGGCCTGCCCCTGCTCACCGCCCTGTTCGGCGTCGGGACGGCCATGGCCGCCACCTTCTCCCTCACAGCCGTGATCGAGCTGAGCAGCACCGCACCCACCCTGGGGGTGATGATCGGGCTGGCGGTCGGCATCGACTACGCCCTGTTCATCGCCGTCCGCCACCGGGAGATCCTGGGCGCCGGAGTCGACCCGAAGGAGTCCGCCGGCCGAGCGGTCGGCACTGCAGGCAGCGCGGTCGTGTTCGCCGGTCTCACCGTGATCATCGCCCTGGCCGGGCTCGCCGTGGTGGGCATCCCCTTCCTCGCGTCCATGGGCCTGGTCGCGGCGGGTGTCGTCGCGGTCTCGGTCCTCGTGGCACTCACCCTCGTACCGGCCTTCCTCGGCTTCGCCGGAGACCGCTTCTCGCGCTGGCCGATCCCGGGCCTGCGCGCACGCCAGGCGCGCCTCGGGACCCGCCCGTCGTTCGGCACCCGCTGGGCCGCGGCCGTCACGCGCCGGCCGGTGGCGTTCCTGCTCGCCACGGTGATCAGCACCGGTGTCCTGGCCCTGCCGGCCGTCGACCTCGAGCTGGGCCTCCCGGACGACGGCGTCCAGCCGGCCGAGGCGACGCAGCGTCAGGCCTACGACCTGCTCGCGGAGGGCTTCGGGCCGGGGTTCAACGGGCCGCTCACCCTCGTGGTCGACGGCAGCGGTCCCGGTCTCGCGCAGTCCCTCAGAAGCCTGTCCGACTCGATCTCCGCCCTGCCGGACGTCGCCGCCGTCACCCCTTCGACCGTCACTCCTGCGGGCGACACCGCGATCCTCAGCGTCATCCCGCACAGCGGTCCCTCCACCGTCGCGACGAAGGAGCTCGTCGCGGAGATCCGGCAGCTGCGCGGCCCCATCGAGGCAGACACCGGGGTCGAGGTCCTCGTCACCGGGAACACGGCCGTGGGCATCGACATCTCCCAGAAGCTGTCCGACGCCCTGCCTGTCTTCCTGGGGCTGGTCGTCGGCCTGTCGTTCCTCCTGCTGACCGTGGCCTTCCGGTCCCTGCTCGTCCCGCTCAAGGCCACGGTCGGCTTCCTGCTCAGCCTCGCTGCGACCTTCGGCGCCCTGGTGGCGGTCTTCCAGTGGGGCTGGTTCTCCGGGCTGCTCGGTGTGGATGCGACCGGTCCGATCCTGAGCTTCCTGCCCGTGCTGCTCATCGGGCTGCTGTTCGGGCTCGCCATGGACTACGAGGTGTTCCTCGTCAGCCGGATGCGCGAGGACTACGTGCACGGCGCCGCCCCGAAGGAGGCCGTCATCGGCGGCTTCCGGCACGGCGCCCGGGTCGTGACGGCCGCTGCCCTGATCATGGGCTCGGTCTTCAGCGGCTTCGTGCTCGGACCGGACTCCACCATCAAGAGCATCGGCTTCGCGCTCGCGTTCGGGGTCCTCGTCGACGCGTTCGTCATCCGTATGACCTTCGTGCCGGCCGTCATGGCGCTGCTGGGGCACAAGGCGTGGTACCTGCCGGGCTGGCTGGACCGGGTGCTGCCGAACGTCGACATCGAGGGAGCGGCGCTGCGCGGCTTCCACGACGACGACCTCCCGGCCGGACCGGCGCCCGGTGCGCTGGTCGGGCGGCGCTGAGGCCCGGAGCTCCTAGGCGCCTCGACCGGGCCCGGCCACCAGCCGGAAGTACACGGCTGTGCGGATCGTCGGTCCGAGGTTCAGCGTGCCGGTGTGACCGAGCTGGGGGTGCATGACCAGGGCGTCGCCGGCCTGGAGCGGCACGGGGGTCATCTCGCCGGGGTCCCCGCGGTGCGAGCCGGGATACACGCAGGCCACCCCGTCCTCGGCACCTGCGGCCGTGAGCGCAACCCCGACGATGCCGCGGTAGGAGCGGTCCTCCAGGCCAGGCGGGAGGGCGTCGACGTGCGGTTCGTAGGTCCAGGGCTGCGCCTCGTCGGGGAAGCGCAGCAGGATCTGCGGGTCGGCCCAGTCGTCGCCCTCCCGCCAGCCGAGCAACTCGGCCGCCATCGGTGGCAGCACGCCCCAGATCTCGGGTTCCCAGCGCAGGTGTGGGAAGAAGGTCGTGTTCTGGCAGGTGCTGATCTCCTCGCTCGACAGGCCGTGGTGGCGGATGGCGAGGTGGAGCCGTCGCAGGGCGGTTGCGACAGCGTCGGGAGGCGCAGCCGACCGGAGCACGCAGTAGCCGTGCTGCTCGAGGGCGGCGCGCTCCGAGGTCGTCGTCTGCATGCGGGGAACCTCTCGGCCGTCCGACCCGCTGCGCTGCCCGCTCTGCCCGCCGCCGTCGCCCACCCGGAGCCCGTGCCGGGCGGATCGCTCGCGCACCTGTGCCACGTGCTCCTCCAGCTCGTCGACCCGGTGCTCCGCGGTGTGCTGGGCCAGCACGCGTGCCCGCGCGGCCGCCCCGATCTGGTCGCGACGCTCGTCGTCCACGTGGGCGAGGTGCTCGACCACCTCGGTGGCGGACCGGGCGACGAGGATCTCGGTGCCAGGCGTGAAGAAGGTGTCGAGCCCCTCCCACCAGTCGGAGACCACGGGAACGCCGCAGGCCGCGGCCTCGAACAGCCGCACGCTGGGCGACCAGCCCGCACGCACCATGTCGGCCCGCGTCACGTTCAGCGTGAGGCGCTGGGCGTTGTAGAAGGCGCCGTGCTCCGCGGGAGGGAGGTGCTCGATCCGTGAGACGCTCGCCGGCCAGGCGATGTCTTCCGGGTACTGCGGGCCCGCCACCACGAAAGCCTGCCCGGGCAGGCGACGCGCAGGCTCCACCAGCAGCTCGTCCAGCACGGGCTGGCGGTCGGCGCTCCAGGTGCCGAGGTAGCCGAGCGCCCAGCGCCGTGGCACGTCCTGCGGTGCGTACGCCTGCTCGTCCACCAGGCAGTAGAAGGCGCGCGCGCAGGGCGAGCCCAGCACGGTCTCCAGGTGGGCAAGCGTCGGCCCTCCGGTGAACGACAGGTAGAGGTCGTAGCCGGGGATCAGTTCCGGCACGAGGTACTCGCACGCGCCGCGGGCGAGGGCCGCGAGGGTGACGGGGGTGTCGATGTCGTAGAACGCCTTCACCCCGCGCGCGGTCTCCTGCACCCACCGCCCCACGTGCACCCCCTCCGGCACGTAGGAGCCCACCACGACGAGATCGGCGTCCTGCACGGCTTCGGCGTGCACGGACCGCAGTTCCTCGAGCGACCCGTACAGGGCGGTGCGGCCGTACGGCGGCGAAGGCAGGTCTCGGGCGTCGGCGTACCAGGGGACGTCGCGCTCGAGGAACAGCACGTCGTGGCCGCGGGCGTCGAGGGCCCGCACCAGTGCACGGAAGTTGGTGGCGTGGCCGTTGCCCCACGACGAGGTGATGGACAGCCCGAGGACCACGACGCGCAGCACGCTCATCGGATGCGCCCGCGCAGGATCTCGTCCACCTGTACCGCCCGGTGGGCGTACGTGTGCTCGGACAGCACGCGCTCGAGGGCCGCCTTGCCGAGCAGTTCGGCGCGCACCGGGTCGAGCTCGCGCAGGTGGGCCGCGACCTCCTCGCCGTCGTAGGCCACCAGCACCTCCCGGTCCGGGAGCAGGAAGTCCTCGATGCCCTGCCACCCGTCGGTGATCTGGCAGGCGGCGGCCCCGGCCACTTCGAAGACCCGGGTCGCGGGGGACCAGCCGTTGGCGACCATGCTGTCGCGGGTGACGTTCGAGACGGCGAGCGGCGTGCTGTTGAACGCGTTGTGGTCGGCGGTCCCGACGTGCCCGAGGACCCTGACGTTGGGGGGCACGGCCTTGTCACCCCAGCCGTTGCCGGCGAGCAGGAACGAGCGGTCGGGCAGCAGCGACGCCGGGCGCAGGAAGAACTCCTCGATGCGCGACTCCCGGTCGGGCAGCCGGTTCGCGAGCAGTGCCAGGTCGACGTCGAAGCGGGAGTCCTTCGGAGCCGGGTGGTGTGTCGTCGGGTCGAGGGCGTTGTAGACGACCAGGCACTCCCGCGCACCGAGGGCGGTGTAGCGGCGCACCACCGGCTCGCCGCCGCCGTAGGTCAGGACGAGGTCGTACGACGGCAGCAGCGCGCGGAAGGAGTCCGACGGGTCGGCCTCCATCCGGGACAGCGTCGCCGGAGCATCGACGTCCCAGAACACCGTGAAGGTGCCGAGCGAGAGCACCGCGTCCTCGAGGACGTCGTCGAACACGCCGACGCCGCTGGTCTTCACGACCATGTCGACCCCGCGGGCCCGCTCGACGACGGCACGCACCGCCGCCTCGTCGGTGGCCTCGTAGATGACGACCGTCGCCCAGTCGGGGTCGTCGATGTCGCGGTGCTCCTGGCGCTCGTAGGCGACGGGCTCGTAGAACGTCACCCGGTGGCCCAGCTCGTGCAGCCCCCGGATGATCCCGCGGTAGTAGGTGCACGAGCCGTTCCACCACGACGACACGAGGCTCGACCCGAAGAAGGCGATGTCCAGGCTCATGCGGTGCTCCCCACGGGATCGGCGGCGGTGTCCAGGCCCAGGCCGCGCGCCACGGACAGCAGCTCGTCGACGCGGTGCGCGCAGGTGTGCCGTGCGGCGATGGTGGCGAGCCCGCTCCCACGCAGCTGGGCAGCCAGGTCGGGGTCGTGCAGGACGTCACGCAGGTGCGACTCCATCTCGGCTCCGCTCCTCGCCACGAGGTAGTCGACGCCGGGGGTGAACAGCCCCTCGGCGTCGTCCCACGGCGCGCACACCAGCGGGATGCCGCACGCGAGGGCCTCGAACGGGCGGATGGTCGGGATGCCGGGCAGCGCCTCGACGTAGGGCCGGCGCGGGACGTGCACCGTCACGGCGTGCTGCGCGAACGCCTCGGGAGCCCGGTGGTTGGCGATCCACCCGCGGTAGCTGATGCCCGCGTCCTGGAGCGCCTGTCTCGCCGTGGCCGGGTAGCGGACGCCGTGTACGCGCGCTTTCAGGCTCAGCCCCTGGACGGGGTCGAGCAGGTACTCGTGCAGTTCGGCGGTGCGCTCGCCGTCACCCCAGTTGCCGACCCACACCAGGTCGCCGGTGCGCTCCACGTCCGTGCGCGGTTGGAAGACCCGGGTGTCGGCAGCCTCGTGCCAGGTCCAGGCCCTACCGGTCCAGGAGCGGTCGAGGTAGAGCCGCCGGACCACCTCACCGAAGGCCAGCACGCCGTCGTACGCGGAGAGGTCGTAGCGGGCCATGTCCTCGGGCGCGGTCGCTGCCCGGTGGTGGGTGTCGTGGACCAGCAGCCGGTAGCCGCCGGCGGCCTTCTGAGCACCCACGGCCGCGACGAGCGACGGCTCGTTCCACTCGTGCACGAGGACGAGGTCGGCGCCCTCGGTGAGCGTGGCGATGTCGGGCTCCATCGGGTCGTAGACCGAGCTGCGCAGGGTCGGGAAGGTCCGCTGCACGTCGTCGATCGCCCCGCGGCCCTGGTCGACGACCAGGTTGGCGCGGCTCCACGCGTCCAGCGGCTCGAGAACGCGCACGGCGTGTCCGCGGTCGAGCAGCTCGGCCACCACGCCGCGCAGGAAGTGCGCGTTGCCGTGGTTCCAGTCGCTCATCAGCGAGTGGCAGAAGACGACGATCCTCACGACGCCAGCCTCTCGTACAGCGCCGAGCAGCCGGCTGCCGTACGCCCCGGGGCGTAGCCGAGGGCCCGCTGGCGTGCCTGCGTCCCGCGCTCCGCAGCGAGGGCCGGGTCGGCGAGCAGCTCGTGGAGAGCGGCCTGCAGTGCGCGGTCGCCCGTGACGTAGACGGCGGCGTCGGCCCACACCTCGCGCAGGCTCGGGAGGTCACCGAGGACGAGGGCGCACGCCGCGAGGCCGGCCTCGAGGATGCCCAGCCCGAAGGGCTCGTAGCGAGCCGGCGCGGCGAAGACCGCGGCGCGCCCCATGAGCTCGGCGAGCTGCGGGAACGGCAGGACGCCCAGCACCTCGACGCCTGGTAGGTCACCCTGACCCTCGCCGCCTACCAGCACGCGCCCTGGCAGGGCAGGGGCGACCCGGCAGAGCGCGTCGATGCCCTTGGCGGCGTCCCAGACCCGGCCGGCGGCCAGCACGATCGGCTCCTTGTGTCCCGGGGGGACCAGCTCGGGGCGCCTGCCGTTGGGCACGACGACGGCGCCGCTGAAGCCGTACGAGGTGACCAGGTCGGCCGCGGCGGCGGCGGTCGGGGCGGCCACGGCGCCCGCGGCCTGGAGCCCGGCGGTGACGCGCGCGCGGTAGGTGTCCCACACCGGTGGTGCCTCGACCGACTGCACGGCGCGGAACCAGGAGACGACGTCGGAGTGCGCCACCACGAGAACCGGTGCCGACCAGGCCAGCATCGCGTGGACGTAGCCGTTGAGGTGCACGACGTCGGGCTTCAGCTGCCGCTCCAGCTCGAGCAGCCAGGCCCCGGCGGCGTCGACGCCCGGCCACGGGTCGTCCTGCCACTCGAGGGGGAACGTCGACTCGTGCAGGGAGGCGAAGACGCCGGCCTCCGCGCGCTGTGCGTCAGACAGCGGCCGGCCCATCGTCGCCAGGTGGACCTGGGCGTCGAGGGCGTGCGCCAGCTCGACGCAGTAGGTCCAGACTCCGCCGACGGTGTCTGCCGTCATGAGCAGCCTCATCGCCCGTAGACCCGGTCGAGCACGCGCGCGGTCGCGACGAACTCGTCCGCGGCCGGGTCGAACCGCTCGCCGCCCGCCAGCCTGCGGCTCCACTCCACAGCCGCCCGTCCGCCCCAGTCGTCAGGCGGCTCGGCCAGCGAGGTGCTCGAGGTGCCGGTGTGGCGGCAGGCCCGGAAGTCGTAGAAGGAGCCACCGACGTTGGCCAGTGCCACCGCGCCGTCGGCGCCGTAGAAGGTCGCGCCGATGACGGCCTCCTGCCCCGCGTGCAGGTCCCAGGAGCAGCCGAGCGTGAGGACCGCCCCACCGACCAGGTCGATGCGGGCGGTGGCGAAGTCCTCCACCACGTCGGCGCGGTCCCCGAGCGGGCGGCCTCCGGCGAACAGCCGGGACGTCACGTGCTCGACCTCGACCGGGGCTCCGGTGCCGGCGAGCAGGTGCAGGGCGAGGTCCACCAGGTGGGTGCCGAGATCGATGACGCACCCACCGCCGGACAGTGCCGGGTCCCGGAACCACGCCTTGTCCGGCCCGTACGCGTTGTGGAACACGAGGTCTGCGGCGTAGACGCGGCCTACCCCCGGCAGCTCCGCGCGAAGGGCGTCGGTCGCGGCCAGGTGCCGGTACGACAGGTCGACGCCCAGCAGCAGGTCGGCGCTGCGTGCCGCGTCCACCACCGCGGCCGTCTCGGCAGCGTCGCGTCCCAGCGGCTTCTGGCAGAAGACGGCGCTCCCCGCCTCGAGGGCGGTGATCGACTGTGCCGCGTGCAGGGCGCTGGGGGTGGCGATGACCACGCCGTCCACCCCTGAGGCGAGCAGCTCCTCCGGGGACACGACCTGTGCGCCGACCTCGCGCGCCGCGGCCGCCGCGGCATCGGCCGAGGTGTCCGCGACCAGGGCGGCGTCGGCGTGCCCGGCCGCGACCACCGCCCGCATCCGGTCGCGTCCGATCCAGCCGACGCCGAGGAAGCCCAGCTTCACGGGAACGTCACCAGGGCCTTGACGAAGCCCTCGGGGCGCTCGGCCGCGGCATCGAGGGCCGCCTTCATCTGCGCGGCCGGGAGCACGTCTGTGTAGAGGGGCCGCGGGTCGAGGCGGCCGCTGGCGACGGCCTCCACGGCGTCGCGGATCCCCTGCAGCTGCACCTGCGGGTCGCGCTCGTGGGCGTTCACGACGTCGATGCCCCGCCAGTTCCACAGCTGGACGTTCACCGACCGCAGCCCGTCCTGGTGGAAGCCGGCGATGACGAGCCGCCCCCCGAAGCCGGTGAGCTCTCCGGACAGGTCGAGCGGCCAGGCGGCGCCGGTCACCTCGATGACCCGCTCGCAGAAGGCGCCACCGGTGAGCTCCTGCACCTCGCCGATGATGCGCACGTGGTCGTCCATGACGACGGTCTCCGCAGCGCCCATCGTGCGGGCCAGGTCCAGGGCCGACTGCTTGCGGGCGACCGCGATCACGCGGGCGCCGGCCTCTGCGGCGAGGGCCACCATGAGCGCGCCCAGGAAGCCGATCCCGACGACGGCGACGGTCTGCCCCGGCTCGATGGCGCTGCGCCGGAGGGCGTTGAGCGCGCAGCCGATCGCCTCACCGGGGAACGGCTGCCCGTCGAGCGCCGGGGGGAGGGGCACCAGCCGGTCCGCGGGAACCACCAGCTCGGAGGCGAAGGCGTCCTCGGCCAGCAGCGCGACCCGCTGCCCCTCGCCAGGTCCCTCGACGACGCGCCCCCACGCCTCGTGGCCGGGGTTGCCGGGTGCGAGCGGGTAGTCGAACCAGGGCCGGCCCTCCCACACGGGCAGGTTCGAGCCGCAGACGCCGCAGCCCTCGACGGAGACCCGCGCGGAGCCTGCTGGCAGCGGCGCCGGAGCGGCCTCGACCAGCTCGACGGACCCGGGGCCCGTCAGCACCGCGCGCACGACCGGCGTCAGCTCGCCCTCGAACCGCTGAGGGCGGTCGCGCCCAGCCACTCGTGCAGCAGCGCCACCCCCTGCTCGGGGGTCACCTTGGGCGCCCAGCCCGTGGCCTCGGTGAAGCGCCGGGTGTCGCTGACGTAGTAGCGCTGGTCGCCCACGCGCCAGTCCCCGAAGTGCACCTCGGGACGGTCACCGAGCCCCTCGATCATGTCGAGCAGCTCGAGCAGGCTGACCGTGCTCTGCGGGCCGCCGCCCATGTTGAACGCCTGCCCCGCCAGCCGCTCCACGTCACCGGTCGCCAGCAGCATCGCCTCGAGCAGGTCCTCCACGTAGAGGACGTCGCGCACCTGGCGGCCGTCGCCGTACAGCGTGATGGGTGCGCCGTCGCGGGCTCGCATCAGGAAGTGCGCCACCCAGCCCTGGTCCTCGTTGCCGCACTGGTGCGGGCCGTAGATGCAGCTCATGCGGAACACGACGTTCGGCATGCCGTACGTCTCCGCGTAGTCGAGGACGTACTGGTCGGCGCCGCCCTTGGAGCAGCCGTAGGGGCTGGCGAACTGCAGCGGCCAGGACTCGCTCACACCGTGGTCGCGCACCGTCGCGTCGGCCGGCTCGTAGCGCTCCCCGGTCTGCTGGACGTCGAGACCGGCGAGCTTGCCGTAGACCTTGTTGGTCGAGGTGAACAGCAGCGGGACGGGCTCGCTGCGCCGGCGCAGCTCCTCGAGCAGGGTGAGCGTGCCGCCGAGGTTGACGGAGTAGTCGTGCACAGGGTCGGTGACGGAGGTGGTGACCGCCACCTGTGCGGCGACGTGGAAGACGCGGTCCACGACGCGCAGGGCCAGCCTCACGTCGTCGGGCTCCCGGACGTCACCCTGCACGACGGTCAGGAGGGAGGGGTGCGTCGAGCGCAACCACTGCAGGTT
>JAOPWP010000124.1 GCA_025965615.1 Frankiales bacterium
GGCTGCCGACCCCGGCTTCTCGGTGGGGCTGCAGGTGCTCTGGCCCACGTAGCTGGCCAGCGCCTCCACCGGGGACTGGAGGTTCGGAGTGGGCGGTGCCGCCAAGGCCGACGGGAGAGCGACCGACGCCGTGAGGACGGCGGCGGAGGCGAGCACGCCGAGGCCGGCCGGACGGACCATGCGGGACATACCAGGTCTCCCTAGGTCGGGACGGGACCTTGTGGTCCTCGGCGTGTCCCGGTCAGAACCTGAGAGTCAACCACCGCCGTACCTTGCATCCCTCCAGTACGCCTGACACGATTCAGTAACAGGAGTCACTCCTGTCCCACACCTTCAGCCGGGGGTTCAGTCCTGCGGGCCTCCGGTCGATGCCACCGGTACCGCCCCGCGGCCGCCCCTCGTCTCGCCCCACGGAAGGCCCGGATGATCCGCCTCGTCGGAGCCACGCCCGTCGCGCTCGTCGCCCTCGTCGCCCTCGCCGGCTGCTCGTCTGCTCCGGCAGCGGTGCCTCGCCCGGACGCGGTGTCCGACGCCCGAACCTCCCTCGCCCCTGCGACGCCGTCCCCTTCCACGCCGAGCGCGGTTCCGTCGCCGCCGGCGCCCCCCGTCGTCCCGCTGCCTGCTGCCCCAGGCCCGGCGCCCGTCGGCACCGGTCAGCCCCTCCAGCTCCCGCCCGGTCCTGCCACGCCGCCCCGCACACCGGTGAGGCCACCGGGCAGCCTGGTTGGCGTGGACTGGCAGCGCTGGGCGCATGCCGCGAACTGCCCGCGCCCCGACGTCGGGACTGCGGTTGCCGGCGACCTCGACGGCGACGGCACCGACGAGGTGGCCGTCCCGTTGACCTGCCCAGGAGACGGCGCCTCGAGCGTCGCGGTCTACGCCGGCGACGCTGCTGCCCCCCGTGCGCTGGGCGACGCGCTCCCGCGGGAGGAACAGGCGCGGGTCCAGGGGGTCCAGTTCCGCGACGCGCACCTGGTCGTCGGTGCCTTCACGTGGCCCTCCTCCGACCACTCCGGTGAGCCGGACACCGCCGTCACCACCCGCTGGGTGGTCCGGGAGGGACGACTGGTGCGCACGGATCGCTGGGAGGACCCGGCCCACCTGCTGGAGGTGGACGAGGAGCACTGAGCCTCGGCTGCGCCGTTAGGCTCTGACGTCCGTCCCCGCAAGTCGAGAGTGAGTCCGTGAGGGTCCCGACTCCATCCCGAGCACCTGGCGCGCACGACGTGGACTCCCGTCGCGGACCGGGACTGCTCGGCGGGCTGCTGCGGGAGGCCCGCCCCCGGCAGTGGGTCAAGAACGTCCTGCTGCTCGCCGCCCCCGGAGCAGCAGGGGCCCTGACCGAGCCCGACAGCCTCGTGCCGGTGCTGCTCGGCATCCTGTCCTTCTGCCTGACCGCCAGCGGCGTCTACTACGTCAACGACCTCGTCGACCTGAAGGCCGACCGGGTGCACCCGGTCAAGCGCCACCGACCGATCGCCGCGGGTGTCGTTTCAGAGGGGCTGGCCCGCGGCATCGCCGTGCTGCTCCTGCTCGCCGGCGTCGCAGTCGCCGCCCTCGTCGGCGCGCAGTTCGTCGTGGTGCTCGTCGTCTACGTCGTCGTCACCACCGCCTACTCGTTCCGGTTCAAGCACGTGCCCGTCATCGACCTCGTGATGGTGGCCGCCGGCTTCCTGCTGAGAGCAGTCGCCGGCGGCGTCGCCGCCGACGTGCCGCTGTCGTCGTTCTTCCTGCTGGTGGCGGCTTTCGGCTCGCTGTTCATGGTCGCCGGCAAGCGGCACGGCGAGTTCCGGGCAATGGGGGAGGACCGGGCCGCCACCCGGGCCTCGCTGTCGGGCTACACCGATGCCTACCTGCGCTACGTGTGGTCCATCGCCTCAGCCGTCACGATGGTCGGCTACAGCCTCTGGGCCTTCCAGCTCTCGCAGGGCCGTCCCTCACCGCTGTGGTACGAGCTCAGCGTCGCACCGTTCGTCATCGCCCTGCTGCGCTACGCCTACCTCGTCGAGGCAGGAGAGGGCGGTGAGCCCGAGGAGCTGGTCTTCAAGGACCGGCAGTTGCAGCTGTTCGGTCTGGTGTGGGCCGTGCTGTTCGCCGCCGGCGTCTACCTCAGCGACTAGCGTCCGGGCCCATGCGGAACGCAGTCGGCACCGTCCAGTCCGTCCTCGTGCTCGGCGGCGGGTCCGACATCGGACAGGCCGTGGCCACGCGGCTCGTCCGCGACGGAGCACGCACGGTCGTCCTGGCGGGGCGACGACCCGCGGAGTACGCCGAGGCTGAGCGGGCGCTGCGCGCGGCCGGCGCGACCACCGTGCTGTCCGTCCCTTTCGACGCCGACGACACCGACAGCCACGCGGCCGTCGTCGCACGCGTCGTGGGGCAGGTGGGCGACCTCGACGTGTCCGTGCTCGCCTTCGGGGTCCTCGGCGACCAGTCGCACGACGAGGTGGACCCGGCCGCCGCCGTGGCCGTCGCCAGGACGAACTACCTCGGGGGCGTGTCCGTCCTCACGG
>JAOPWP010000219.1 GCA_025965615.1 Frankiales bacterium
CCTGATGGACCTGGACCTGCCGGTCATGAGCGGGATCGAGGCCATCGAGCGCATCATGTCGGCCAGCCCCACGCCGATCCTCGTCTACAGCGCCTTCGTCGGCGGGACCAACAGCGTCAACGCCCTCGAGGCCCTCGCGGCCGGCGCGGTCGACGTGCTGTGCAAGCCCGGACCGGACGACACCGGCACCCTCGAGCAGTACGCCACCGCGCTCCGGCGCAAGCTCCGGGTCGCCTCACGGGTGCGCGTCATCACCCACCCCCGCGGGCGCCTGCGCTCGCAGGGCATGGCAGGGGCCACGCCGGCGCTCGGCGGGGGTGCGCGCCGCCCCATGGGCACCGCGTCCACGGCGACGACCGGTGCGAGGTCCGATCTCGGGGACGTGCGCCTGGTCGCGATCGGTGCCTCCACAGGTGGGCCCCAGGCGCTGCTCACCCTGCTCGGCCACCTCCCGACGGACCTCGAGCAGGCGGTGCTCGTCGTGCAGCACATGGCCGAGGGCTTCATCCCCGGTCTCGCCTCCTGGCTCGACGGTCTGGTGGGGATGCCCGTGGGCGTCGGCTACGACGGCTGCCGGCTCGTGCCGGGCACCGTCACCATCGCCCCCAGCGGAGCGAACATGCTCGTGACCGACGACCGGTTGCGCACCAAGTGCGTCCCGCCGGCCGCCGGACAGTTCCACATCCCCGGCATCGACGCGACCTTCGAGAGCATCGCGGGCTCGCTCGGCGCCAAGGCCATCGGGGTCCTCCTCACCGGGATGGGTCGTGACGGCGCCGCGGGGCTGCTCGCCATGCGCGCCCGCGGTGCGCTGACCCTCGGTCAGGACGAGGCGACCAGCACCGTCTACGGCATGCCAGCAGCGGCGTACGAGATGGCCGCGGTGGAGCGGCAGCTGGCGCTCGACGACATCGCTCCGGCCGTGCTCCGCGCACTCGGCAGGAAGCGCCCATGACCACCGCGGGGATCTCCCTCACCGACGCCGAGCTGGACCGCCTGCGGTCGGTCCTCGGCAGCGCGGCGGGCCTCGTGTTCGAGGACTCGCGTCGCGACTCCCTGAGCTACTCGGTCGCAGAGCGGATGCGGCTGACCGGTATCGCCAGCATCCCGGACTATCTGGACGCCATCTCCCGCCACGGGTCGCCCGAGCTGCAGCCCCTGATCGACGAGGTGACGATCCAGGAGACGCACTTCTTCCGGAACCCGCCGCAGATGCAGGCCCTGCGCCAGCACGTGCTGCCCGAGCTCGTGCGGGCGGCGTCGACGAAGGGTCGCCGGATCCGGATCTGGAGTGCCGGCTGCTCGACCGGCGAGGAGCCGTACACGATCGCCATGATGCTGCGCGAGCTCCTGCCGAACATGGACGGCTGGGACGTGAAGGTCATCGCCACCGACATCTCCGCCGCCGCCCTGTTGACGGCCAGCAGCGCGACCTACGGGGAGCGGGCCGTGCAGCTGGCGACTCCCGAGGTCCGCGAGCGGTTCTTCGTCCCCCTGCCCGGTGGGATGTACGTCGTACGCCCTGAGGTCCGGGAGCTGGTGCACTTCAGCCACCACAACCTGGTCCTCGACACGCCGCCCGAGGCCGGCCTGGACCTCGTCCTGTGCCGCAACGTCACCATCTACTTCGCCCGCGAGACCACGCGCGCCCTCGTCCGCCGGTTGCACGCCTGCCTGCGCGACGGCGGCTACCTGTTCATCGGGCACTCCGAGACGCTGTGGCAGGTCAACGACGACTTCCGGCTGGTCTCCTTCGACGTGGGACGCAGTGCGGCCTACGTGTACCGGCGGGTGGACGCGCCCGTCGTCGAGCGTCGGGTCAGCGGACCCGGTGCCCGCAAGACCTCCATGCTGGTCGAGCGCCGGTCTCCCGTGCGACGTCCTCGGGTCAGCCTCGGTCGGCGAAGCGACCTGGGGGCCCTGGCTGATCCGAGCCCGCCGGTGCGGTTCTCCGGGCCGGGTCCCGATGCCGCTCCCGCGGGCTACGGCCCCGACCTGACCCCCGTGCCTGTCGCCGTCGCTGTCGACGCGATCCGGGCGGCGCTCTCCGACGGGAAGTACGAGCAGGCAGCTCGCCTCGCCCGCCAGGCGTCGCTGGTCGCCCCGCTCGAGCCCCAGCTCCACTACCTGCTGGGCCGTGCCCTGCTCGACCTGGGCGAGGACGACGAGGCGCTGCCGGCCCTGCGCCGAGCCGTCTACCTGGACCCCGGCTCGGGGTTCGCCCACTTCCTGCTGGCCGGCGGGTTGGCCCGCAGTGGCGATCTCGTTGCCGCCGCGCGCGAGTACCGGGCGGCGGCAGCGACTCTCGGTCGCTCACCCGACGATGCGACCGCCCCCGAGCTGGGCGGCCGCAGCGTGCGGGAGCTGGCGGCGATGTGCGCCCAGGTCGAGGGCCAGCTCTCGCTCCAGGTGCAGCAGCAGGACGCGGGCCGCCCGTGGCCCGAGCAGCGACCGGCGACGCCTCCAGGTGCGTCGCGACGTACCGCAGCGCCGATCGGTTCACAGCGGTCAGGGTCCTCGGCATCAGGCAGGCAGCCAGCAGGCAGCCGGCAGGCGAGTGGGACGAACAGGAGCGGACGATGATCGGCTTGGTGACCTTCCGGCTGGGTTCGAGGGAGTACGCGACCCCGCTCGCCGACGTCCGTGAGGTGGTGCGCCTCCAGGGTCTGGCCGACCTGCCCGGCATGCGGCCACCGCTTGCCGGTGTGCTCGACCTGCGCGGCACGGCGCTGCCGGTGCTCGACCTGCGCGTCGGAGCCCTGCCCGGGGCCCCGGGTGACGTGCTGGTGCTCGAGCGCGGCCAGTCCGACGGCAGCAACGGGCTGGTCGACGGCAGCTCCGTGGGCGTGGCGGTCGACCAGGTGCGGGCCGTCGTGGACCCCGACGAGCTCAAGCCGACCGGCACGGCCCAGCAGGAAGGGCTGCTGCCCGCCTACGTCGTCGAGGTCATGCGGAGCAAGGACGGCGTGGTCTTCCTGGTCGACCTGAGCCTCATGGTCGCCGGTGCGCGCGCCGAGGCCGTCCCGGTCTGAGCCGCTCCCGCGTCACAGGCGTACGGGCATCGACAGGCCGAGCCGCTCTCGCGCGCCGCGTGTGCGATGCCTGCTCGTCGAGGGTCAAGCGCAGGAGCTGGCCTGCCTCGTTCGGACGTCCAGGTCAGACGTAGCGCTCGAGGATCGAGCTCTCGGCCAGGCGCGACAGCCCCTCGCGCACGCTCCTGGCCCGGGTCTCACCGACGCCCTCGACCACCTGCAGGTCGTCGATGCCCGCGGCGAGCAGCTTCTGCAGGCCTCCGAAGTGCTCGACCAGCCGGTCGACCACGAGGCCGGGCAGGCGGGGCACCTTGGCGAGCAGTCGGTAGCCCCGGGGGCTCACCGCCGTCTCGAGCGCTTCGACGTCGGCGCGGAACCCGACCGCTCGCGCGACGGCCGACAGGTCGAGCAGCTCGCCCGCCGACAGGGCGTCCAGGGCCTCGAGCGCCTCGGCAAGGGTGCGCGTGCGGCGACCGGTGCTCACGACGTAGTCGCGCACGACGAGCTCCCGCTCGGCGTCGACCCCGGCCATCAGCTCGTCGAGCTGCAGCGAGAGCAGGCGTCCGTCGGTGCCGAGCTCGACGACGTAGCCCTCGATCTCGGTCGCGATCCGGCGCACCATCTCGAGGCGCTGGCTGACGGCCATGGCGTCCCGCACGGTGACGAGGTCCTCGATCTCGAGGGCGGACAGCGTGCCGGCGACCTCGTCGAGGCGCAGCTTGTAGCGCTCGAGCGTCGCGAGGGCCTGGTTGGCGCGCGACAGGATCGACGCGCTGTCGTCGAGGACGTAGCGCCGGCCGTCGACGTAGAGGGCGATGATCCGCATCGACTGGCTCACCGTGATGACCGGGTTGCCGGTCTGCTTGGCGACCCGCTCGGCCGTCCGGTGGCGGGTGCCGGTCTCCTCGGTCGGGATCGTCGGGTCCGGCACGAGCTGCACGCTGGCGAGCACGATCCGCTCGAGGTCAGCCGTGACCACGACGGCGCCATCCATCTTGGACAGCTCGCGCAGGCGGGTGGCCGAGAAGGCGACGTCGAGGTCGAAGCCCCCTGTGCAGAGCGCCTGGACGCCCTTGTCGTGGCCGAGGACGATCAGGGCCCCGGTGTTGCCGCGCAGGATCCGCTCGAGCCCGTCACGCAGCGCTGTCCCGGGTGCGACGGCAGCAAGGGTCGAGCGCAGCAGGTCGTCGGTGCTCGCCACCTGCTCGTCCCCTCGCGTCGATCCGGGTGCCTGTCCTGGGCGGAGTGTAGGGAGCCGGGGCCGCAAGAGGCGTGCCGCGGCGGGCCCCGAACGGTCACGGCTCGGTCACGGACGCCCGGGGCGCAGCGGGGACGACGCTCCACCGGGCCAGCAGTGCCATGCCCTACGTGGAGCCCCTGCGGCGGGCAGCCCTCAGACGAGGCTCAGCGGCCGACGGGGGCCGGTGGGACGGGTCCTGGCCAGGTGGTCCAGCGCGGTCAGCGCCTGCTGCAGGTCGTTGACCTCGCTCACCTGCATGCCACCGGGGGGAGCGCCGCTGCCGGTGGGCACGATCGCCCGGGTGAAGCCCAGCCGGGCCGCCTCGGCCAGGCGCCGCTGCACGCCCCCGACGGGGCGCAGCTCGCCGGACAGGCCCAGCTCGCCGATCGCGACCACGTCGACCGGCAGGGCCCGGTCGTGGACGGCGCTCGCCACGGCGAGGGCCACGGCGAGGTCGGTGGCGGGCTCCGACAGGCGCATGCCGCCGACGGTGGCCGTGTAGACGTCACTGCCGGCGAGGTGGACCGAGCCCCGGCGCTCGACGATGGCGAGGACCATGGCCACGCGGGCACTGTCGAGCCCGGACACCGCCCGGCGGGGGTTCGCAGCCGTCGTGGAGGCCACCAGGGCCTGCACCTCGGCGAGCATGGGACGCCTCCCCTCGACGGTCACCGTCACGCAGGTGCCCGGCACGGGCGCGCCCCGGGCCGACAGGAAGAGCCCGGACGGGTCGGCGAGGCCGGTGATGCCGCCGTCGCCGAGGGTGAAGCAGCCGACCTCGTCGGCCGGGCCGAAGCGGTTCTTGACGGCGCGCACCATGCGCAGCGGTGAGTGGCGGTCGCCCTCGAAGTGCAGGACGACGTCGACGAGGTGCTCGAGCAGGCGCGGTCCGGCGATCGCACCATCCTTGGTCACGTGGCCGACGAGGACGGTCGCGATGCCCCGCTCCTTGGCCAGGCCGATCAGCGCGGCCGCGACGGCCCGCACCTGGGTGACGCCGCCTGCGCTGCCCTCCACCTGGCTGCTGGCGATCGTCTGGACGCTGTCGACGACCAGGAGCCCCGGCCGGACGGCGTCGACGTGGGCGATCACCGCCGCGAGGTCGGTCTCGGCGGCCAGCCACAGGTGGGGGTCCAGCCCACCGGTGCGTCCGGCCCGCAGGCGCACCTGTGCCGCTGACTCCTCGCCCGTGACGTAGAGGGTGGGCGAGCCGGAGCGCGCGGCCCTGGCCGCGCACTCGAGCAGCAGGGTGGACTTGCCGACACCGGGCTCTCCGGCGAGCAGGACCACGGCGCCGGGGACCAGCCCGCCACCGAGCACCCGGTCGAGCTCGTCGACGCCCGTGGGCACCGAGCGGGCGTCCTCCACGTCGACCTGGTCGATCGGGCGTGCCGGGGCGGTGACGGCGCCTGCGGTCAGCGCGACGCGGCTGGCGCCGACCTCCAGCAGGGACCCCCAGGCCTGGCACTGCGGGCACTGCCCGACCCACTTGCCGACCGTGGTGCCGCACTCCGTGCACCGGTGGGTCAGGCGGTCCTTGCCGGACGGCTTGCCGCCGGTGCGGAGGTTGCTCGTGGCCATGTGCCGCACCGTAGTGGGGGCCCCTGACATCGACCCGCAGCGCGCGCCGGGGCTGGCGACGAGGGGACGGGGGGACGGGACGGGCTAGTGCCCGCCCTCGCCGTGTCCACCCGTCGGGGCCTGCAGGGCGGGCTCGTGGTCGTCGCCCTCCTCCGCGGTGTAGATCGGGCGGTCGGGCTTGCCGGTCAGCTCCACCGGGACCAGGATCTCCGCCGTCCCGTTGTCCTCGAAGCGCAGCGACAGCCGGACGTACTCCCCGGTGCGCAGAGGCGCCCGCAGCCCCTCGAGGCGCAGGCGGACGTCGTTGCCGGTGAGGCCGAGCGGCGGGACCTCGAGCTCGCCCGGCCGTCCGCCGACGAGGACGACGACCTTCTCGGCGTCGGGGGAGCTGACCGAGACCAGCCGGTCGGGCTCGCGGGTGTTGCTGGCAACGGTGATCTTGACCTCGGCATCGCTGCCGGCCGGATAGGTGCCCTCCTCCTCCGGCGGGACGACCGAGACGTTGCGCACCCGGAGGTCGCCCACGCCGGTGTCCGTCGAGGAGCCCTGGATGCGCCGCTGGTAGGTCTGCGCGTCGCGGCTCGCGCCGCAGCCGGAGAGCACCGCGGCCGTCAGCACCGCGACGAGGAGGGCGGTGGGGCGAAGGCGGGTCACGAGGCGACTCCCTGTACGAGAAGCGGAAGGTCCGCAGCGATGTCCGACGGCCGGGTGCCTCCGGGGTAGAGGACCGGCTGCCGGTCGGCGGTGTCGAAGGCGAAGATGACGTCTCTGTGCTCGACACCGTATCCAAGCGGTCCCAGGTGGGTGTGGGGGGCCGTCCCCGGCGCGTGCTCGTGCTCGTCCGGCCGGCCGGGCAGGGTGGCCACCCCCTCGCTGCGCCCGGCCGGCGCGATGCCCATCGTCCGCTGCGCCGCAGCCACCTCGGCCGTCGTGCCGGTCAGGCCGACGGCGTCGGTGGAGAACTGGTCGAGCCAGCGGCGCAGCAGTGCCGGGTCGTCGCGCTCCGGGTCGGTCGTGACGAAGACGACGACGACCCGCTCCCGCACGTCACGGGAGCTCTGCCGCAGCGCGGCCGCGATGTCGGCCATCGCGGTGGGGCACTCGTCCGGGCAGTTGGTGTAGCCGAAGTAGAGCAGCGTCGGGCGTCCCCGGGTCTTCACCCCGAAGTCGTACGCGGCCCCTGAGGTGTCGGTCAGCTGGAAGGAGGGCCGGGGCCCGGCCCGGTCGGGCTCCGTCCCGTGGAAGGCGGCCGTCGTGGACGCGGGCCCGGTTGCCGCAGGGGCCGCGGCGGAGCAGCCGGCCAGCAGGGCCGTCAGGGGCAGCACGACCCATCGAGTGGCGGCCCACGGTCGGGCGTGGTGTCGGGAGCTCACGCCTCCAGTGTCTCAGCCGGGCGCGAGGACGGCACCGCGGGCGAGCAGCAGCCCCACGCAGAGCGCCGCGACGACCAGGGCTGCCCGGAAGGGCGCGCGCGACCCGGGGCGGCGTCCGAGCAGCAGTCCCCCCGCCGTGACCGACGCGGCCACCGCGACCGTGAGCACGGCCCCCGCCCCGGGGCGCCCCGGACCGATCGCCAGCAGGGTCGCCGCGGCGAGGAGCAGGACCGCGGCGAGCCCGCCGGACATCCGGGGCCCCAGCCGGTGCGGGAGCCCGCGCACCCCTGTCGCGAGGTCGTCCTCCAGGTCCGGCAGCACGTTGCACAGGTGGGCGCCGACGCCCAGGAGGGCGCCGGCGGCCGTGGCCCATGCCGGAGCGGGCCCCGGGTCGTCGAGGGCGAGGGTCACGATCGACGGGACCGCTCCGAAGGCGAGGGCGTACGGCGCGAACGACAGCACGCTGGACTTGAGCCTGGCGTTGTAGGCCCAGGCGGCTGCCACGGCCAGCAGGTGCAGGCTCCCGGCGGCGGGTCCCAGGGCCAGCGAGAGCGGGACGCACAGGGCCAGGGCGATCAGGGCCGCACCGCGCACGGTCTCGGGCCGCAGCTCCCCGCGCGCCACCGGCTTGTCCGACCGGGAGCTCCCACGGTCGCGGGCGGCGTCGATCCAGTCGTTGCTCCACCCGACCGACAGCTGGCCGGTGAGGAACGCGGCGGCGACGAGGGCGGACCGGGGCCCGAGGCCGCTCGAGACGGCGAGGGCGGTCGTGATGCCCGTGACCGCCAGCGACGGCTCGGGATGGCTCGCCTGCACCAGCGCGACGGCGCTGCGGTTCCGAGAGGAGGGGTCCGCCACCGGGAGATCCCACCACGACGAGGCACGATGGTCCGGTGCCCACGACCAGCCCGGCTCCGCGGCGCCCCCGGAACGACCCGGCGCAGTACGACGACCTCGCGGACCAGTGGTGGCGGCCCCGGGGGTCGTTCGAGATGCTCCACTGGATCGCCGAGGCGCGGGCCCGCCTCGTCCCGGCGGCCGGGCGGCCCGGGAGCGTGCTGCTCGACCTGGCCTGCGGGGGAGGCGTCCTCGCCCCCCACGTCGAGCACCTCGGGCACCGGCACGTCGGGCTCGACCTCTCTGCGACGGCGCTCCCGCTCGCCCGGGAGCACGGGGTCGCGCCCGTGCGGGGCGACGTGCTCCGCCTGCCGTTCCGCGACGGGGTCGCGGACGTCGTGGTCGCCGGTGAGGTGCTGGAGCACGTCAGCGACCCCGCGCGGCTCGTCGTCGAGGCCTGCCGCGTCCTGAGGCCGGGCGGGACCCTGGTCCTCGACACGATCGCCGACACCCGGTGGGGGCGGTTCTCGAGCGTCACGGTCGCCGAACGCCTTCCGGCGGGCCCGCCGCCCCGGCTGCACGACCCTGCGCTGTTCGTCGACCGCTCGGCCCTGGTCGAGGTGGCCGGCCGGGCGGGTGTGGTGCTCCGCCTCACCGGACTGCGACCGAGCGCCCTCGACTACCTCGCCTGGTTGGCGGGCAGGAGACCGGCGGTGCGCATGCTCGCCACCCGCTCGACGGCGGGCCTGTTCCAGGCGCACGGCCGCAAGGCGACGGTCGCAGGACGGCTCCCGTGAGAGGACGGCGCTCATGAGCAGGACCGCGCTGCTGACGGGGTCGGGGTCGGCCCTCCCGCCTCCGATGGCTCAGCAGTCCCTCTGGGACGGCTTCTTCCGGGACCACTACGCCGGCGCGCGGGTGGCCAAGCGGGTCTGGCAGACCTCGGGCATCACGACGCGGCGCGGGGTCGCCGACCCGACGTCCGAGGACGTCTCGGGCTGGGGCACCGCAGCCCGCATGCAGCGCTTCCTCACGGAGGCCCTCCCGCTCGGCAAGGAGGCCGTCGCAGCAGCGCTCGACGCGGCCGGCCTCGCGGCGTCCGACGTCGGCCTGCTCACGGTCGTGTCCTGCACCGGCTACGTGACCCCCGGCCTGGACATCCTGCTGGCCCGCGACCTCGGCATGTCCCCGGACGTGCAGCGGCTGCACGTCGGGCACATGGGCTGCTACGCAGCGCTGCCCGGCCTCGGGGCGACCTCCGACTTCGTCACGGCCCGCGGCAAGCCGGCGGTCATGGTCTGCCTCGAGCTCCCCAGCCTGCACGTGCAGCCGGCGACCGAGTCGGCCCGGTCCGGGCGCCCGACGTCGGAGGACCTGCAGCAGATGGTGGCGCACGCGCTGTTCAGCGACGCTGCTGCGGCCGTCGTGCTCGAGCCCGGTTCCGACCTGGCAGGCGGCGGCTCCGGTCCAGGCGGTGGCGCGCTCGAGGTGGTCGACGTCCTCGCCCGCACCGACGTCTCGACGGCCGACCACATGACGTGGGACGTCACCGACCTCGGCTTCAAGATGGGCCTGTCGCCCGCGGTCCCCGACGTCCTCGCCCGGCACGCCCGTCCGGTCGTCGAGGAGCTGCTCGGCCGCCACGGACTGGCCGTGGGTGACGTCGACGGCTGGGCGATCCACCCGGGCGGGCGGCGCATCGTGGAGGTGGTCGGGGACGCCCTCGAGCTGCCGGCGGAGCTCCTGGCGCCGTCGTACGACGTCCTGCGCGACGTCGGCAACTGCTCCAGCGCGACCGTGCTGCTGGTGCTGCAGAAGGTCCAGGTGCAGCCCGGCGGGCTGGTGGTCATGATGGCCTTCGGGCCGGGGCTGACGCTCTACGCGGCACTGCTCCGGGACCGCCGCGACGCCGGCGGGAAGCGGTCGCAAGCATCCGCAACGGTGTCTGTCAAGGGTTGATCTGTGCTCTGACCTGCGGGAATGGCCCGGGGAGGGTCGTCGCTGCGTGTTACCCTCGTTCTGGCGAGAGGGGCCACACACACATGACGTTCGCAGTCGGAGAGACCGTCGTCTACCCGCACCACGGGGCAGCGCTCATCGAGGCCATCGAGACTCGCACGATCAAGGGCGAGGACCGGATCTACCTGGTCCTCAAGGTCGCCCAGGGTGACCTGACCGTCCGGGTCCCGGCTGACAACGCTGAGATCGTCGGAGTGCGTGACGTCGTCGGTCAGGCGGGTCTCGACAAGGTGTTCGAGGTCCTGCGCGCTCCTGCCGTCGAGGAGCCCACGAACTGGTCACGGCGCTACAAGGCCAACCTCGAGAAGCTCGCCTCGGGCGACATCAACAAGGTCGGCGAGGTCGTGCGCGACCTGTGGCGTCGCGACAAGGAGCGGGGCCTGTCAGCCGGGGAGAAGCGCATGCTGTCCAAGGCGCGCCAGATCCTCGTGAGCGAGCTGGCCCTGGCCGAGGGCACCAACGAGGACAAGGCCGAGGCGATCCTCGACGAGGTCCTCGCCTCCTGATCCCGCCGGTGGGGCGTGAGCACTGGAGTCGTCGCCCCGGCGAGCCGATGACCTGGACATGACGACGTCAGCAGCATCCCTGGCACCTCATCCGGAGGACGCGGCTGCAACCTCCGGGTCGGCGCCCTCCGTGCGCCGGACCCGGCAACCCCATACGCCGTACGCCGTGCTCGAGGTCCTGCGCCTGCTCGTGGTGGTGTTCTTCGCCGGGGCCGGCTACCAGGTCGGGACGTCGGTGGACCCGGACCGTGCGGTGCTCGGGGCGCTCAACGGCACGGCGGTCGGCCTGGTCCTCGGCTCCGGCCTGGGCTACGTGCTCGGTGGAGTGCTGGGCCGTCATACGGCCGTGGTCGCCGAGGGCACCCGCAGCCGCCTGCGTGACGTCTCCGCCGAGTCCCTGGTCGCCGGGGCCGTGGGCCTGATCGGCGGCGTCCTGCTCGGCGCCGGGATCGCGTGGCCGGTCTTCTTCCTGCCGCACGCCTACCTCGCCTTCCCCCTGTTCGGCTTCATCGTCGTGGTCCTCGGCTACGTCGGGTCGCAGGTCGCCATGTCCAAGCGCGACGGGGTCCTCGCGATGTTCGGACAGCACGCGGGGCGGGCCCCCCGGACGGCCTCGGCGTCGGCCCTGCCCTGCCTGGTGGACACCTCCGTCGCGGTCGACGGGCGGATCCTCGACGTGGTGCGGGCCGGGTTCCTGCACGGCCAGCTGCTCGTGCCGAACCCGGTGCTGAGCGAGCTCCAGGGCCTGGCCGACGCCGCCGACGACCTGCGTCGCAGCCGGGGGCGACGGGGGCTGGAGAACCTCGAGACCCTCCAGCGCGAGAGCGGCGTCAGCCTCGAGGTCCTCGACGTCGACGTCCCGGGGGTCCACGAGGTGGACGCCAAGCTGGTCCGCATCTGCCTCGACCGCGGGACGTCACTGCTGACGCTGGACACCAACCTGGCCAAGGCTGCGGCCCTGGCCGGCGTGCAGGTCCTCAACCTGCACGCGCTCGCGATGGCGATGAGGCCCGCCGTCGCGGCCGGTGACGACGTCCCCGTCCTGCTGCTCAAGGCGGGCAAGGAGCACGGCCAGGGCGTCGGCTACCTCGACGACGGCTCGATGGTCGTGGTGGAGCGGGGGCGCTACCGGCTGAACGAGCAGGTCAGCGTGCACGTCACGAGCGTCCTGACCACGGCGAACGGGCGGCTCGTCTTCGGTCACCCCACGGACGACCCGCCCGAGGCCGCCTCGGTCGGCGCCCGTGCCGTGTCGACCGGTGCGCAGGCTCAGGGCCGACCGAGCCCGTCGGCCATGCCCTCGCGGCGTCGGCCGGCGAGCTGACCGACCCCGTGACCTCTTCCCCGCCCGCCGGTGACGCGTCCCCCGAGAGGGGGCGTGCGGTGGGGTGCCTCGTCCCGGCAGCCGGACTCGGCCTGCGGCTCGGCGCCGGACGGCCCAAGGCACTGGTCGACCTGGCCGGGGAGCCCCTGCTCGTCCACGCCGTGCGTGCGCTGCGCGCCTGCCCCCTGGTCGGGCCCGTCGTGGTCGCTGCTCCGGTGGGGGACGTGCCGGCCGTCACGGACCTGCTCGCCCCCTACGACGTCGTCGTCGTCCCCGGTGGTGCGTCCCGGCAGGAGTCGGTGGGGCTCGCCTTGTCGGCCCTGCCGCCCGGCGTCGACCTGGTGCTCGTCCACGACGCCGCCCGCTGCCTGGTGCCGGGCTCGGTCGTCGGCGCGGTCATCGAGGCCCTGCTGGCCGGTGCCGACGCGGTCGTCCCGGTGGTGCCGCTGGCCGACACGGTCAAGCACGTCGACGGGACCCGCGTCCTGGGCACGGTCGACCGGTCCGGCCTGCGGGCGGTGCAGACCCCGCAGGGCTTCCGGCGCGACGTGCTCGTCCGCGCCCACGCCGCCGGGATCGTGGGTGCGACCGACGACGCGTCGCTCGTCGAGGCCCTGGGCGGGCCGGTGGTGACGGTCCCGGGGCACGCCGAGGCGTTCAAGGTGACCGGCCCGTTCGACGTCGTGCTCGCCGAGTCGGTGCTGGCCCGCCGTGCGGCTCCTGGAGGTCGACATGCCCGCTGAGCTGCCGCGCACCGGGATCGGCACCGACGTGCACCCCTACGAAGCGGGGCGGCCCTGCTGGGTCGCGGGGCTCCACTGGGAGGGGATCGACGGCCTCGCCGGTCACTCCGACGGTGACGTCGCTGCGCACGCGGCCTGCGACGCGCTGCTCTCAGCGGCCGGTCTGGGCGACCTGGGCAGCAACTACGGCACGAGCCAGCCCGAGTGGAAGGGGGCCTCCGGTGCGGCCCTGCTCGCCGAGACCCGCTCCCGGGTGGAGCGCGCCGGCTTCCGCATCGGCAACGTGGCCGTGCAGCTCATCGGCAACGCCCCGCGGGTGGGGCCTCGTCGCGCGGAGGCCGAGCAGGTCCTCTCGGCGGTCCTGGGCGCCCCGGTCAGCGTCAGCGCGACGACCACCGACGGGCTGGGCCTGACCGGCCGGGGCGAGGGCCTCGCCGCGATCGCGACGGCGCTGGTCGCCCCGGCCGTGTAGCGCTTGAGCCAGGCCACGGGCTGCCGCGAGGTCGGGGCGTTCGGAGTTGGTGGTGTTGTGGCTGGCGCCGTTGAGCTCGGCCTAGGCCTTCTGGCCTGCGCCGAGGCTCGTGCAGAACGGCTCTGCGTGGTCGGCGACGGGGGCAGTCCGAGGGCGAGGGCAGCGACCGACGCCCGGGCGGTCCTTCTGGTTCTCAGAACGGTCCACTCCAGATCGTGACCATCGCGGGGTGGGCCGGTGAAGCTCGTTCACAGCGCGACAGATCCTGCACGTGTCGCCCTCAGGGACCGCCGGTAGGCTCGACGTCCATGACCCTCCGGCTGTACGACACCGCCTCGCGGTCCGTACGACCGCTCGTGCCGCTGGTCCAGGGCCGGGTCGGCATCTACACCTGCGGGCCGACGGTCCAGGCCCGGCCGCACGTGGGTCACCTGCGCAGCGCCATCGTGCTCGACGTCCTGCGGCGCTGGCTGCTGGCGAGCGGCACGGCCGTGACCTTCGTCCGCAACGTCACCGACGTCGACGACAAGATCATCCACGACGCCTCGCACGACGACGAGCCGTGGTGGGCGCTCGCGACCCGGATGAGCCGGGCCTTCACGCAGGCCTACGACGCGGTGCAGGTGCTGCCGCCGGACGGTGAGCCGCGGGTCACGGGGTCCATCCTCAGCATCACGTCGCTCATCGAGCAGATCCTCGAGCGCGGGCACGCCTACGTGTCCGGCGGTGACGTCTACCTGTCGGTGCGCAGCGCGCCGGGCTACGGCGAGCTGTCCGGACAGGACCTCGACGCCTTGAGGGCGTCCGGGAAGACCGTCGCCCACGGCCACACCGGTGAGAAGCGGGACCCGCTCGACTTCGCCCTGTGGAAGGCCGCCAAGCCCGGCGAGCCGTCCTGGCCGTCTCCGTGGGGCCCGGGCCGCCCCGGGTGGCACATCGAGTGCTCGGCCATGGCCGTCGACCTGCTGGGCGAGCGCTTCGACGTGCATGCCGGCGGGCTCGACCTGGTCTTCCCGCACCACGAGAACGAGCTCGCCCAGTCGCGCTGCGCAGGGCATCCCTTCGCCCAGCACTGGCTCCACCACGGGTTGGTCACCGCGGCGGGTGGCGGCGAGAAGATGAGCAAGAGCCTCGGCAACGCGACCAACGTCGAGGACGTCCTGCACGGCGTGCGGCCCCAGGTCCTGCGCTACGCCCTCGGAGCCGGGCACTACCGCTCGCCGCTGGAGTGGTCCCCGCAGACGCTGTCCGAGGCGGAGTCCGCCTACGCGCGGATCGAGACGTTCGTCCGCAACGCCACCGAAGCGAGCGCCGGGGTCGAGCCCGGAGAGCCTGCGGTCTCCTGGGACGACTTCGCGGCGGTCATGGACGACGACCTCGGTGTCCCTCAGGCCCTCGCGCTGGTGCACTCCGGTGTGCGTGCCGGCAACGCCCTGCTCGCGTCGGGTGATCTGCCGGCTCTGGCCGCGACCCTGGGGGGCGTGCGCCGGATGCTCGCCGTCCTGTGCCTCGACCCGGTCGACCAGTGGCCCGAGACCGGAGGCGGGTCGCTGGCCGGTGTCGTCGACGCGCTGGTGGGGATCGCCGTCGAAGCGCGGGCCGACGCCCGTGCGCGCAAGGACTGGGCACAGGCCGACGCGGTCCGTGACCGGTTGTCTGCCTCGGGCATCGTGCTCGAGGACACCATGGTCGACGGCGTTGCCGGCGTCCGCTGGAGGTTGGCATGACAGGCAAGGCGCGCAGCGGGATCGCCAAGGGCGGTCAGGGTGGTCGAGCCGGCAAGGACGGGTCGCACCGCAAGGGAGCGGCCGTCGGGTCCGGTGGCCAGGGCCGCAAGAAGCTGGCGGGTCGCGGCCCGACCCCGCCCGCCGAGCAGCGCACGAAGCACCCGGTCGCCAAGAAGATCGCCGCCGCGGCCCGACGGGCCGAGGCCGCAGCGGGTGGCAGCCGCACCTCGCGGGCCGGAGAGGGCCGCTCCGGTGCCAACCCGGCG
>JAOPWP010000226.1 GCA_025965615.1 Frankiales bacterium
CCCTCGACGGCCGTGGACAGGGTCTCTCCGAGCGACCACAGGTCGGAGGCCGGACCGGGCGGGAGGCCCCTCGCCCGCTCCGGGGAGATGTACGAGGGGGAGCCCAGCAGCAGCCCGGTGCTGGTGATGCTGGAGTCGCCCGGGGAGGACGCGATGCCGAAGTCGGTGAGCACCACGCGCCCGGGAGTGCCTCCGGAGTCGGGGCAGAGCAGGACGTTGCCCGGCTTCACGTCGCGGTGGACGATCCCCTGCCGGTGGGCGGCCTCGAGCGCACCCAGCAGGGCCAGCCCCACCTGGGCGGTGCGCTGAGGCGTGAGGGGCCCGTCGGTCCGGACGACCTGCGACAGGGTGCGCGCCTCGACGAGCTCCATCACCAGGTAGGGCGCGTTGCCGTCCTCGACGACGTCGTAGACCGTGACCGCACTGGGGTGGTCGAGCCGGGCGGCGGCGCGCGCCTCACGCCGGGTCCGCTCGCGCAGGACCTCGCGGTCCTCGTCGGAGATCCCGTGCGGAAAGGTGACCTCCTTGACCGCCACCTCGCGGCCGAGCACCACGTCCTCGGCCCGCCACACGGTGCCCATGCCCCCCGATCCGAGCGGGGAGATCAGCCGGTAGCGGCCGGCCACGAGCCGGCTCTGCACAGGGCTGGGTGTGGACTCCACGAGAGTGCCGTACCCCTTCCGGTGCGCTGACTGCTGCCACGTCCAGGGTTGCATGCCCCGATATCGCCCGTCATAGGCGTAGGCCCGCTCATCAAGCTCGCTGCCCGGCACCTAGCATCGTCGGCGTCGGCCCTGGCTCCGGGCCCCAGCCCAACACGGAAGGCACCCCATGCCGCGCGCGTCCGAGTCCGGCTTCCCCATCCCGCCGCTCTACGGCCCGGACGACGTGGCCGATGGCCTGGCGGAGCGGCTGGGTGCGCCGGGGGAGTACCCGTACACCCGTGGCGTCTACGCCTCCATGTACACCGGGCGGCCGTGGACGATGCGCCAGTACGCCGGCTTCGGCACGGCCAAGGAGTCCAACGAGCGCTACCGCCACCTCGTGGCCCAGGGCACCGGCGGGCTCTCGGTCGCCTTCGACCTGCCGACCCAGATGGGCTACGACTCCGACGACCCGGTGGCCTCCGGCGAGGTGGGCAAGGTCGGCGTCGCGATCGACTCGCTCGAGGACATGCGGATCCTGTTCGACCAGATCCCGCTCGACACCGTCTCGACGTCGATGACCATCAACGCGCCGGCCTCGGTCCTGCTGCTGCTCTACGCGCTCGTCGCGGAGGAGAAGGGCATCGCCGGGAGCCAGCTCACCGGCACCATCCAGAACGACGTGCTCAAGGAGTACATCGCCCGCGGGACCTACATCTACCCGCCGCAGCAGTCGTTGCGGCTGATCACCGACATCTTCGGCTACTGCCGCACCGAGCTGCCGAAGTGGAACACCATCTCGATCTCCGGCTACCACATGGCCGAGGCGGGGGCGACGCCCACGCAGGAGATCGCCTTCACCCTGGCCGACGGCATCGAGTACGTCCGGGCCGCGGTCGCGTCCGGCCAGGACGTCGACGACTTCGCCCCCCGGCTCGCGTTCTTCTTCGTCTCGCGCACGACCCTGCTGGAGGAGGTCGCGAAGTTCCGCGCCGCCCGCCGGATCTGGGCCCGGGTGATGAAGGAGGAGTTCGGCGCCAAGGACCCGAAGTCGATGATGCTCCGCTTCCACACCCAGACGGCAGGGGTGCAGCTGACTGCCCAGCAGCCCGAGGTGAACCTCGTGCGCGTGACCGTCCAGGGCCTGGCCGCCGTGCTGGGCGGGACCCAGTCGCTCCACACCAACTCCTACGACGAGGCGATCGCCCTCCCCACGGTGAAGGCGGCGACGCTCGCGCTGCGCACGCAGCAGGTCCTCGCGTACGAGACCGATGTGACCGCCACGGTCGACCCGTTCGCCGGCTCGTACGTCATGGAGGCCATGACCGACGAGGTCGAGGCCGGCGCGCGCAAGCTCATGGACCAGGTCGAGGAGATGGGCGGGGCGGTCGCGGCGATCGAGAAGGGCTTCCAGAAGAGCGAGATCGAGCAGGCGGCCTACAGCGTCGCGCTCGGCATCGACTCCGGCGAGCGCGTCGTCGTGGGGCTCAACCGCTACCGCAGTGAGAGCGAGGAGCGCTACGAGCCGCTGCGGGTGGACCCGTCGATCGAGGCCGACCAGCGCGAGCGCCTGCGGGTCCTGCGCGCCGGCCGTGACCAGGTCGCGGTCGACCGTGCGATCGAGGCGATGAAGGCAGCGGCAGCCGGTACGGACAACGTCCTGCCCCCGATGCGCGAGGCCCTGAAGGAGCTGGCGACGGTCGGTGAGGTCTGCGGGGCGCTGCGCGAGGTGTGGGGCACTTACACGCCGCAGGAGTTCTTCTAAGACCTAGGGTCGGGACGTGCAGATCCCGTTCACGCCCTCGCCCACCTCCAGCCTCGGCGTGGAGTGGGAGCTGCAGCTCGTCGACCGCGAGACACGGCAGCTCACGAGCGGCGCTGCCGAGGTCCTCGCGCTGCTGAGCCCGGACGGCCACGAGCACGCCACGGCCAAGGCTGAGCTCCTGCAGTCCACCATCGAGGTGATCACGGGCGTCTGCACGACCGTCCCGGAGGCCCTTGCCGACCTGGCTCGCACGATCGACTCGGTGCGTCCCCTGGTCGAGGAGCGGGGGCTCGGCCTGATGTGCGCGGGCTCGCACCCGATCACCGACTGGCAGAGCCAGCAGATCAGCGACAGCCCCCGCTACGACAAGCTGATCGAGGACATGCAGTGGCTGGCCCGCCGCATGCAGATCTTCGGCGTCCACGTCCACGTCGGGGTCCGCTCGCCCGACAAGGCGATCGCGATCGTCAACGCGGTGTCGGCGTACATCCCGCACTTCCTCGCCCTGTCGGCCTCTTCGCCCTACTGGATCGGCGGGGACACCGGGCTCGCGTCCGCGCGGTCGAAGGTCTTCGAGGGGCTGCCCACGGCCGGCCTGCCGCACCAGCTCAAGGACTGGGCGCAGTTCGAGGAGTACATGGCGACGCTGATCAAGACCGGGACCATCGACTCGATCAAGGAGGTCTGGTGGGACGTCCGGCCGCACCCGACCTACGGCACCGTGGAGCTCCGCATCTGCGACGGCCTGCCCACGATCGCGGAGGTCGGCATGGTGGCCGCCCTGTCGCAGTGCCTGGTCGACACCCTCGACCGCGAGATCGACAAGGGCTACACCCTGCCGACGCCGCGGCGCTGGGTGGTGCAGGAGAACAAGTGGAGGGCGGCCCGCTACGGGCTGGACGCCCAGATCATCGTCGGCCAGGACGACGTGCAGCCGGTGTCCGAGGCCTTGCACGAGCTGGTACGGGACCTCGCTCCGGCGGCTGAGCGCCTCGGCTGCACGGAGCAGCTCGAGCAGGTCCACCAGGTCCTCGACGGCGGCGCGTCCTACCAGCGCCAGCGGGCGGTCGCTGCGGCGAGCGGAGGCGACCTCACGGCTGTGGTGGACAGCCTGCTGGCCGAGTTCGAGCACGGCTCGCCGGTCCTGCTGCGGTCGCGCCCGCCGCAGGAGGTGCACGGGGAGCCCGGCGCCGCCGGTGCCGCGTCGTGACCGCGCAGACCGCGGGCAGCCCGCTGGCCGACGCCTGGCTCGCCCAGCACTCCGACGAGCTGGTCGCCGTGCGTCGCGACCTGCACGCCCACCCGGAGCTCGGTCGGCAGGAGCACCGCACCACCGCGCTGCTGGTCGACCGGCTGACCGCGGCGGGCCTCGCGCCGAAGGTGCTGAGCACGGGCACCGGACTGGTCTGCGACGTCGGCAGCGGCGCAGGGCCCGTGGTCGTGCTGCGTGCTGACATCGACGCCCTGCCGCTCGACGACGAGAAGCTCGTCCCCTACCGCTCGACGGCGGCCGGGGTCTGCCACGCGTGCGGTCACGACGTGCACACGAGCGCCGTGCTCGGGGCAGGGCTCGCGCTCGCCGCGGGCTCCTTCGACGGGACGGTGCGGCTGGTCTTCCAGCCGGCCGAGGAGCTGATGCCCGGAGGCGCGCTCGACGTCATCGCCGACGGCTGGCTCGACGGCGTCTCGGCCGTCTTCGGGATGCACTGCGACCCGAGCCTCGAGGTGGGCCGCGTCGGTCTCAAGGCGGGACCGATCACGGCCGCCGCCGACTCGCTCCAGGTCGTGCTCACCGGTCCCGGCGGGCACACCTCCCGGCCGCAGAACACCGTCGACCTCGTCCACGTGCTGTCGGTGCTCGCCACGGGGCTGCCCCAGGCGCTGTCCCGGCTGGTCGACCCCCGCGCCGGCCTGTGCCTGGTCTGGGGTCGCATCGCGGCGGGCGTCGCCGACAACGCCATCCCGCGGTCCGGCGTGCTCGCCGGCACGCTGCGCGTGCTCGACAAGGCGGCGTGGGAGGACGCACCCGAGCTGGTCCACCGGCTCGTCGACGCGATCATCGCCCCGTACGGCGCGCACGCGACGCTCACGTACACACGCGGCGTGCCGCCGGTCGTCAACGACGCGGCGGCGACAGCGCTGTTCGGGGCAGCGGTGCGCAGCTCGCTCGGCAGCTCGGCAGCCGTACCGACCCTGCAGTCGCTGGGCGGCGAGGACTTCGC
>JAOPWP010000272.1 GCA_025965615.1 Frankiales bacterium
CGATGCCGGGCAGCGGCGGGCCACCGATGGCCTCGGACAGCCCGTCGTAGCGACCGCCGCCACCCACGGCCGACTGGGCGCCCAGCCCGTCGTGGACCAGCTCGAAGGTGGTGCGCATGTAGTAGTCGAGCCCTCGTACGAGGCGAGGGGCCGCCTCGTAGGCGACGCCCACGGCGTCGAGGCCCGTCGTGACCGCCTCGTGGTGCTCCCGGCACGCCTGGCACAGCGCATCCGCCATGACGGGAGCGCCCTCCAGCTGGGCCTGCACCTGGGGGCGCTTGTCGTCGAGGACCCGCAGGGGGTTGAGCCGTGCCCGGTCACGGGTCTCGGCGTCGAGGTCGAGGCCGGACAGGAACCCGGTCAGCGCCTCCCGGTAGGCCGGTCGGCAGTTCCGGTCGCCCAGCGAGGTCAGGAGCAGCCGCACCTGCGAGAGGCCCAGCTCGCGGAAAGCCTGCGCGGCGAGCCCCACGACCTCGACGTCGAGGGCCGGGTCGTCGAGCCCGAGCGCTTCCACGCCCACCTGCTGGAACTGCCGGTAGCGGCCCGCCTGGGGACGCTCGGCCCGGAACATCGGCCCGGCGTAGCGCAGCTTCACGGGCAGCTGGCCCTTGTGCAGGCTCGCGTCGAGAGCGGCCCGCAGCACCCCGACCGTGCCCTCCGGCCGCAGCGTGAGGGAGCGGTCGGCCCGGTCGTGGAAGGTGAACATCTCCTTGGCCACGACGTCGGTGCTCTCACCGACCCCGCGGGTGAACAGGTCGGTGGACTCGAAGACCGGCGCCTCGGCGTAGGCGTATCCGGCCAGCCGCGCGGGCGCGAGCAGCGCGTCACGTACGGGCAGTGACGCGGCGAACTCGGCCCCGGGCAGGACGTCGTAGGTCCCCTTGGGCGCCGCCACTACAGGCCCCGTGCGGGCGGCGGGGTGAGGAGGTCCTGCAGGAACGGGTTGCTCGAGCGCTCGCGGCCGATCGTCGTCGCCGGCCCGTGACCGGGGAGCACCACCGTCTCGTCGGCCATGGGCAGGATGACGCTGACCAGGGAGTGCTGCATCGCCTCCCAGCTGCCGCCGGGCAGGTCCGTGCGTCCGATGGAGCCGGCGAACAGCACGTCACCGGAGAGCAGCAGCGGGGCGCCGGCCTCGCCGTCGACCTCGTCCCCGGCCAGCCGGAGCACCACCGAGCCGGGGGTGTGCCCCGGTGCCAGGTCGATCCCGATCCGCATCCCGGCCAGCTCGAGCGGCACGGCAGGGTCGAGCAGGCGCACGTCGTCGGGCTCGGTCCACTCGAGCCGCCCACCGAACAGCTGGGAGCTCCCCTCGGACAGGTACTTCACCGGGTCCGCGAGCTGGTCCCGGTCCGCGGGGTGGATGTACGCGGAGATGCCGCGGGCACCGCAGACGGGCGTGACCGAGAAGGTGTGGTCGATGTGCCCGTGGGTCAGGACGACCGCCACGGGCGAGAGGTCGTGCTCGCGCAGGAGCCCGTCGAGCTGGGCCTCGACCCCGATCCCGGGGTCGACGACGACGCACTGCTCTCCCGGGCCAGGGGCCACGACGTAGCAGTTGGTGCCGAAGGCCTGCGCCGGGAAGCCGCGGACGAGCACGGGGATCCTCTCCTGGGGTCGTTCGGACGGGTCCCGCGGGGAGACGAGCAGCTCCGAGAGGACGGGAGACCGACCCTACCGGCGACCGGGCGAGGCCCCTTCGAGGTTGCCTACACTCCGTCCGGCGCGCGGCGCGGACACGAACGGGTAGGCGGACACGACCGCAGGCAGCGAGAGGAACGGCGTGGCGAGCAGCAGGCGAGAGAAGGAGCTGGCCCGGCAGAGAGCTGCTCGGCAGGCGGCCCGCCGAGCGGAGGCGCTGGCCCGGCGCAAGCGGCGCAACGCCGTGGTGGCGAGCGCCGTGGCGGTCGTGCTCGTCGTCGTGGCGGCCGTCTGGATCGGCCTCGCCTCCCGGTCCGACGACCCGGCCGCGGCGGCCGGCGCGGCCCCGGCCCCGTCGGCCGCTCCCGGCACCTGCGCCTACCCGCCTGGTCGTCCGGCCTCCAAGCCGGCGCCCGTGCCGTCCACCCAGGACGTCGAGCGGCAGCAGCCGTTCACGGCCACCCTGACCACCAGCCAGGGAACGGTCGTGCTCGCCCTCGACTCGGCCGCAGCCCCGTGCACCGTCAACAGCTTCCGCTCCCTCGCCGGGGCGCAGTTCTTCGACGACACGCCGTGCCACCGGCTGACCGCGAGCCCGCAGCTCAAGGTCGTGCAGTGCGGAGACCCGAGCGGCACCGGCTCCGGCAGCCCGGGCTACGAGTTCGCCGACGAGAACCTGGCGGGTGCGACCTACCCCCGGGGCACCGTCGCGATGGCCAACAGCGGGCCCGGAACGAACGGCAGCCAGTTCTTCCTCGTCTACGCCGACAGCCAGCTGCCCCCGAGCTACACGCCCTTCGGGACGGTCACCGCCGGGCTCGACGTGCTGGAGAAGGTGGCCGCAGGGGGCTCGACACCACCCGGCGACGGCAAGCCTGTCCTGCCGCTGCAGATCACCGGCGTGCAGGTCGCTCCCGCCTGAGCGAGCCCGCCCGGCGCCCGCTCGCCACCTGGGTGAAGCGGCCAGCGGGAACGCCCTCTAGCTCGTCACCCGGTAGGCGTCGTAGACGCCCTCGACACCCCGCACCTGGGTCAGCAGGTGGCCCAGGTGCTTGGGGTCGGCCATCTCGAAGGTGAACCTCGAGACGGCCACCCGGTCGCGAGTGGTCGTCACGGTCGCCGACAGGATGCTGACGTGGGCGTCGGACAGGACCCGCGTCACGTCCGACAGCAGGCGGGTGCGGTCGAGGGCCTCGCACTGGATCGCGACGAGGAACATCGACCCGGCCGTCGGGGCCCACTCGACCTCGACCACCCTCTCGGTGTCGGCGAGCAGGGATCCCGCGTTGACGCAGTCGCCGCGGTGGACCGACACCCCTCGGCCGCGCGTCACGAAGCCGACGACGTCGTCGCCAGGCACGGGTGTGCAGCAGCGGGCGAGCTTGACCCAGACGTCCGACACGCCCTTGACGACGATCCCCGGGTCCGAGGTCGGGCGCGGACGGCGTACGGGAGCGGTCGGGACGGCCGTCTCGGCGAGGTCCTCGACCGCGCCCTCGACCCCGCCGAGCCCCGCCATGATCCGCTGCACGACGTGCTGGGCGGAGACCCGGCCCTCGCCGACCTCGGCGTAGAGCGCCGTGACGTCGGCGAGGTGCAGCTCGTTCGCGAGGTTCGGAAGCGCCTCGCCGGCCAGCAGCCGCTGCAGGGGCAGGCCCTGCTTGCGCACCGCCCGGGTGATCGCCTCCTTGCCGGCCTCGATGGCGTCCTCGCGGCGCTCCTTGGCGAACCAGGCCCGGATCTTGTTGCGGGCCCGGGGGCTCGTGACGAACTGCAGCCAGTCCTGGGACGGGTGGGCGGTCTCGGCCTTGCTGGTGAAGATCTCGACGACATCGCCGTTGTCCAAAGGCGATTCGAGCGGGACGAGGCGGCCGTTGACCCGGGCCCCGATGCACCGGTGGCCCACCTCGGTGTGCACGGCGTACGCGAAGTCGACCGGCGTCGCGGCGGCCGGCAGCGAGATCACGTCGCCCTTGGGCGTGAAGACGAAGACCTCTGTGGAGTGCAGGTCGAAGCGCAGCGAGTCCATGAACTCACCGGGGTCCGCGGCCTCCTTCTGCCAGTCCAGCAGCTGGCGCAGCCACGCCATGTCGTCGCCCTTGACGGGCCCGGTGGGCTGCGTGCCCTCCTTGTACTTCCAGTGGGCGGCGATGCCGTACTCAGCCCGGCGGTGCATCTCCTGCGACCGGATCTGCATCTCGACCGGCTTGCCCTCGGGCCCGATGACCGTCGTGTGGAGCGACTGGTACATGTTGAACTTGGGCATCGCGATGTAGTCCTTGAACCGGCCGGGCACCGGTGACCACAGCGCGTGCACGGTGCCGAGGGCCGCGTAGCAGTCGCGGACGTCCTCGACCAGCACCCGGATGCCGACCAGGTCGTAGATGTCGGTGAAGTCGCGGCCCCGCACGATCATCTTCTGGTAGATCGAGTAGTAGTGCTTCGGGCGGCCGGTCACGCCGGCCTTGATCTTCGCGGCCTTGAGCTCGGAGCTGATCCGCTCGACGACCTCGGTCAACTGGGTGTCGCGCGACGGCGCCCGCTCCGCGACCAGGCGGACGATCTCGTCGTAGCGCTTGGGGTAGAGCGTGGCGAAGGCGAGGTCCTCGAGCTCCCACTTGAGCGTGTTCATGCCGAGGCGGTGGGCCAGCGGGGCGAAGATCTCGAGGGTCTGGCGCGCGATCCGCTCCTGCTTCTCCTGCTTGAGCCACCGCAGGGTGCGCATGTTGTGGAGCCGGTCTGCGAGCTTGATGACCAGCACGCGCGGGTCGCGGGCCATCGCGACGACCATCTTGCGGATCGTCTCCGCCTCCGCGGCGTCGCCGAAGGTGACCTTGTCGAGCTTCGTGACCCCGTCGACGAGCTGGGCGACGTCGTCGCCGAACTCGCGCACGATGTCGGCCAGCGTGTAGCGGGTGTCCTCCACCGTGTCGTGCAGGAGAGCTGCGACCAGTGTCGTGGTGTCCATGCCGAGCTCGGCGAGGATCGTCGTGACGGCCAGCGGGTGCGTGATGTACGGGTCGCCGCTGCGGCGCCGCTGCCCCTCGTGGCACTGCTCGGCGACCTCGTAGGCACGGATCACCGCCCGCAGGTCGGCCTTGGGGTGGCTCGCCCGGATCGTGCGGGTCAGGGGCTCGAGAACCGGCGGCGTGCCGCCTGCCTTCGCGGCGGTCAGCCGGGCCAGGCGGGCCCGGACGCGCCGGCCGGTCGGAGGGCCGTCGTCGGAGCCGCGGACCGGCCCGTCGGGCGGGACAGCGCTGTCGGCGGCGGCGTCGGGCCTGGTGCCGAGCGGGGGTTCGGCCGGGATCCTCCGAGCCGGCGCGCCGCCGGGGACGCCGAGGGCCCCTCCGGCAGGGCCCGTCGGTCGGCCAGGCACCTGGACGGCGTCTGCGGCCACGGGCGGCTCCTGCGGGGACGGGGCGGAGTTCCAGTGTAGGGAGGTGGACGCCCCTGCGGGCCCCCCGAGCCCACCAGCTGGAGGTGGCCCCTCACACACCTGCCCCACCGGGAGCGCGTCAGACGGTCAGCAGCGCCTGGACGGGCAGACCGGGGTGCTCTGCGGCCAGCAGCTCGCGGCCGGGAAGGGCCCCGATCTCGAGCAGGACCGAGACACCGACGACCTCCGCGCCTGCCTCCTGCACCAGGCGCACCGCGGCGGCGGCGGTCCCCCCGGTTGCGAGGACGTCGTCGAGGAGCAGGACCCGGTCGCCGGGCCGGAAGGCGTCGCGGTGCACCGCGAGCACGTTCGTGCCGTACTCGAGGGCGTAGGAGGTCTCGTAGGTCGCGCGCGGGAGCTTGCCGGGCTTGCGCACGGGGACGACCCCGACCCCGAGCTGGTGCGCCACGGGCGCCGCCAGCAGGAAGCCGCGGGCCTCGATGCCCACGACCTTGTCGGCCGCGAGGTCCCGGTGCTGAGCCACCAGGGCGTCGACGGCGGCGCGGAACGCCTCGGCATCACCCAGCAGCGGCGAGATGTCCTTGAACAGGACCCCCGGGGTGGGGAAGTCCGGCACGTCGATGACGTGAGCGACGAGCAGCTCCTCGAGCGTCAACGGTCGCGGGCCTCGGGCTCGTCGTCCACGAGGTCCTGCTCGTCCTGCTCGACCTCGGGGGTCAGGACCCGGACGACGGCCGCAGAGGCGAAGCGCACGCGGACACCGGGTGCGATCTCCAGGACGACGTCGTCACCCTCCACCACCACGACGGTGGCGTGGATGCCCGCGGTCGTGATCACCCGGCTGCCCGCCTCCAGCCCGGCACGGACCTGCTGCAGCGCCTTGGCCCGCACCCGTTGCGGCCGGATGGCGAGCAGGTAGAAGCCGCCGATGAGCAAGGCGAAGAAGAGCAGCTGCTGCAGGGCCTCGTTCACGCGAGGGGCCTCCGGGGGGTCGACGAGCGCGAAGGGCCCAGCCTAGACAAGTCGGACGCCGGGCCCGTTCAGCCGGCGTCGCCCAGCTCGAGGGGCAGGACGTCGACCGGCCCAGGCGGGCGCAGTCCGAGGTGGCGCCACGCCGCCGGAGTGGCCATCCGGCCCCGGGGGGTGCGCACGATGAGCCCGGACCGGACCAGGAAGGGTTCGGCCACCTCCTCCACCGTCTCGGGCTCCTCGCTGACGGCCACGGCCAGGGTCGACAAGCCGACCGGACCGCCTCCGAACCGCCGGACGAGCGCGCTGAGGACCTCGCGGTCCAGCC
The DNA here is from genome assembly GCA_025965615.1 of Frankiales bacterium. GTDB lineage: Bacteria > Actinomycetota > Actinomycetes > Mycobacteriales > SCTD01 > SCTD01. Next base: position 6,336 of record JAOPWP010000272.1, read on the forward strand.
TGTCGAGCCCGAGCTCGTCCACGTCGTAGACCGCCAGGGCGGCCCGGGCAACTGCCGCGTCGACGACCCCGTCCGCCCGCACCTCCGCGTAGTCGCGCACCCGGCGCAGGAGCCGGTTGGCGACGCGAGGGGTCCCCCGGGAGCGACCGGCGATCTCCGTCGCGCCGTCGGGCCGGAGCGCCACCCCCAGCAGGTCCGCGCTACGGGCCAGCACCCGCTCGAGCTCGGCCGGGGTGTAGGGCTCCATGTGGGCGGTGAACCCGAACCGGTCCCGCAGCGGCCCGGTCAGCAGGCCGGACCGGGTCGTGGCACCGACCAGCGTGAACGGGGCGACCTCCAGGGGGATCGCCGTCGAGCCGGGGCCCTTGCCCACGACGACGTCGACCCGGAAGTCCTCCATCGCGACGTAGAGCAGCTCCTCGGCCGGCCGGGCGATGCGGTGGATCTCGTCGATGAACAGCACCTCTCCCTCGGAGAGGCTGCTCACGAGGGCGGCCAGGTCGCCGGCCCTCTCGAGGGCCGGGCCACTGGTGATCCGGATCCCGGTGCCGAGCTCGGCCGCGATGATCATGGCGAGAGACGTCTTGCCGAGCCCCGGTGCGCCGGACAGCAGGACGTGGTCGGGGGGACGACCCCTTCGTCGTGCGCTCTCGAGGACGAGCGAGATCTGCTCGCGGACCCGCTCCTGGCCGATGAACTCGTCGAGCCGCTTGGGCCGAAGGGCCGCTTCGACGACGCGCTCGACGTCGTCTGCAGCCGGCCGGACGAGGTCGCCGACAGCCCCCGGGTCGACGCCCCGCGCGAGCAGCTCTGCCCGCTCCCGCTCCCGCGCCTCGAGCTCGGCGCGCTCGGCCGCGACCAGCTGGTCCTCGCTGCTCACCGGTTGCGCCCCATGTGCGCGAGCGCCTCGCGCAGCAGCGACGGCACGTCGTCGGCGGTGGCCGACGGGTGGGCCGCCGCGAGGGTGGCCACCACCTCGTCGGACTGCGAGCTCGTCCAGCCGAGCCCGACCAGGGCCGAGCCGAGCGTGTCGCGCCAGCCGCCCCCGGGTGAACCGGACGGGCCGACGGAGGTCCCGGCCAGCTGCGCCTTGTCCTTGAGCTCCAGGACCAGCCGCTGTGCGCCCTTGCGTCCGATCCCGGGCACCAGGCACAGCGCCGCGAGGTCCTCGGTGGCGAGCGCCCGGCGCACGGCGTCGGGGGTGTGGACCGTGAGGACGGCCTGTGCCAGGCGGGGACCGACGCCGGACGCGGTCTGCAGCAGCTCGAACAGGTCGCGCTCGGCGTCGTCGGCGAACCCGTAGAGCGTGAGGCTGTCCTCGCGGACGACGAGGCTGGTCGCGAGCAGCGACGGCTCCCCCACCCGCAGGCCCGCCCGGGTCGTGGCCGTCGTCTGCACCGCGAGCCCCACTCCCCCGACGCGGACGACGGCACCGCCCGGGGTCAGCGCGATCACGGGTCCCTCGATGCTGGCGATCACGGGCGGACCCCCGCGACGGCTGCGGCCAGCCGGGCCTGGGCCGGCGCGCGCCACAGGTGGCAGATCGCCAGGGCGAGGGCGTCGGCCGCGTCAGCCGGACGAGGCGGGCTGTCGAGCCGCAGGAGCCTCGCGACCATGGCCCCGACCTGGGCCTTGTCGGCGCGACCGGATCCGGTCACCGATGCCTTGACCTCGGACGGGGTGTGCAGCGCCACCGGCAGGCCGCGACGGGCGGCGCAGGTGATCGCGACAGCCCCCGCCTGGGCCGTGCCCATGACGGTGCGCACGTTGGCCTGGGAGAACACCCGCTCGACGGCGACCGCATCGGGCTGGTGCAGGTCGAGCCAGGCCTCGAAGGCCACCTCGAGCTGGACGAGCCGCGAGCCCAGCGGGTCACCGGCGGGCGTCGTGACCACACCCACCGCGACCAGGACCGCACGACCCGGGGAGCCCTCGACGACGCCGATGCCGCACCGGGTCAGCCCGGGGTCGACGCCCAGCACCCGCACCCGTACCTCCTCGTCTCGCGGGACGCGCATGCGAACACGCGTTCGGACCGAAGAGTACGGCGGGGGGCCGACAGCCGTCGGGAGGCGCGCCCGTACGTCCGGTCCATCCCCCCGGCGGGGAGCAGCCACAGCAGCCTGGTGCGGTGGATGTCACCGGGGCCGGACGGGTCAGCCGACCTGCTCGAGGGCCTCGTCGCTCACGTCGAAGTTGGCCCAGACGTTCTGTACGTCGTCGAGGTCCTCGAGGGCGTCGACGAGCCGCAGGACC
>JAOPWP010000276.1 GCA_025965615.1 Frankiales bacterium
TTCCGCTGGGCCGTCGACAAGCAGCTCCGCGGCGCCGTCACCGACTTCGCCGGCGACTCCCACACCGCCAACGCCTGGGCCGCAGACCTCTACCGACGAGCCCGCGACCGCGGCCACGACCACCCGCACGCCGTCCGCATCCTGGCCCGAGCCTGGCTGCACGTGATCTGGCGCTGCTGGCAGGACCGCGTCCCCTACGACCCGGCCAGCCACCGCGCACTCCAACGCATCCTGGCCGCCGCCGGTTGACACAGGGCTACTCATGCCGCAGATCGGACGGGTCGGGTGCAATCCCTGCAAGGACCTCCCGCCGAGCCTCGGCAACCTCCGACGCGCCTTGCCCCTGCTCCAGCCACCCCGCATGTGCGGGCGTTCACGCCGTCCTCACCCACGTGGCTCCCACCGGAACCAGCGACGGGTGGCCCATCGGGCGGCACCGGCCCAGGTCAGCAGGACGATCACCGGCGTGACGGCGTGGCCGAACGTCGCTGTGACGTCGACGGAGGCGCCGCCGGACGTGCTCCCGGTGAAGCCGAGGTGGAGCAGTTCCAGGACTTGTGGCATCGGGAGCGCCTGAGCGAGGACATGGAGGGGCCCGCTGATGTCCTCTGCTGGGACCAGAACGCCGACCACCGCTGAGAGCACGAGGACCGGCATGGCGGTCAGCTGCGCCATCTCGACCGACCTGGTGACGGTGGCGACCACGGCCGCCAGAAGCGCGAAGACGACGGTGCCGAGGATGAGGCCGGTGACCACCAGAACCGGGTTCACGGGCGCGTCCAGTCGGAAGAACGCGAAGCCCGCAACCGTCGCGATGACGATCTGCCCCCACGCGACGGCGGCAGCGGGCAGCGCCGATCCGGCCAGGACCTCCTCGTCGGTGAGCTCGCCGGCGCGGAGGCGCTTGAGGACGAAGTCCTGCCTGCGAGCAACCAACGCTGTGACCAGGTTGTAGTAGAGAACCGACAGCAGCGCGAACGCGGCGAGCAGGATGATGGAGTCCGCAGCGTCCACCTGGGCGCGGGCAGCTGCCGGCTGACCGACCTGGAGCGCGGCAGTGAGCCCCAGGGGCATGCCGAGCCCGACGGCGAGAGCCATCGGGTTGCGTCGCAGCAGGAGCGCCTCGGCGCGGCCGAGTGAGACGACACGTCGGATGCCAGCGCGACGGAGCCCGCGGTCCCGCTTCGTGAAGGGCAAGGCGCGCAGCCTCATGCCGCTCCCTGACGCTGTGCCTCGCCGGCCGTCTCTGCCGCGAGAGCAAGGAAGGCCTCCTCGAGCGAGGCCGGCCTTGCGTGCAGATCGCGCAGCAGCACACCCCGGTCCTGCGCCCAGGACAGCAGCAGCGCCAACGTCGGCTGCAGGTCAGGAGTCGTGATCGTCACGAAGGACGTCCCGAAGCGGCTCTCACGGCTCACCGAGGCGGCCTGCGGCATCTGCGGCAGCGGGAGGACGGCCGCAGTGGCGTCCAGCGCGAACGTCACCCGCGCGGGCTCAGTGCGAGCGACGCCCGTGGGCGTACCGCTTCTCACGATCCGCCCGGCGTGCATGATCGCGAGCCGGTCCGCGAGCTGGGCGGCCTCCTCCAGGTAGTGGGTCGTGAGCAGAACCGTCGTGCCCTCGTCCAGCAGGTGCCGCACCAGGGCCCACGCCGCGACGCGGCTCTCGGGATCCAGACCCGCAGTGGGTTCGTCCAGGAACAGCAGTGTGGGCCTTCCGACTATCGCCAGAGCGAGATCCAGCCTCCGCCGCTCGCCGCCCGACAGCTGCTTGACCGCGACGCGGCCGCGGCCGCCGAGGTCGACCAGATCGAGCGCCTCCTGGACCGGACGCGAGCTGGTGAGCGTCCCGGCCCACATCGTCAACGTCTCGGACACCGTCAGGTCCGCCGAAAGGCCGCCCTGTTGCAGGACGACGCCAGTGTGCGGACGCACCTGCCGCCGGTCGGCGAACGGGTCGCGTCCGAGGACACGGACGCTGCCCGACGTAGGCCGGGCAAGGCCTTCGAGCACCTCGACCGTCGACGTCTTGCCAGCCCCGTTCGTCCCGAGCAGAGCGAACAGCTCGCCCTTGCGGACGGAGAACGTGACACCGCGGACAGCCTCGAACCCACTCCGTGAGCCTCCGTAGCGCCGGTGCAGGTCGCGAACCTCGATGACGTCGCCGGAACCGCGGGCCTCCGATCCGGGCCGGGTCACGCGGCGTCCCACAAGGGCGTGCCGTGACGGCGAGGCGCGGGGCGCGCGGAGGCGGACTTCTCGTCGGCTCCGCCCACGGCAGCGATGAGGCGCATCGCACCGGGCCCCGGTGGCGGGCAGGCACACAGGAGGAGGGCGCCGGCGAGGCGACCGGACGTCTTCGCAGTCATTGCAGACATGGAGCACCCGTTCTCGAAGGTGGGCGGGGCCGCGCACCGCGGGCGCGGAGGCGGAAGGGCGGTCGGGGCACGGGGACGCAACGCGAGCGACCGGCCGAACCGTGATGCAGGCGTTGCTCCCCCTGTGGGTGGCGTGACGTGCCGGGCCATCCGGGTTCGCCGCTTAGCCACACAGAGCGAGTTCTGTCGCGACGGCGAGCGGGGCATCGGCGGCGGCGGGGGCGGGGAGCATGGTGCTGGCGATGACGACGATCCGGCCTGTGCGCTCGTTCCAGGAGGCCATGCTCTGGTAGCCGTAGAGGGCTCCGCGGTGGCCCCAGTTGGCACCGCAGGCGTCGTTGATCCGTTCGAGCCCGAGGCCGTAGCTGAAGGTCCGCTCGGGATCAGTGGGGTCCTGGGCAACGGTCGTCTTCATCTCCCGCAGCAGCGCCGGGCTGAGCAGGCGCCCGGACATGAGCGCCTTGAAGAACGTGGACTGGTCCGCGGCGTTGGACACGATCGCCCCGGCCGCCCAGGCGTAGGACGGGTTGTAGCCGGTGACGTCCAGGGGCTGACGGTCCTCGGTCGGGAAGAACTCCGTCGAGACGTAGCCATGCGCGTGGTAGCCGCGCAGGTGCGCCGTCGTGGCCGGGAACGAGGTGTGGCGCAGGCGCAGCGGCGCGAAGATGCGTCGGTCCAGTTCGGTTGCCAAGGGTCGTCCGGTTACTGCTTCGACCAGCAGACCCGCGACGATGTAGTTGGTGTTGGAGTACATCCAGGCGGTGCCGGGCGGGAACGGGTACGGGTGGCCCTCCGCCTGGGCCACGAGCTCCCGCGGCTCCCAGAGGCGGTTCGCGACGACCCCGGCGAACACCTCAGGATCTCCGGAGTACTCGGGCAGGCCGCTGGTGTGGTTCAGCAGCTGCCGCACGGTGATCTGCTCTCCTCTCGCCAGCAGGCCTGGCAGCCGGCGGGCAACGGGCTCGTCGAGACGGAGGCGTCCCTCACCGGCCAGCTGGAGAACGGCTGTGGCGACGAAGGTCTTCGTGACGCTGCCGATCCGGAACAGCGCGGCCGGGCGGAGGGCAGCGCCCGTCGCGAGGTCGCTCTGTCCGGCGGTCAGGCGGCGGGCAGCGCGGTGCCGGTCCTCGACGCGGACGATGATCCCAGGGACGCCTGCCGCCACCACGTCGTCCATCGCCCGCTGCAGGTCCGTGCGGATACCGCCCGCGGCAGGCGTGGGCTGACCGGTCGACGCGTTGGCTGCGCTGGGGGTGAGCAGCTGGCTGGCGACGAGAGCAGCGGCCAGGGCGAGAGACGCCCGTATCCGGTATCGCCGGCTGGGGTGGGCCCGTCGTGAGTGGCGTCCTGTCGGAACCGAGATGTCGTTGAGGTGGCGGGATGTGATGGTCATGGTCTCTCCGGTGTCAGGTTCGCCGCGGGAAGGCGGCGGAAGGTGAGCCTCGGCTCCGTACCGCCTGGTCTGGTGCTGGGCGTCGATCACCGCGTCTCAGCCGACGGCGCCTGAGCCGGAACGCTGGCGCTCTCCGTGGTCGACACGCGGGCAAGCTGTGCCCGGACCTCGGACCAGACCCTGGGCAACGGTGGTCCACCAGGCCGCAACGCGTCGAAGCGGGCTTCACTCAGCCGGTCTCGGTAGTGGATCATGAGGGTGCGGTGGGGTCCTGAGCGGACGTACTCGTCCATCGATCGCTCGTCGGTCCAGGACGACCAGGTCCAGAACGTGCCGCGCGTCGGACTTGCGGCGAGCTGCAGCGAGATCGCGCCGGGGACGTTCCGGAAGTCCCGGCGCAACTGCAGTGAGTGGCGCAGCAGGCCCGGAACGTCCTGCAGACGCCGCAGTTGCAGCCGGGAGATCAGCACGACGCCAGGGGTGGCCTGCGGCCCTGCGGGCCCAGCCCTCTCCGGTAGCGGGACGACCGACGGGGGGCGCGGGAACCGGTCGAGGCGCATCGCCCCGGCGACCTGCCGGTGGGTGATGACGACAGCTACCGCCGCAGCGAGGTACAGGACCTGCAAGCCGGCACGCAGCGGCAGGTCGGCGGCCGGCCCCCCGTCGAACGGGAGGTCAGCGACCGCGGCGTAGACGTTCGCCGGGAAGATCGCCACCAGAAGCGCGGTCAGGCCCGCCGCGGACAAGGCTGCCGAGCGGCGCCAGAGGAGTCCGGCTGCCCCAGCCAGCTCCAAGACGCCCGTCACCGTGACCAGCAGCCAGGGTGCCGGCAGAGCCGGAGGCACGATGGCGATCAGATCCTCACGGAGACCCACGAAGTGCGAGACCCCGGTCAGCATGAACATCGCGGCAAGGCCGAGGCGGAGAGCGCCGGGCCAGTGCCGGGCTGGTGACCCTCCAGCCATCACCTGCAGCAGGAGCGTCGTGGCCGTCACACCGAGCAAGAGGTACAGCGGAGTCATCTGGACCCTCCGGTGCGAGGTGACCTGGCGGGCCCCGCGGATGCGAGGCGCCCGTTCTGCGCTGACGCTGAGCCGCCGATCGCCCGAGTCGCTCCGGCGCGCCGCGGGCCGGCGGACGCACGCGTGGCCGGCGCACGCCGGCTCGAGCGC
>JAOPWP010000015.1 GCA_025965615.1 Frankiales bacterium
GGCCGGGGCGACGCCGACGACGAGGCCGACCAGGACGCTCGCGCCGAGGGCGCACAGGCGCTGGGCGGGGGTGGAGCGCACGACGGGGCTCCTCGTCTGCGGGGTCGGGGGTCTCGGCCCCCATCGGCGTCCTGGACACCGGACTGAAGGTGCTCAGGTCGGCGTCGTGCGGAACGGCCTGCCCCTCACCTGAGCCCGGACGCAGGGTGGCACCCTGAGCGCATGACCAGCCCGCCCGTCGCGTTCGTCCTCGGTGGAGGCGGCGTCCTCGGTGCCGGCGAGGTCGGCATGCTGCGGGCCCTGCTCGAGGCGGGCATCACCCCCGACCTCGTGGTCGGCACGTCGGTGGGCGCGCTGAACGGTGCCTTCCTGGCTGCCGACCCCACCGTCGAGACGACGCTGCGCCTCGCTGACGTGTGGCGGCGGCTGTCCGAGGACGGCGGTGTCTTCAGCGGGTCCCTGGCCGAGCGCATGAGCACCGCCGTGCGCAGCCGTACGCACCTGCACCGTCGGGGGCCGCTGCGCCAGCTGCTCGCCGACCACCTCCCGGTCGAGCGGATCGAGGACCTCCAGGTCCCCTTCCAGTGCGTGGCCGCCTGCATCGAGCGGGCTGCGGAGCACTGGTTCGACAGCGGCTCGCTGACGGACGCCGTGATGGCCTCGGCCGCGGTGCCGGGGCTGCTCGCCCCCGTGCGGATCGGTGACGAGCACTACCTGGACGGTGGCCTGGTCAACTCGATCCCCGTCAGCCGGGCGGTGCAGCTCGGCGCCAAGACGCTGTACGTGCTGCAGGTCGGGCGTGTCGACCGGCCGCTGACGGTGCCCACCCGCCCGTGGGAGGTCGCGCTCGTGGCCTTCGAGATCGCTCGCCGTCACCGCTTCGCTGCCGACATGGCGGCACTGCCCGACGACGTCGTCGCACACGTCCTGCCCACCGGCGACGACGCCCCCCAGGGCATGGCGCAGCTGCGCTACCGGGACGTGCGCCAGGTCTCCCAGCGGGTGGAGCGGGCCCACGCCGCGACGCAGGCCTACCTGGCGGCCGCGGGCTCGGCGGTGGCGCCGTGAGGGTCGCTCCGACGTGGGTCCGCCGCCCGATGTCCCTGCTGGTGGTCGTGGGCCTCGGCTTCGCCGTCACCCTGCTGCCGCTGCTGGTGCTGGTGGCGGTCGCCCTCTCGGCGGTGCTTCCCGGGCGCTGGCGGGCGCTGCGGCTGCTCGCCTTCGCGTTCGTGTACCTCGCCGTCGAGTGCGCCGCCCTCGCCGTGGCCTTCGTGCTCTGGCTGGTCAGCGGATGCGGCTGGAAGCTGAGCTCGCCGGCCTTCCAGCGGGCGCACTACGCCGTCATCCACCTCGTCCTGGCCGTCGTCCTCGGGTCGGCGACCCTGCTGTTCCACCTGCGCGTCGTCGACGACGAGGTCTCCTGGTCCCCCCTCGACGACGGCGTCCCCGGCTCGACGAACGCCATGCTGGTGCTGTCCCGGCACGCCGGCCCGGGTGACTCGCTGCTGATGGTGCGCACCCTCATGCGCCGCGACCACGACCGGCGCCCGCGGATCGTGCTCAAGGACCTGCTGCAGCTCGACCCGCTGATCGACGTCTACCTGAACCGGCTGCCCAACGCCTTCCTGACGCCCGGCCGCGGTGACCTGGCAGCCCAGGTCGGACGCCTGGCAGAGGGCATGGGCGAGGAGGACGCGCTGCTGATCTTCCCCGAGGGCGGCAACTTCAGCGAGGGGCGCCGGCTGCGGGCGATCGACCGGCTCCGCGGCAAGGGGCTGCACGAACGGGCCGCCCAGGCCGCCTCGCTGCGGCACGTCCTCCCGCCGAAGCACGCGGGCGTGGCCGCTGCCCTGGCCGCCGCCCCTGAGGCCGACGTCGTCCTGGTCGCCCACACCGGGCTCGAGCACCTCTCGAGCCCCGCCGACCTGTGGGACGGCCTGCCGATGGACTCCGTCGTGCGGATGCGGTGGTGGTTCGTCCCCGCCGCCGAGGTGCCCCGCGAGCCCGAGGCCCAGGCTGCCTGGCTGTTCGACAGGTGGGCCGAGATCGACGCCTGGGTCGCGTCGTACGTCGAGGCTTGAGGGACGGCCCGCTCAGGACGGAGCGCTGCAGGGGACGTGCGCCCAGACCCACTTGCCGGGCGGGTCGTCGGTCCAGCCCCACTCCTCGCTCAGGTGCTGCACGATCTGCAGTCCGACGCCGCGGTCGCTGACGCCCGGGCGGTACGGCAGGAGCGCCGGGCGCCCGCCGCCCTCGTCGTAGACGCTCACCGAGACGTGGCCCGCGTGCAGGTCGAGGGCCAGCAGCACCTGTCCGCTGCCGTGCCGCTCGGCGTTGCTGACCAGCTCGCTGCCGAGGTCGACGACAGCGCTCGCGACCGCACCTGAGAGCGACCACGCCTCGCAGGCCTCGCGGGTGAACACGCGTGCCGTGCGGGCCGAGGCGGGGCCAGCCGGCAGGAGCAGGCGACGGACGACCACCGGCTGGTCGTCCCCGTCGCGCGGGCGGACCAGGTTGGCGAGTGCTCGCTGGACGTCGCCGATCGCGGCGAGGGCGGCAGGGACGTCCTGCTGGTCGGCCGGACCGCTGAGCGCGGCGACCGCCTCGTCGAGCCAGTGACCTGCCTGGCCGAGCAGCTGACCGGTGCGCTGGCCCACGGGTCCCCCGGGGGGCCGGCGCTCCGGCGCGCCTTCGGGTGGCAGGAGGGGATCGTTCGTCGAGTCCTGCTGGTGTCGCCCCATCGCAACCCCCGAAGCTCGGGCGACTCCGGCGTACCCCGTCCACCGGCACGCACCCGCGCCGGCGGCCGCGACCTGATGCCCGCAGTGAGCGGCGTCACTGCTAGCAGGGGTGCTTGCTCTGGTTAGCGGCCGGGTCAGGGGGCAGGAACGAATCAGCGCAAGAGCCCCACTCCACGACAGGAAGGCTGGTCCGCACATGACCGCCCAGAACGCCGAGCTGGTCACCCAGCTCAACACCCTGCTGAACCTCACCACCCACGAGGCCGCCACCGCGCGCGCCCGGGTGAGCCAGGCGACGACCGAGCAGACCCGCAAGGAGCTGCTGGAGAACGCCACCAACTGCGACAAGCGCGCCAAGGCGATCCGCCAGGCCGTGCTCGACCTCGGTGGCGTCCCGGACGTCGTCGGTGCGGCCTTCAACCGTGCCGCCGCCGCCGCCCGGCTCCCGATCGAGCAGAGCCAGCCGATCACCGAGGCGCTGCTGGCCGACCTGGCCCTCGAGCACGAGCTGTTCGACCGGGCGCGGCTCGTCAAGGTGCTCGCGCACGACATCGACGCCGCCGACCTGGTGGCGCTGGCCGAGCGCCTCGAGGAGGCCCACGGCGAGACGATCGAGTGGCTGTTCACCGTGCTCGCCGAGACCGCTGTGGGTGGCCCGGCCGCCCTCGCTCCGACTCCGGCGCAGGTCGCGGCGATGAACGCCCGCACCGCGGCCACGTTCGCCACCAGCGCGACCGCCTCCGGCGTCAACCGGGCCGTCGCCACCGCGGGGCAGCTGACCCAGCGGGTGCAGGACACCACCACGTCCGCCGTGTCCTCCCGGGTCAAGCGGCTGCTCGAGCTCGCTCGCAGCGGCCGTCGGATCGCCGACGCCGGTCGCGACGCCACGCTGGCCGAGACCGAGAAGCAGGCCGGCAAGGAGTTCGGCCGCAAGGCCCGCACCTCCGTGCACCGCGTCCGCGAGAACCTCGGGGTCGTCAGCGGTGACGAGCTGCCGATCAAGCGGTTCGACAACCTGACCGCTCGCGACGCCGCCGTCGCCGTGTCGAAGCTCCGGTCGGTCGACGACGTGCAGGTCGTTCTCGCCTACGAGCAGGAGCACAAGAGCCGCCAGAGCGTTCTCGACGCTGCGAACAAGCAGGTCAGCGCGCTCGCGAAGGACTACGTCAACAGCTAGTCGCAGACCAGTACGGAGGCCGGGCACGCACGTCGTGCCCGGCCTTCGGCGTGCCGGGGCGTGGCCGGTGGGGGCGCTCGGGCTACAGCGCACGGCGCCACTGCCGATGACACGCCCATGAGATCGCGCGCGAAGGCAGGGTGGGTACGGCCTGGCGCGGTGGGCACCCTCGCGGCGACCGACGCCGACTTCATCCTCGAGGTCAGCCCGGCGGGGTTGCTCCTGGCGGCGAGCGACACCGTCGGCCGGGTCCTCGGCTGGGACCTGCAGCAGTGCGTGGACCAGGGGATCGGTTCGGTGCTGGGGGACGACGCCCAGCGCGCGGCACTGCGCCAGCTGCTCAACCAGACCATCGCCACCGGGGGTGCACGCACGACCCTGCAGGTCAGCGGCGCCACGGCCGTCCTGTGGGTGGACGTCTCCGCCAAGCACCTGGTCGACGAGCCAGGGGCTCCCGTGCTGATCGTCGCCAGGGACGTCTCCCACGACCTCACCGCGGCCTCCCAGCTCGCGGCGTCGGAGCAGCAGTGGCGCCTCGCCTTCGAGCACTCCCCGATCGGCGGCGCCCTGCTGGATGCAGACGGAGGCATCCTGGTCGTGAACGCGGCCCTGTGCCGGACGCTGGGCTGGACCGAGCACGAGCTGACCCGGATGGACGTCACGGACGTCGTCGTGTCCCAGGGCGGACTGCCGTGGCACGAGTGGTGGAACGGGCTGCTCGAGGGGGACGCGGAGTCCACGACCGCCGACCGCATGCTGCGCACCTCGGACGGCCGCCAGGCCTGGGGCCGGCTCACCGCCGCCACGGTGACCTCGGCGGCCTCTCCTGCCCGGGTCATCATGCAGATGGAGGACATCACCGGCCGGCGCGAGGCCGAGCTCGAGCTCGCCAACCGGGCTCTGCACGACGGGCTCACCGGGGTGCCCAACCGCTTCCTGACCCGCCAGTGGCTGGCCAGCGCGCTCGAGGACGACCCGGGGTGCCGGGTCGGCGTCCTCTACTGCGACGTGGACCGCTTCAAGGTGGTCAACGACAGCCTCGGCCACGCGGCGGGCGACAGCCTGCTCATCCAGGTCGCCGAGCGGCTGCGCGGGCCTCTGCGCCCCGAGGACCTGCTGGGGCGCATGGGCGGTGACGAGTTCGTCATGGTCATGGAGGGAATCCGCACGCAGGCCGAGCTCGAGGAGATCGCCAGCCGGCTGGTGGCGGCCCTCGACCAGCCGTTCGACGTCGGCGGCCACAAGCACGCCGTCACGCTGAGCCTCGGGGGCACGATCGGAGCGCATCCCGACACCGCCGACGACGTCCTGATGCGGGCCGACCTGGCGCTGTTGCGCGCCAAGCGGATGGGGCGCGCCCGCTACGTCGCCTTCGACCCGGAGCAGGACCGGCTCGCCACCCGGGCCGACCTGCAGCTCGAGGACGACCTGCGGATGTCGCTGAGCTCGGACGAGCTGCGGGCCTACTACCAGCCGATCGTGACCCTGTCGGACCTGGCGGTCGCCGGGCACGAGGCACTCGTGAGGTGGCAGCACCCCCAACGGGGCCTGCTCCCTCCGGCGCACTTTCTCGAGCTCGCCGAGAGCAGCGGCCTGATCCGCCCCCTCGGCTGGTGGATGCTCTCCCAGGCGTGCCAGGACGCCGCGAACGGGCGCGAGGGCCTCGTCGACCAGGGCTGGGTCGCGGTGAACGCCTCCCCGAGCCAGCTCGCGCGCCCCGGAGTGGTCGCTGACGTGACGCGGGCGCTGGTCGCCTCGGGGCTGCGGCCGGAGCGGCTGCACCTCGAGATCACCGAGACCGCGCTGATCACCGCGAGCGCCACCCTCGCCAAGGAGCTCGCCGAGCTCTCCGAGCTCGGCGTCCGGATCGCCCTGGACGACTTCGGCACCGGCTACTCCTCCCTGAGCCTGCTCCGCCAGTTCCCCGTCGACCTGGTGAAGATCGACCGCAGCTTCATCGAACCGGTCTTGCGCGACCGCAGTGCCTACGCGATCGTCAAGGCGGTGCTCAGCATGTGCCGGGACATGGGCCTGCCGACGGTGGCGGAGGGGATCGAGACGGTCGAGCAACGGGACCTGCTGCGCGAGCTGGGGTGCACGCACGGCCAGGGCTTCCTGTTCGGGCGGCCCGTGCCGCTGTCCGTGCGCGTCCCCGTTCCCACGCCTCCACGTCCCCGCCGCTCCGCCTCCCACGACAGGCAGGTCCGCTCCGCATGAGCACGCCAGGCTCCGACGGCTTCGCCTCGCAGGAGATCATCCGGCCGGCCGCCGTCCTCTCCGAGAACCACACCCGGCAGATCCTCAGCGGTCTCGCCGCCGACGACGTGCACTCCGGGGGCCACTGGTGGGTGCGGATCGGGACCTGGCGCCGCTACCAGTCGCCCTGGAGCCCGGGCGCCGACGCGCCTGGCGACGCGGTCCACGTCGGCACGATCAGCTGCGTCTACGACAGCCCGGCGCGCTACTGCGTCACGGTCTTCCGCGTGTCCATGACGGCGTACGGCCTGCGGCAGGGGTGGACGACGGACTCGCTGTGCGACGAGGCCTTCCAGCACGCCGGGCTGACCCTGGCCAACTGCCCCCGTGCCACCCTGGCCGCGCCCCCCTCGCCGTTCGGCCAGATGAAGCGGGACAGCGGCCCGGCGCGCTGAGAGTCGCCCGGCGGCCACGGACGTGCGGAAGCGGCCCCCGGGTACCGGGGGACCCGCTCCGGACCAGTCGGACCTACGCGACGGTGAGGCGGAGCCGGAACGACCCGTTCTCGCTGCCGGTGGCGCTCAGGCCCACGGCCTGCAGGACCTGGGCGTTGCGCAGGGACCTGCCGTCCTCGTCCAGGAGTGTGAGGTCCTGCTCGAACAGCGACAGGATCCGGTCGATGTCGGCGTAGAGCAGGAAGGTGGCTCCCTCGGCGTCCGGCAGCGCCTTGGCGAAGGCCGGATCGGCGCCGAGCCCGCCGGCGGCGGCGACCCTGTCGACGCCTTCCTGGGTCAACCCGAAGGCGATGCCGCCGTCGTGCTTCTTCACGGCTCCCTGCAGCTCCGGCGCCCGGGACGGGGTCGACGGTCCCTGCGCCGCCTTGCGGAGCTTCTCCGCGACGGCGAGGGCAGCGTCGGGGTCGCCACCGCGCGTTCGGCCGACGACCTGCGGGTCGTCCTTCGTGCCGTAGACCCCGAGAGCGGTCTCGTCGCCGAGCAGCGTCGTGATGTCCTCCGGCAGCGTGATGCCGAACTCGTCCTCGATCGCCTGGAGGTCGGCCTCGTCACCGAGTGCCCGGCTGATCTGGTCGAAGCCCGCGGCGAGCGCCTCGCCCAGACCCGTGACGCTCATGCCGACCAGCAGGTCCTCGGGGAACTCGGTGAGCAGACCCGTGCCCTTGCCGCTGCCCAGCTGCGCGACGTCGATCCCGGTGGTGAGGTCGACGCCTCGGCCGGTCATCTCGATGAAGTCGGCGTCGGCGTGCAGGCCCGCGATGAACTGGCCCTTCGGGTCGACGTCCTTGCCGTAGGTCCCGGTCGCCTCGGCCTTGCCCTCCGCGGGGACGGCGGCCCAGATGGCCCCGGCATCGCCCCACACCGTGACGATCTGGTCGCCCTCGAGCTCGTCGACGGCGGAGCTGTAGCTCTTGGCGTCGGCCAGGAACTCCTCGCCCTTCGCGGCAGCGTCGACGGCCCCTTGGGACTGGCCCAGCAGGACGTAGTCACCGGCCTCGCTGAAGGCGTAGAAGAGCGGGTCCTCATCGGGGTCCTCCGGCTCGGCGAGGTCGGGCAGGGCCTTCCTGGCGGCGTCCTCGTCGCTGAAGGCGACCGCGGCCATGACGTCCGGCTCGTCGTCCTCGTCGTCGCCGTCGGGCAGCACGGCCACGCCGACCCGGTCACCGATCCACGGCTGGATGTCCTTGGCGTAGTCGATGTCCTCGTCGCCCTCGAACAGCTGGGAGAGCAGGTCGTCCTTCACGCCCTCCTCGCTGTTCACCTTGGCGTCCGGGAACTTCTGCGCCAGGCGGTACAGCGCGATCTTCTGGCCCGCAGCCGGGTCGAAGTCCACCTTCGCGAAGGCCATCGCGTCGCGGGGCAGGACGTCCTCCGGCTGCTTGCCACCGCCGGACAGCTGCGTCCCGGCGTAGACCGCGCCCCCGGCCACGGCGAGGGTGAGAGCCGCGACCCCGCCGAGCAGCAGCCCCTTCCTCACCCCGCTCTTCTTGACGTCCTGCTGATCGGGGGTGCCGGGAAAGGTCTGCCCCTCGAAGGTCACGGGCGGCGGGGAGCCGGCCGGCGTGCCCTGGCCCCGGTACGGCGGCTGGACCTGTGCCGGCGGCTGGCCGTGGGGCGCGGTCGGCTCCACCGGTCCGTCTGCTGCACCCGGGGCACTCGGAGTCGTCATGCGTGCTTCCTTCTCTCGTCGCAGGCGGCCGGGATGGCTGGGCGTGCGCTGCTCCCGCAGCCCCCGGATCGGACGGCAGGGTGCCGTGGGGCACTGCCGACCTGGGTGTACGCCGTGGGAGCCGCTTCGCCCGGAAGGCTGGTCACGTCACCGGTCCGGATCTCAGTGTTCGCTGAGAGTAACGGCGTGACCCCCTCCCCGGTGAGGAGTTCGCTCCTCGGGGCGCGGGCCGACCGAGGGCTCTGGGTCCATCGGACCCCTTTGTGGACGGCCACCTGCTGCTCGCCTCGTTCCTTCCTGCTCGGGAGCGGGCACGGACAGGCTGACCCCGACGCCCCCCACCTTGGAGTGATCTTGTCCGACCAGCCCCGTTCGTCCCGCAGCTCGATCGCCACCACCAACCCCTTCGACGGATCCGTCGTCCAGGAGTTCGACGTCATGGAGCCGGCGGAGGTGGACCGGCTGGTCGAGCGGTCGCACGCCGCCTACACGCAGTGGCGCAACCGCACCCGGGAGGAGCGCGCAGCCGTCGTGACGCGGGCCGGCGAGCTGATGCTCGAGCGGCGCGAGGAGCTGGCCGAGCTGCTGACCCTCGAGATGGGCAAGCTCACCCGGGAGGCCCACGGCGAGGTCTTCCTGGCCGCGTCGATCCTCGCCTACTACGGCGAGCAGGGCCCGCAGATGCTGGCCGACAAGCCGCTCCCGACACGCAAGGGCGAGGCCCGGGTCGTCTCCCAGCCGGTCGGTGCGCTGCTCGGAGTCATGCCGTGGAACTTCCCCTACTACCAGGTGGTGCGGTTCGCCGGTCCCAACCTCGTGGCCGGCAACACCATCCTGCTCAAGCACGCCAGCAACTGCCCGCAGTCGGCGCTGGCCCTGGAGCAGGTCTTCCGCGACGCCGGTGCGCCGGAGGGGGTCTACACGAACCTGTTCGTCCCGGGCCGTGACATCTCCCGCATCATCGAGAACCCGCTGATCCAGGGCGCCTCGCTGACCGGCAGCGAGGCGGCCGGCGCGAGCGTCGGCGAGGTCTCGGGCCGCAACCTCAAGAAGTGCGTCCTCGAGCTCGGGGGCAGCGACCCGTTCATCGTGCTCGACGCAGAGGACATGACGCACACGGTCACGGCCGCCCTGGTCGGCCGCATGGCCAACACCGGCCAGAGCTGCATCTCGGCCAAGCGCATGCTGGTCATCGACGAGGCCTACGACGCGTTCGTCGCGGGTCTGCGTGACGCCATGTCGCGGCTCGTGCCCGGTGACCCGGCCGACCCGGCCACGACCGTCGGTCCCGTCTCCTCCGAGGAGTCCGCGCTCGAGATCCTCGAGCAGGTCCAGGACGCCATCGACAAGGGCGCGAAGGTCGAGATCGGTGGCGGCCGCATGGACCGCCCCGGCGCCTTCGTGGAGCCCACCCTGCTCACCGGGGTCACCGAGGACATGCGCATCTTCCGCGAGGAGGTCTTCGGGCCGGTCGCCGTCGTGCACAAGGTGAGCAGCGACGAGGAGGCGATCGCCCTGGCCAACGACTCCGAGTTCGGCCTCGGCGGCGCCGTGCTGTGCCACGACATGGAGCGGGCACAGCGGGTCGCCGAGCGCCTCGACACCGGCATGGTCTGGATCAACCACCCCACGTCCTCGATGGCCGAGCTGCCGTTCGGCGGGGTGAAGAAGTCCGGCTTCGGGCGCGAACTGTCCGATCTCGGCATCCACGAGTTCGTCAACAAGAAGCTGATCTACGCGCTGCCGTCCGACACCAAGATCGCCGGCGCGGCCGGCTGAGGACCGGCACCCGCGGCGACGCGGTCGTCTCGCTCCCGGCGGTTGCGTGCGTGACCGCCGGGTAGCGCGGCGGGGTGACCCGGACGAGTGGCCCCGACGATCGGCCCGGCGTGGGCTCCGATCCGGCCCGGGACGCCTCGGTCGCCGAGCAGGAGGTCGAGCAGGCCTTCAAGCGGTCCGTCGACGAGGGCCGCCGGCGCATCTCGCGGCGCACGTGGCCGCTGCTCGCGACCGGCCTGCTCGGCGGGATCGACGTCGGCACGGGTGTCCTCGCGCTGCTGCTGGTCGAGCACGAGACCGGGAGCGTCCTGCTGGCCGGGCTCGCCTTCTCGATCGGCTTCATCGCCCTGAGCCTGGCACGCAGCGAGCTGTTCACCGAGGACTTCCTGGTGCCGGTGACGACGGTCATCGCCCGGCAGGCCCGCTTCCGGATGCTGCTGCGGCTCTGGGCCGGGACCCTGGTCGGCAACCTGGTGGCCGGCTGGATCTTCACCTCCCTCATCCTGCTCGGCTTCCCGCAGTTCGCCGACACGGCGATCCAGGCCGGGGCCTACTACGTCGACCTCGGCCTGGGCCGGCAGGCGTTCGCGCTCGCCGTGATCGGCGGCGCGGTCATCACGCTGCTGACCTGGATGCAGCACAACACCGAGTCGTCGGCGCTCAAGCTGGTGCCGGCGGTCACCACGGGCTTCCTGCTGGCCGGGGCGCAGCTCAACCACGCCGTCGTCAACTCGCTGCTGATGTTCTCGGCGCTGCACACCGGCCGGGCGCCCTTCGGCTATGTCGAGTGGGCGCAGACCGCGGGCCTCGCTGCCGTCGGGAACCTGGTCGGTGGCCTCGTCCTCGTGACCCTGCTGCGGTTGTTCCAGGTCCCCCACACGGTCAGGCAGGAGCGGGACAACCCGGCGCTCGGCGTCGCGATCGGGGACAACCGGCGGGTGCGGCAGCAGGGGCGAAGGGAGAGAAGCTGACCCCCGGTCTGGCGAGGAGGTATCCCTCCTCGGTGGCGCATCTGACCTGCAGGGTGGCGTTCCCGCAGGTCAGGGCCCGTGCTCGTGGCCCTCAGGTGGCGTAACTTCCCGGGGCCCCCGGCGTTACCTGAGCGACACGGCCGGGATCAAGCATCTTCTCCATGTCCGCTTGCGCCTTCCTCCCCGCCGCCGAGGCCACCTCGCCGAGCGTCCGCCGCCTGTCGACGACGCGGAGCATGAAGCGCCGCGACAGCGTCCGCGCGGTCCGCGACGTCCTGCGCTACGAGCTGCTCCACCAAGGCGACCATGCGTCCCGGTCGGCGGGGGCGCTGCCCTCGGAGAGCGAGCTGGCCCTCGACCACGCGACCAGCCGCAACGTCATCCGGCTGGCCCTGCTCGCGCTCCAGCAGGAGGGAATCGTCGAGCGGGTCCAGGGAGCCGGCACCTTCGGCCTGACGGCCAAGGCGCGGCAGAACCAGAGCCGGCTGGCGGGACTTGCCACCGGGCTCGGCTCGCGGGGCCACCTCGTCGCCCACGAGCCGCAGCTGGTCGAGCTGCGGCCGGCCCCCACCGCGGTGGCCGCGGCCCTGGACCTCCTCGCCGGCGAGGAGGTGCTGGTCGTCGAGCGCAAGGGCTCCTTCGACGGCACGCCCTACTGCCTGAGCACGCGCTACCTGCCTGGGCGCCTGGCTCCGCGGCTGCTCGCCCTGGACCTCACGACACCGGACTGGTACGCCGCCATCGAAGCCGCAGCCGGCATGCCCGTCTCGGGGGCTCGCCTGCTCACCGAGGCCACCCTGGCCGACGACCTCCTGGCCCCCGAGCTGGGAGTGACCGTGGGAAGCCCCGTGATGCTCCTGCAACGCACCGTCTTCACCGTTGACGACAGACCCGTGGAACTCAGCTTCACCAGGGTGCGCGGTGACCTGTACGAGATCGAGACCTGGCTGGAGCGCCACTGATGACACTCACCATCCACGGGCGGCCGCCCGCCTCGGTCGCGGCGTCCGACCTGCTCGCCGTGAGCGGCATGAGCGTGTCCGTTCCCGGACGAGGCCGCAGGGAGCAGCTGCACCTGCTGGAGGACGTCACGTTCTCCGTCGGCGCAGGACGCTGCACCGCGGTGATCGGGGAGTCGGGTTCGGGCAAGAGCACCCTGCTCAAGGGCCTGCTCCGGACGGTGGGGAAGGGCTCGCGGACCACCGGCCGCGTCCACCTGGACGGCGTGGAGGTCAGCGACCTGCGCGACCGCGAGTTCGCCAAGCTCCGCGGCTCCAGCATGGCCCTGGTCGCCCAGAACGCTCTCGCCGCGCTCGACCCGCTCTTCCCGGTCGGCGGGCAGGTCGCCTACCTCGCGCGCCGGCACACCGGCGGGGACCGGGCCGCCTCCCGTGAGACGGCGGTGCGCCTGCTCGGCAAGGTGGGCCTGCCCGACCCGGAGCGCACGGCGCAGCGGCTGCCGCACGAGCTCAGCGGCGGGATGCGGCAGCGGTGCGTGCTCGCGATGGCCCTGGCCTGCGGGCCCCGGTTGCTGCTCGCCGACGAGCCCACGACGGCGCTCGACGTGATCACGCAGGCGAACGCGCTGCAACTGCTGCGCGGCCTTCAGCACGAGCTCGGCATGTCCATGCTGTTCGTCACGCACGACATCGGGGTCGCGGCGTCCGTCGCGGACGACGTCGTCGTGCTCTACGCCGGGCGGGTCGTCGAGCAGGGGCCGGTCCTGGACGTGCTCTCGTCGCCGCTGCACCCCTACACGCAGGGCCTCATCGACGCGAACCGCCCGCCCGCTCCAGGCGAGCGGTGGAGGGCCATCGGCGGCGAGCCGCCCCAGCCAGGCCAGCGCGCTGGGGGGTGCGCCTTCGCGCCCCGCTGCGCCGAAGCGAGCTCGATGAGCCGCACGCAGCGTCCCGAGCTGGTCCGCGTCGGTTCCGTGACCGTCGCCTGCCACGCCCGCACCGGAGGGGCCGCCGCACCTCTCGACCCCCCACCCCCAGGCGCGGCCCCGACCTGATCCTGCGGCCCGTCCCAGCACCCCGAACGTCTTCTCACGCTTGCCGCCCGGTACCGCCGGTCGGTCCTTCCGCCTGCTCTCCGCGGTCTCGCGGCCTACCTCAGGAGTCCCCTTGCTCACTTCCGCTGGTCGCACCGATCGCCATCGACGTGCCGTTCTCGGCATCGCGCTCGCCGCCTTGTCCATGACGGCAGCCTGCGCCAACGACCCTGCTTCGAGCGGGGCCAGCGGTGAGTCGGGCGGCGGGGGGGGACGGCTCACGATCGCCATGACAGCCGCGAACCTGCCGGGCACCGACACGCCACCCACCGAGGGCGGCGAGGGCTTCCGGTTCGTGGGCTACCAGCTCTACGACCCGCTCGTCAGCTGGGACCTCGCGGACGAGAGCAAGCTCGCGACGCTGGCACCCGGGCTGGCCGAGTCCTGGAAGGTCGACCCGGCCGACCAGGTGACCTGGACGCTCGAGCTGCGCCACGGGGTCACCTTCCACGACGGCACGCCGTGGAACGCCGACGCCGCGGTCTTCGCCTTCGACCGCGTCATGGACCCGGCCTTCGAGTTCTACAGCAAGGAGTCGGCGGCGGCGAGCGCCTCGTACGTCTCCTACATCGCGGACGTGACCAAGGTCGACGACGACACCATCGCGATCAGGACGAAGACGCCGAACTCGCTGCTGCCGTACGCCTTGACGAGCGTGCTCTTCCCGAGCCCGACAGCAGTCAAGGAGCGGGGCAACCAGGCCTACGCCGACGCCCCCGTCGGCACCGGTCCGTTCAAGTTCGGCTCCCGGGTCGAGCGCCAGAGCCTGCTGCTCCAGCGCAACCCGGACTACTGGGGTGGTGCGGCCAAGGTCGCCGAGCTGGAGCTCCTGCCGGTCCCGGAGCCCTCGGCCCGCCTCGCGGCCCTGCTGTCCGGGTCCGTCGACTGGGCGGAGGTTCCGCCCCCGGACGGCTTGGAGCAGCTGAAGAAGGCTGACTTCACCGTCCACCAGAACTTCATCCCCTTCGTCTGGCCGTGGGTGCTCGACGTCTCGAAGAAGCCCTTCAACGACGTACGGGTCCGCCAGGCGCTGAACCTGGCGATCGACAAGGACGCCATGATCAAGAACATCCTGGCCGGCACGGCATCCCCGGCGACGGGCCCGGTCTACGAGGGCCACCCGTGGTACCCGGAGGACGCGCCCAAGTACTCCTACGACCCCGCGCGTGCGCGCGCCCTGCTGGCCGAGGCCGGCTACCCGAACGGGCTGTCCATGAAGGTCATGGCACCCACCAGCGGCAGCGGCAACATGCTGCCCCTGCCCATGAACGAGTTCGTGCAGCAGCAGCTCGCCGCCATCGGCGTGAAGGTGGACCTGGAGCTCATCGAGTGGAACACCATGCGGTCGACCTACCGGGCGGGCTTCCCGGCTGGCACCGATGCGCTGCAGTACGCGTGGACGGTCTCGACGCCTGACTGGCTGACCCGCTTCTACGCCTCCACCAGCACCCCGCCCGCCGGGCTGAACCCGGGCAAGTACGCGAACCCGAAGGTCGACGCCCTGCTGGCCCAGGCCCAGCGCACCTTCGACGAGAAGGAGCGTGACGCCGTGCTGAAGCAGGCCATGAGCCTGATCCAGTCGGACGCGCCCTGGGTGTTCGTCGTCCACGACCTCAACTCGAGGGCCACCGCCAAGGGCGTGTCCGGACTGGTCATGGCGCAGTCGTCGTACGTGGACCTGACGACCGTGAGCGTGGACGAGTGACCCGGTACGTCGGCTCGCGGCTGCTGGCGCTGCTGCCGATCCTGCTCGGCGTCGCCGCGGTCAGCTTCTCGCTGGTCCACATCATGCCGGGAGACCCCCTGGACAGCCTCATGGACCCGCAGTCGACCCAGGCGGAGCGTGACGCCTTCGCGGCGGCGCTCGGACTCACCGGTTCCCTGCCGGAACAGTTCTTCACCTGGCTCGGCCGCGTGGCAGGCGGCGATCTGGGGCGGTCGATCGCCTTCCGGCAGCCCGTCCTGTCGATGGTCGTCGGGGCTCTGCAGAACACGCTCCTGCTCGCCGGGGCGGCGGCCGTCTTCGGCCTGCTGGTGGGGTCGGTTCTGGGGACCCTGGCAGCGGTGCACCGGGGTCGCGCCCTCGACCGGGGTGTGACCGGACTGAGCCTGATCGGCCTCAGCATCCCCAGCTTCTGGCTCGGGATGATCCTCGTGGCGCTGTTCGGCGTGACGTGGCAGCTGCTGCCCGTCTCGGGGATCGGGTCCGGATCGGGGACCGACCTGCTCTCGCACCTGGTCCTGCCGACGCTCGCGGTCTCGGCTCCGGTGATCGGCCTGACGACCCGCATGGTCAGGACGCACGTCGCGGAGATCCTCGAGGGACAGCACGTGGAGTTCCTGCGGGCCAACGGGATGGGCCGGGCCCGCCTGCTCCTGCAGGTGTGGCGCAACGCCCTGCCGAACGTCCTGACCATCTTCGGGCTGGAACTCGGCAACCTGCTCGGGGGGTCGGCCCTCGTCGAGATCGTGTTCTCGTGGCCTGGGGTCGGCCAGCTCGTCTACCAGGCGGTGACCCAGCGGGACATCCCGGTGATCCAGGCCTCGCTGCTGCTGGTCGGGCTGCTGTACGTCGTGATCAACCTCGCCGTGGACGTCGGGCAGACGCTGCTCGACCCGCGCAGACGCAGTCAGGTGGTGAGCACATGAGCACGTCTGCCTTGGCCGAGGCGCCCGGGAGCGAGGCGCTCCCCACGCCGCCCGGCCCTCCCGGACTGGTGCCCCGAGTTCTGGCGCGCGCCCGCAGCCGGCGCCGGAGCCGCGTCGACCTCCCCACGAGGCTCGCCTTCGGCTTCCTCGTTCTCGTCCTGCTGTCAGCAGTGTTCGCGCCGCTGCTCACGCCGTACGACCCGCTCGTGGGCGACATCTCGCAGCGGCTGCTGTCGCCCGGGAGCCCCGGGCACCTGCTGGGCACGGACGAGCAGGGGCGTGACATCGCTACCCGCCTGATGTTCGGGGCCCGGCTCTCCCTGCTGGCGGCGGTGCTGCCCGTCGCGGTGGCGTCGGTGCTCGCCCTCGCGTGCGGGCTCATCGCCGGCTCGCGGCCGGGTCTGCTGGGCACCGTCCTGATGCGGGTCCTCGACGTCTTCTTCGCCTTCCCCGCGATCATGCTGGCCATCGGCGTCGCCGCGGCGTTGGGACCCGGGTTGCACAACGCCTTCGGCGCCCTGGTCCTCGTCTTCACCCCGCCACTGGCGCGGGTCGTCGAGGCAGCCACGCGCCACGTCGCCGGGATGGAGTACGTCCAGGCCGCACAGCTCACGGGGGCGACCCGCGCCCGGATCCTCGTCCGGCAGGTGCTGCCGAACGTCCTGCCCCCCGTCCTCACCTACGCCGCCTCCCTGATGGGCGTCTCCCTGCTGCTCATGGCGGGGCTGAGCTTCGTCGGCCTCGGCGTCCGCCCGCCCACACCGGAATGGGGATTCATGCTCGGCAGCATGCGCGACATGATCTACACGTCGCCGGTGAACGCGATCCTCCCCGGCATCGCCATCTTCCTGACCGCCGTCGCGCTCAACGTGGTCAGCGACGGGCTGCGCGACGCGGCGGACCGGTCATGACCGGCCCGCCCATCCTGCGAGCGCAGGGCGTCCACAAGACGTTCCGCAGCCGTGACCGCTCCGGCCGGCGCCACGAGACGGCGGCGCTGCGGGGGGTCGATCTGGAGGTGCCGCTCGGTGGGTCCCTGGCGGTCGTGGGCGAGAGCGGGAGCGGCAAGTCGACGCTCGCCCGGATCCTGGTCGGGCTCGACGCTCCCGACAGCGGCACCGTCCACCTCGACGGGGTGGACTTCCCCGCCTCCACCGGGGCGACGCGCCGGGCCCTGCAGCGCCAGATCCAGATGATCTTCCAGGACCCCTACCGCTCGCTGAACCCGCGGATGAGCGTGCGGAGCGCACTGCGCTTCGCCCACCACGCGGAGCAGCCGGGCGCCGACGCCGACGAGGCCTGCCGCACGATGATGCAGCTGGTCCGCCTGCCGGAGTCCTACCTCGACCGCAGGCCCCACAGCCTCAGCGGTGGGGAGCGGCAGAGGGTCAACATCGCCCGGGCGCTCATCGCCCGTCCCAACGTGGTCGTCGCCGACGAGGCGGTGAGCGCGCTGGACCGGTCGGTGCAGGCCGACATCCTCAACCTGCTGGCTGACCTGCGGCGCGAGCTGCGCCTGACCCTGGTGTACATCACCCACGACGTGCACACCGTGTCGGCGGTGTGCGAGGACGTGCTCGTCCTGCACCAGGGGCTGGTCGTCGAACGCGGTCGCGCGGCCACGGTCATGGCCGATCCCACCGCGGACTACACCCGCGCGCTGGTGGCGGCGGCACCCACGGTCGACCGGCCGCTCGTGACCGTCCGACCCACCAGTCCGCCCGTCGCGGGTGTGCCCTCATGAGCGTCATCACCCTGATGGCTGCGCAGATGGGACCTGCCTCGGAGCTCAAGCAGGAGAACGTGGACAGGGCCGAGAGGCTGGTCGTGGCCGCCGGCCGGGCCCGGGCGGCACTGGTGGTCCTGCCCGAGCTCGCGCTGAGTCCGTACTTCCCGATCGTCGCGGACGAGGAGGCGTCCCGGTGGAGCGACGACCCGGCCACGTCCTCCGACGTCGCGCGGATCGCCCGGGCTGCCGCTCGGGCGGGCCTGGTCTGCGTCCTGCCGGTGGCCGAGCGCCGGGATGGTCAGGTCTTCAACAGCGCCCTGGTGATCGACGCCGACGGTTCCCTGAGCGGCACCTACCAGAAGGCGCACATCCCCGGTCGCCGGGACGCGACCGGCCAGCCCCTGTCCGGCGAGGTCTGCTACTTCGCCGACGGGGAGTCCGGCTTCCGCGTGTTCCCCACCGCCGTCGGTCGGGTCGGCGTGCTCATCTGCGCCGACCGCGGCTATCCCGAGGCGTGGCGTGCGCTCGGCCTGGGCGGCGCCGAGATCGTCGCAGCCCCGTACAACACCTCGGTCCAGGTGCCGCACGACACCGCGGCGCCCGCCGGCCCCGTCGAGGAGCTGCGGCGCATCCAGCACCTGCGCATGGCGGCGGCCGCCCTGACCAACGGCTACTTCGTGGTGGCTGCAGGGAAGGGCGGCGTCGAGCGGGGCGTGCAGTACGTCGCCGACAGCCAGGTGCTCGACCCCTGGGGGCGGGCCAGGGCTCGGTCGAGCACCGACGGCGACGAGCTCGTGTCCGTGCAGGTGGACCTGCGTGGGGAGCTGGACCGACGTGACGCCGCGCGGCAGCTCGACCGGCGGCGACCGGAGCTCTACGCCGCCCTGGCTGCCCAGGTCCGCCGGTGACGGACCGCAACCGTCTCTACCTGCTCTTCCTGCAGATCTTCATCTTCCAGGCCGGCTTCGGCCTCGTGGTCCCGGTCCTGCCGCTGTACGCGCAGGAGTTCGGCATCGGGCCGGCCGGCATCGGCGTGGTGATCGGCATCTACGGGCTCGCCAGGGTGCTGGCAGACCTTCCCGCGGCATGGCTGGCCACCCGCATCGGCCACAGCCGGGCCATGGGCATCGGCGCCCTCGTGCTGACCGTCGGCTCGGGTCTCACCGGCTTCGCGAACAGCCTGCCCGAGCTGTTGGCCTACCGCTTCATCGCCGGCGCCGGAGCCGCCACGACCCTGGTGGTCGGCCAGGCGATGGCCGCCGCCCATCCGGCGCCGTTCACCCGTTCCAAGGCGATCAGCTACTACCAGTCCGCCTTCCTCGCCGGCGTGGGGCTCGGGCCGGTGCTCGGTGGTCCGCTGGCCGACGTCGCCGGGCTGCAGGCGCCCTTCCTGATCTACGCCGCGCTGGCCGCCGTCGTCGGGGTCATCGGCCTGCTCGCCGGGATGCCCGAGCCGGTGCACGGGAGCTCGGGCCACGGGTCACCCCATCCGGCCGCCCGGACCTACCTGCTCCTGCTGCGGGACACGCCGTTCCTGCTGGTCTCGCTCATCACGCTGATGATGCACTTCACCCGCACCGGCGGGCTGCACGGCATGGTCCCCATCCTGGGCACGGAGCAGTACGCCATGTCCACGAGCACCATCGGGCTGGCCCTGGGGCTGAACGGGCTGCTCAACCTCGTGGTCACCTTCGCCGCGGGGAGCATCGCGGAGCGCATCGACCGCAAGGCCCTGCTGATCCCGGGCGCACTGATGCTGGTCGGCTCGCTCGTGGTGTTCGCCGTGGCGAGTGACCCCTCGCTGTTCCTGGTGGCCGCCGGTCTGTGGGGTGTGGGCACGGGCCTGACCGGCCCGGTCACGGCCATCTACGTGGCGGAGCGCGCGTCGGGCGATCCGACTCCGTCGCTCGGGCTCTACCGGATGCTCTCCGACATCGGCTACCTGACAGGACCGCTGCTGATGGGGCTGTCGGCCACGCACGTCGGCACCCCGGTCACCTTCCTGTGGTGCGCCGCGCTCCTGCTGGCCGTCGTGCTCGCCTTCCAGATCGTCGTGTCGTCGCACCGCAAGGCGGACGACCAGCAGGTCGCCCCCACCGCATCCGAAGGGACGGACATGACCACCACCCCGCACATCGCCGGACCCCTCAACGTCGAGGTCGCTGGCCCGGTCGGCGCACCCGTGATGGTGTTCGTCCACCCCAACCCCCTGGACTCGGCCAGCTGGCTGTTCCAGATGGCGCACTTCTCCACGTGGTACCGCTGCGTGGCCGTGGACCTGCCGGGCTACGGGCGGTCGCCTTCGGCCAGCAGCGGCATCACGATGGCCGAGCTGGCCGACGCGGTCTGGGAAGCCGTCGACCGGGCAGATGGTGCGCCGACGAGCCCCGCCGTCGTGGTCGGCTGCAGCATCGGCAGCCACGTCGCCGAGCACATGTACCACCGTCGACCGGAGCAGACCCGCGCGCTGGTCCTGTCCGGCACGGGCTGGTTCCCCACCCGCGACTTCGCCCCGAGGCGGATCGCGGAGTACGAGCAGCACGGCGTCGAGTTCCGCTATCAGCACGCCTTGCAGGACTTCTCACCGCAGTTCGCCGCCACGCCGTTGGCCCGCTGGCTGGCAACCCTCGGTCAGGAGCGCAACGACACAGCTGACGCCCCCTCGATCGTCAACATGTTCGCGGCCCGTATCGAGCCCGATCCCGACTGGCTCTTCGACGACCTGCAGGCTCCCGTCCTCATCCTCAGCGGCAGCGAGGACGGTTCCCACGCCTCGGCGTTCGACCTGCTCGAGCGCCTGCCCTCGGCGGAGATGCGCGTGCTGCAGGGCGCCGGCCACGCCTGCTACTTCGAGCAGCCCTGGTCCTTCGACACCGAAGTGCTGGCCTTCCTGGCACGTCTCGACGCCACCGCGGCGCGGACCCACCTGACCCCCCGCACGACGCTCGACCCACTCATCCCCGAAGGAGCATCATGAGCCACATCGACGGACCGCTCTACACGGAGGTCGCCGGCCCCGCGGGGGCGCCGCCCATGGTCTTCGTCCACCCCAACCCGATGGACAGCGCCTGCTGGATGTTCCAGATGGCCCACTTCTCAACCTGGTACCGGTGCATCGCGATCGACCTGCCGGGCTACGGCCGCTCACCGGGCGCCAGCCCGGGGCTGACCATGGAGGAGATCGCTGACGCGTGCTGGGAGGCGGTCGACGCCGTGACCTCGAGGCAGGGGGCCGTGCTGGTCGGCTGCTCGGTGGGCAGCAACGTCGTCGAGCACATGTACCACCGCAGGCCGGCTTCGACGGACGCCGTCGTCGTCTCCGGCACCGGCTGGAACGAGGTGAAGGACTTCGCTCCGCGTCGTATCGCGGCCTACCGCGAACACGGCATCGACTACCGCTACGACTACACGCTCCAGGACCTGTCTCCGGAGTTCCGCGAGACGCCGCTGGCTCACTGGCTGGCCACGCTGTTCACCGAGCGCAACGCGTCCGCCGACCTCGAGACGATCATCACGATGTTCGAGGCCCTGGCGGTCCCGGACCCGGACTGGCTGCATGCCGAGCTCGCCGCTCCGGTGCTGATCCTCAGCGGCAGCCAGGACAGCGCCCACGCCTCGGCGTTCGCCCTGCGCGACCGCCTTCCTGACGTGGAGATGGTCGTCGTGCAGGACGCAGGGCACGCCTGCCAGATCGAGCAGCCGTGGGTCTTCGACGCGGAGATGATGCGCTTCCTGGCCGCCCACGGGCACTCGCACCTGCCCGTGCCGGCGGCGACGTCAGGGGAGGTCGTCGGTGTCACCCCCTGACCCCTCCCCGCCCCAGGCGTTCGCTGCGTTGGTGGTGGTGGACATGCAGAACGGCTTCTGCCACCCCGAAGGGGGTCTTGCGCTGGCGGGCGTCGACAACGGCCCGCAACAGCGCGTCGTCCCGCGCGTCGCGGGCTTGGTGGACCTGTTCCACGAGCTGGCGCTGCCTGTGCTGTGGTCGCAGCAGGTGCACCTCCCGGACGACGTCACGCGACGACGGCGGCGCATCCCGTCACACCTGGACAAGCGACCGCTCGGTCTGTGCCACCGCGGCACGTGGGACGCCGAGATCGTGGCGGACCTTGCCCCGCTGGTGCAGCCGCAGGACCACGTGTTCGTGAAGCACCGGAGCTCCTGCTTCTTCGACACGACGCTCGACACGGCTCTGCGGATGCTCGGCGTCGACACCATCGTGGTCTGCGGAGTGGCGACCAACTACTGCGTGGAGTCCACCATCCGGGACGGCTACGCCCGTGACTACGACGTGTTCGTGGTTCCCGATGCGGTGGCGAGCTCTTTCGCCGACCTGCACGAGGCGACGCTGAAGAGCGTACGGACCTACTACGGCCGGGTCGGCGACGTGGACGAGCTGCGCCACTTCCTCCACACAGGAAGCCCGTCCGGGTGGGGAACCTCGGCAGGAGACGGGGCAGTCGCCGCGTCCTGACCGGTCGGGCGGGGCCGCCGGACCCTCACGGCCGGGGGTCGGTGCGGCTCCACCGCCGGGACTTCGGACGGGCGCCGAGGGCGGCGGAGCACCGCCGGCAGACCACCTGCACGGCCTCGGCCATCCCGCCCGACTCCGGCTGCACGTCGTCCCAGCTGATCCCCCGGAAGGTGCGCAGCCGCGACCGGCTCAGCTGCAGGCCGCAGATGGTGGAGTTGCGGCCGGGGATCCACCCGTGGACCTCGCCGGCCGGGAAGCGGACGAGGTCCGGGTCGAGCCAGTCGTCGGTTGCCGCGACCTGCACCTCGACCTCCTCGGGCGTACGGCCTGACCTCGCGCCTGACCTGCTCTACGGCAGCGGCATCCCGCCGTGCACGCCGATCCGTTCGCCGGTGACGAAGCTCGACTCCTGCGACGCGAGGTAGACGTAGGCGGGAGCGACTTCGGCGGGCTGCCCGGCGCGGCCGAGCGGGACCAGGTCGGAGAACTCCTCGACCCGGTCGGCGGGCATGGTGGCCGGGATCAGCGGTGTCCAGATCGGCCCGGGCGCCACCGTGTTGACCCGGATGCCCTTGGGGGCCAGCTCCTGGGCGAGGGACTTGGTGATGTTGACGATCGCCGCCTTGCTCGCGGCGTAGTCCATCAGCCCGGGGTCGGGCTGGTAGGCCTGGACGGAGGAGGTGTTGATGATCGAGGCTCCGGGCCCGAGATGCGGCAGAGCGGCCTGGCAGAGCCAGAACAGCGCGAAGACGTTGGTGGCGAAGACCCGCTCGAGCTGATCGGCGGAGATGCCGCCGATCCCGTCCTGGACCATCTGGTAGGCCGCGTTGTTCACCAGCACGTCCAGGCCCCCGAGCTCCGACACTGCCTGCTCGACGACGGCCGTGCAGAACTCCCGGCTGCGCAGGTCGCCCGCAACGGCCACGCCCTTGCGCCCGGCCTCCCTCACCAGCCGGACCGTCTCCTGACCGTCCTGCTCCTCCTCGGGCAGGTGCACGACCAGCACGTCGGCGCCCTCACGCGCGAACGCGAGGGCCACGGCGCGCCCGATCCCGGAGTCGCCGCCGGTGATCAGCGCGCGCTTGCCCTCCAGGCGCCCGCTGCCGCGGTAGGTCTGCTCGCCGTGGTCGGGCCGCGTCCGCAGGTCCTCGGTCAGGCCGGGATGGTCGACCTGCTCCACCGGGATGTCCGTGGCGTACTGCGTGGTCGGGTCGGTCTGCGTGTGCTGCGTGCTCACAGGCGCTCCAGGCAGGTGCGGGCTCGGTGGGGCCCCGGCGTACGGCCGGGCTGCGACAGGGCGCTGCCCGGTGGCTCGTGGGACAAACGGGGCGCGCTGCGAAGAGGCCGCCGCTGGTCGTCCGCCGGCGGAGCGGAGGACCGGGTCAGGTGCCGAGCAAGCCAAGGGTCGTCGGCCTGATGCTCGTCTGCGCCGCGCGCTCCAGGCGAGGTGCCTCAGGTGCCGACACACCAGGTGGCCGAGCTGGCGCCGCGCGCCCGCTGCCCTACGCACAGGAGGCCCTGCATGACCTCGTCCCGACCAGCCCGCTCCGTCCAGGCGCGGGTGCGGGCTGTCGTAGCCTTCGCCGTGCTCACCGCCGCCGCCCTCGGGACGCTCGTCTCGCCGGCCCAGGCCGAGACGCCTCCCGAGCGGGTCATGTGGGTGTGGGACCAGCCGGACCCGCAGGAGCTCGTGGACACCGCTCAGGATCGTGGCGTGAGCGAGCTCTTCCTGGCCGTGCCGCCGAACGTGGCGACCTCCGGCCAGCTGCCCCGCATCCAGCAGACGATCAGCGTCGCGCACGCCGCGGGCATCCGGGTCTCCGCGCTCGGCGGCGACGCGGGCTGGGTCGACGACCCGTCCTGGGCGGTGACGAACTGGGTCACCCCGACGCTCGCGGTCGCCGGCTTCGACGGGCTGCACGTGGACGTCGAGCCGTACACGAGCCCGTCCTGGAACACCGCTCGGGACGTCCAGGTCAAGAAGTTCCTCGCGCTGCTCACGACCATCAAGGCCAAGGCGGGGCCACGGCCCGTCGAGGCTGACGTGCCGTTCTGGTTCGGCACGATCCCGTCAGCCAAGAAGGTGCCGCTCGACAAGGCCGTCCTGAGCCGGGTCGACGGGGTGTCGATCATGGCGTACCGCAAGACGGCCTCCGGCCCCGACGGCAGCCTCGCTCTCAGCGCTGCGACGCTCAGGACGGCCGGCGCGCTCGGCAAGTACGCCCGGGTCGGGCAGGAGACGAGGTACCTCGGCGACGACCCGACGCTCGCCAAGCAGACGTTCCACGGTCAGACCACGACCCAGATGTACGCGCAGTTCGCCCTGATCGAGCAGGCCCTGGCAGGGACCCCGGGCTACCGCGGCATCGCCGTGCACGACCACGTCGGATGGTCCGGCCTGGCGCCCTGAGCGGGGTGGGGAGGCACCTTGCTGTCCGCCGGTCGCGGGAGGGCCGCTGGGCAGGACGCGTCGCTGCGGGGTGCGCGTCGGCGGTACGGTCCGCCTCGAGCAGATCACCAGCGACGGACTCCTGCTCCTGAACGCGGCCGGCCGGGTTGCGTAGGACGTCTCCGCCGGAGGAGCGGTGCTGCCGCTCGCCTCGTGTGCCGGGCACTCACCGGCATGTGGACCAGGCGGCCTCTTCGCCGGCCCGGAAAGGGCCAGCTTCTCGAGCTGGTGCCGGATGCCGCGAGGGTGTGGGCGGTGCCGCAGCGCTCGTGACGGGCGGCGGGTCAGGCAGACTGGTGCCGCTACCAGGAGGGCTCGCCTAGTGGCCGATGGCGGCGGTCTTGAAAACCGCTAGGGGTGCAAGCTCCTCGAGGGTTCGAATCCCTCGCCCTCCGCTCGTGACCTGCGGCTTTGTCCTGCACGCGGCTCCGCCCCCAAGCTCAAGAAGCGGCCAAATGTGGTCCGCGTGCCATTCGTGTGCCATAACGGTGTGGATCAAGGTGCACGCAGGTGCACGCTCCTGGACCTTCCGGAGGCAGTGGTGGTGCATGGTGATGGCTCACCCACTGCGCCGTTGAGGAGCATCGCGTGACTCTTGGTTCCGTTCCTGCCCCCGAGCCAGGACAGCCCGAGGTTGACAGCGCTGGGCTAGGGCGGCTGACACACGTCGCTCAGCCCCGCGAGGTCTGGCTCACAGAGGCGGGCCACTTCACGCCTTGGCTGGCGGACAACCTTGACGTGCTGGCAGAGGAGATGGGGCTCTCCCTCACCCTGGGCGCGACCGAGGTGCCTGTTGGCGAGTTCCGACTGGACATCAAAGCCGAGACAGCCGATGGAC
>JAOPWP010000114.1 GCA_025965615.1 Frankiales bacterium
TGCCGCCCGACAGGGTCGTCCCGGAGGTGCTCGGCACCGGGGCGCTGCCGAACAGCGTGGTCCCGACGACGTAGGACACGACCGCCACGACGACGACGGCCAGCAGCGTGAACACCACGACCGACAGCAGCTTGGCGACGAGGAACCGGGTCCGGCCGACCGGGCGGACCAGCAGGTAGCGGAGCGTCCCCGCCTGCGCCTCCCCGGCGACCGCCTCCCCGGCGACGACGGCGACCGCCACCGGCAGGAACAGGGGCAGGACGATCGCGAGGGCAGCTGCCGGGTAGAGCGCGCCGTTCTCGAGCACGGCCGACAGGAACGCCGGTCCCGTGCCAGGTCGCGGTGCCACGTCGCTGAGGGCCAGGAAGACCGCGACGACCGTCGGCAGGGTCACGAGCAGGGCGATGCTGACCCAGGTACGGGGCCGGCGGACCAGCTTGCGCAGCTCGACCAGGATCACCGGCCCTCCCCCGCGGCAGGCGCCAGACCGACCCGGTCCGAGCCGGCGCCGGTCGCGTCCAGCACGGCGCCCTCGAGGGTGCGCCGCTGCGGCCCGAGCGTCGTGACCCGCACGCCGGCCTCGACGAGGTCTGCGTTGAGCCGGGCGGGGTCGTCGCTGCGGACCAGCAGGTGGTCGAGCCCGCGCTCGGCGACCCGCCCGTCGAGCAGGCCGGCCGCCCGGGTGAGGTCCGGGGTGCGCACCTCGACGAGACCGGTCAGCGACTGGAACTCGGCCAGATCTCCTTGCAGGACCATGCGTCCCCGGTCGAGCACGCCGATCCGGGTGCACAGGGCCT
The DNA here is from genome assembly GCA_025965615.1 of Frankiales bacterium. GTDB lineage: Bacteria > Actinomycetota > Actinomycetes > Mycobacteriales > SCTD01 > SCTD01. The sequence goes on from JAOPWP010000114.1 coordinate 798, forward strand.
CGACCTCCGACAGCAGGTGGCTGGACAGGAAGACGGTCGTCCCCTCCCGGTTGAGGGCGTGCAGCAGGTCGCGGATCTCACGGATGCCCTGCGGGTCGAGCCCGTTGGTCGGCTCGTCGAGCACGAGCAGCCGAGGCCGTCGCAGCAACGCCGAGGCCAGCCCGAGCCGCTGCCGCATGCCGAGGCTGTAGGCGCGCACGGGCCGCCGGTCGACCCCCGCCAGCCCGACCTGCTCGAGCGCCTCGTCGACCCGGCGCCGCCGTGACCGGCGGTCGGCTCCGGGGCCGGCGGCATCCAGCAGCCGGAGGTTCGTCCGACCGTTCAGGTGGCTGACGAACGCCGGCCCCTCGACGAGAGCGCCGACCTGCGCGAGGCTCTCGCGCCCGACCTTGCCGCCGAGCAGCGACACCGTGCCGGAGGTCGGCAGCACCAGGCCGAGCACCATGCGCACCGTGGTCGTCTTGCCCGAGCCGTTCGGCCCCAGGAAGCCGTAGCGGTCACCCTCGCGGACCTCGAGGTCGAGGTCCGAGACGGCGGCGATCCGCCCGTACCGCTTCGTGAGCTGCTCGGTGCGGATCACCGGATTCGCCTGGGAGGGTTGGCTCGCAACGCGGCGAGCGCGGCCTCCAGCCGCTCGACGGGCACCGAGCCGACCAGCAGGTACGCCCGCCCGCGCTGGCCGATCCCGACCACGCCGTTGACCAGCGGCGTCGAGATCTGCCCGACGTCGTCGGAGTCCTCGGGGTCCACCCGGTCGATCACCCGGCGGGCCAGGTCCTGGGGCACCGGGACGAGGGCCATCGCGGTGAACCCGTCGCCGTAGGTGCCGACGCCCCCGGCCGACAACGAGCTGCGGGCCCGCCTCGGCAACCCGGTCAGCCGGGACGGGACCTGGTACGGCGCGAAGCGGTCGGCCAGGGCGGCCAGGTCCGGTGCCGTGCCCGTGACGGTCGTGGCGTCGACCGGGGGCACGAAGCGGGTCCGCTCCGGCGGCGGGACCGCCAGGTCCAGGTCGAGCAGGGTCGCGGTGACGGACGGACCGGGCTCCCCGACGGCACGCACCTCGACCTGCAGCGCGAGGCCGCTCTCCGGGTCGACCCACAGGTCGACGGACCCGATCGTCGTGGCAGCGGGATCGCGTGGCCTCAGGCGGATCCCGTCGGCACCCCTGCCTGCGACCCGCCGCGCCGGGAGCCGCGACACGGCGGTGTCCGAGGTGCCCGCGAGGCGGAGGCCCAGGGTCGGGGCCATGAGATCAGCGGCGACGGGCAGGCGCACGTCCAGCTCTCCGTCGAGCCGCACGGCCCGACGGTCGGCGGAGTCCCAGGTCCAGCTGCCGGTGGCGTCGCGCGCCGTGTCGGCCTCCCCGACGAGGGTCAGGGCGTCCACGCGCCAGTCGTCCGGACCGCGCCACCAGGCACGCGTGCGGGTCGGGCCCCCGAGCAGGCCCGGCAGTCCGGCGAGCTCACGGACGTCGGGCAGCACCAGGGAGCCCCGGCTCTCGCCGTAGCCGGACCAGGCCACCGTCGAGGAGGCCCTCACCTTCGCAAGGAGCACGTCGGCCGAGGCGTCCGACCCCTCTGCGGGCAGAGCTGCGCCGGCCAGGACCGGAGCTGCTGCCAGAGCGGTGGCGACCGCGGCGACGACCGCCCACCGCCAGCTCACCCGTCGCTTCCGCATGCTGGTCAAGGCCTGACTCTAGGTCGGGGGCCGCAGTCCCGCCGCCGGGGACCAGGGCACGGCCGATCCCGGCTCCTGCGCCGGTCTCGACCACTGCACCACGTCGTAGGTGTGGACGAACCCCGCCTTCAGCAGGTTCCGCTCGGACACCGACCCGGGTACGGCCTTCGCCACGGCCCGGCCGGCACCCAGCTCGGCGGCCAGCGCCAACCGGTGGTGCAGCAGGGCGGTCTGCGCTCCTCGTCCGCGAGCGGCCGGGAGCGTGCCGGCGGCGCCGAGCCAGGCGGTGTCGCCCGCCTGGTGCAGGGCAGCCGTGGCGACGGGCTCGTGCCCGTCGTAGGCGACCACCTGGGTCCAGCCGGGGACGCCCAGGGGCGCCACCCACCACCAGGGCTCGTCCAACCCGAACGCCGCCCGGGCGACTGTGCTGACGTGCCCGCCTCCAGGGGGACCGACCGTCTCGAGGACCAGGGCGGTGTCGGGGGCCGGACCACGCCCTCCCAGGACCGCCACGAGGCGCGGCAGTCGGACCGGCGAGCCCAGGCCGCGAGCCGCCAGCTCGGCATCGGTGAGCGCACCCACCGGCACCTGCACGATCACCGGGAGGCCGGCAAGGGCGTCCAGGGCGGCATCGAGGCCGGCGCCTGTGACGGGTCCCTCCGCGAAGGCCTGGTGCATCCACGGCGACTCCGGGCGCCTGGGCCAGCTGCGGACCGCCCAGCCCTCGACCTCCCGGGCCCAGCCGTCCGGCAGCCCGGAGTAGATGGCGCCGAGCGCGCGCCCCTCGGCGCGCTCCAGGTCAGGGTCTGCCCAGGCGGTCAGGACAGCTCCAGCAACGGCCCGATCTCCTGCGTGGCGTACCACTGCAGCTCGTGCCCCTCCGCCTGCTCGACGAGGAAGCCCGCCTGCTCGCTTCCGAGGTCGGCCTCGACGAGCTGCTCTGCGGCGACCCGCACGTCGGCCTCGGCATCGGGGCCGTCCACGTGCACGGCCTTGACCACGCGCAGGCCCACCGGCTGGAGCACGCGCACCGCGGCGCGGTCGACGTCGGAGGCGGGCTCGATGTCGTCCACCTCGGCCACGACGACGACGCGACGAGCGCGGGCCTTCGGGTCGAGCAGGAGCTCGCGGTCGAGCAGCCGCACGCTCGCCCGGGCGGCCAGGGTCAGGGCGACGTACTCCAGCTCCTCCTCGTCGCCCTCGACGTACCACTCCCGGAGCGCCCCCGTGACGGCGAAACCGGGTTGCGGGACGGGCCCCAGGGCGTCCGTGTCGAGCAGGGTCTGCAGGCCGGACAGGGTGGAGGGCAGGTAGACGCGCATGGGCACAGCCTGCCGTACCGCCTCTGCCGGTCGCGCCCGCTCAGGCGGTGGCGGCCAGCGCGGGCTCGCGCAGCGAGGCGAGGCTCGTGCGCAGGGACGTGTCGAGGACCTGCTGGCGGCGGCTCGCGTCCATCAGGTTCGCGCCGATGGCGGCGAGGTCCTCGGCACCCGGGGTGAGCAGCGTGACCTTGGTCCCGGCACCGCTGACCTTCTTGACCTCCGTGATCAGGCGCTTGGTCGCGAGGCGGCGGAAGCGGCGCTCGAGACGGCCGGCGACCGTGGCGGGCGCGTCGTAGTCCATCGACGCGGTGGGCGCCAGCACGAAGACCTCGTCCAGACCGGAGGACGCGACCAGGTCGAGCGAGGTCGGCGAGCAGGCCCCGCCGTCGACGTAACGCCGGTCACCGATCCGCACGGGTGCGTACCACCCGGGGATGGCGCAGGAGGCCATCACGGCGTCGCGCAGTGCGGCGTGCGGAGCCCCGTCTCGACCGAAGGCGGCCCGACGACCGCTGTCGTAGTCCATGGCCACGATCCAGGTCTGGGCATGGCCGGCCCAGGCGCCGGGCGGGCAGACGGCGTCGACCAGCTTGCCGATCGGGTCGAGCGAGCCACGACCCTGGGGCAGCACGGCGGCGAGGGCACCCATCGGGGTGATCCGCCGGGGGTGGAGCGCCGTCGAGATCAGCCCTCGGGGCGAGCCGATGCCCGGTCGCGGCAGCGGCGGACGGCTCCCCCCGCTGTCGCGGTCGGGGTCGTAGCTGATGTCCGGCGCCTCGGCGTTGACGATCCCGCGCTGGTGGTCCAGCAGCACGTCGACGCCGACCCCGGAGCCGAGGAAGGACGCGAGCACCGAACCAGCGGAGGTGCCGACCAGGACATCAGCCTCACGGGGGTCCCACTGCTCGTGCTCCCGGAGCGCCGAGAGGGCCCCGATCGTCCACGCCGCACCGAGCACGCCACCAGCACCGAGCACCACACCACGAGAGGTCATCCTGCGGTCGTGCCCACCAGTTCGGCCAGCGACTCCTCGATCAGACCAGCAAGTACGTCGATGTCCGGCATGGCGTCGCGATCGGCGTTCAGGCCGTAGTAGACGCCTCCGTCGTAGGAGGTCAGGCCGACCGAGACGGCCTGGCCCTTCGCCAGCGGGACGACGGGGTACATCGAGAGCATCCGCGCTCCCGCTGCGTAGAGGGGGAACTGGGGGCCGGGCACGTTCGTCACGACCAGGTTGAACAGGCGCCGCGTCATGCCCGAGGCGGCCCGCGCGCCGAGCGAGTGGATCGTCGGCGGGGCGAACCCCGACATCTGGACGAGCGCGTCGGCACCGACGGACTGGCCCGACTCCTTGTGACCGCGCATGGCGAAGCTCACCTGGTGCAGGCGCACCACCGGGCTCCCCTCGCCGATCGGCAGGTCGACGAAGTAGGACGAGACACGGTTGCCGCCACCGGCTTGCCCCTCGGTCCGCACCGAGACCGGCACCATGGCACGGATCGTCGTGGTCGTCTTGACCGGCTCACCCCGCGTGAGCAGCCACGACCGCAGGGCTCCGGCGACCGTTGCGAGCACCACGTCGTTGACCGTCCCGCCGTGCGCCTTGCGCACCTTCCGGTAGTCCTCGAGGTCGGTGGCCGCCATGCCGAACCGCCGCTGCTCACCGATGCGCACGTTGAGCGGCGAGTCAGGTGCGGGCCGGGCCATCGAGACGACGGACTGGAGCACGCCGGACGCGACACCGGCGGCCTTTCCCGCCGTCGCCCGCGCGTCCACGACCGCCGAGCGCGCTGTGTCGAGCGCCTGGGTCGGGCGCTTGACGAGGTCGGTGACAGCACCGAGGACGAGCTTGGCCGAACCAGGTGCCCGTGAGGGCGTCCAGTCGTCGGCCGGCACCTCGCGCGGGACCGGAGACGTGTCGAGCATCACGGTGCCGATGTCGACCGCCGAGACGCCGTCCACCATCGCGTGGTGCGTCTTGGTGATGATGCCGACGCGGCCGCCCTCGAGACCCTCGACGAGGTAGATCTCCCACAGCGGGCGGTTGCGGTCGAGCTGCCGGCTCTGCAGGCGCCCGACCAGCTCGCGCAGCTGGGCATCGGTCCCCGGCTTCGGCAGCGCGCTGCGGCGTACGTGGTAGGTGACGTCGAAGTCCGCGTCGTCCACCCACACCGGATTCGCCAGGCGTCCCGGGACGACCTGCACCTTCTGTCGGTAGCGGGGCACCAGCGCGATGCGGTCGGTGATCAGCTCGACGAGCCGGTCGTAGTCGAAGCCGTCGGGCGGAGGCTGGAAGGTCGCGACACCGCCGACGTGCATGGCCGTGGTCGGCGTCTCCATGTAGAGAAAGGAGACGTCGAGCGGACTGAGCCTGTCGGCCATGCAGGGACTCCCGTTCGGACCCGGCCGGACACGACGTGACCTGCCGATGTGGATGGCCATGGTCACACAGGCGCACCGCCTCGCTGAGTCCAGGCGGCTCCGACGCGCGCAGAGGACCGAGGCACACTGTGATCCGAGCGACACCCCCCTGACACACCCCCCTGCCGGAAGGGCACCTCGTGGACTTCGACCACTCAGCCAAGGCCCAGGACCTGATCGGTCGCATGCAGGACTTCATGGACACGCGGATCCTGCCCGCCGAGAAGGAGTACGAGGACTACCGCAACACGATGGGCCCGGGGGACCACACCCTGCCGCCGGTCGTCGAGGAGCTGAAGGCCGAGGCCCGGGAGCGCGGGCTGTGGAACCTGTTCCTGCCTGACGTCTCCGGCCTCAAGAACGTGGAGTACGCCGCGATCGCCGAGATCACCGGCTGGGCCTCGCACATCGCCCCGGAGGCGATCAACTGCGACGCCCCCAACACCGGCAACATGGAGGTGCTGCACATGTTCGGCACCGCCGAGCAGAAGTCGCAGTGGCTCGAGCCCCTCATGGAGGGCCAGATCCGGTCGGCCTTCGCCATGACCGAGCCGGACGTCGCGTCCTCCGACGCCACCAACATCGGCACGAGCATCACGCGTGACGGGGACGACTACGTCATCAACGGCCGCAAGTGGTGGACCACCGGGATCAACGACCCCCGCTGCAAGATCATGATCCTGATGGGCAAGTCCGACACCTCCGAGTCGGTGCACCGCCAGCAGTCCATGATCCTGGTCCCGACCGACACCCCCGGTGTCGAGATCGTGCGCGCGCTCCCGGTGTTCGGCTACCACGACCAGCACGGGCACGGCGAGGTCCAGTTCACCGACGTACGCGTGCCCGCCAGCAACCTGATCGCCAACGAGGGCGACGGCTTCATGATCGCGCAGGCCCGCCTCGGGCCGGGCCGGATCCACCACTGCATGCGCGCGATCGGCGCCGCGGAACGAGCGCTCAAGCTGATGTGCGAGCGCGCCGTCTCACGCGTCGCGTTCGGTCAGGAGCTGGCCAAGCAGGGCGTCGTCCGCGAGCAGATCGCCGAGTCGCGCATGGAGATCGACCAGGCGCGGTTGATGGTCCTCAAGACCGCCGACCTGATCGACAAGGTCGGTGCCAAGGGCGCCCGGTCGGAGATCGCCGCCATCAAGGTGATCGCCCCACGGGTCGCGCTGCGGGTCGTGGACCGGGCGATCCAGGTCCACGGCGGTGCCGGGGTGAGCGAGGACTTCCCCCTGGCACGGATGTACGCCGGGCTGCGCACCTTGCGGATCGCCGACGGACCGGACGAGGTCCACGTGCGCTCGGTCGCCCGCCAGGAGCTCGGGAAGTACACCCGGGCCTGAGGTCTGGGCTCAGAAGGAGAACAGCTCGAAGGTGAGGGCCGCGCCCCGGCCCTGGAAGGAGCGGCCGGCCACCTCGAGCCACTCCTTGACCGTGTCGGGGTCGGCCATCGGGTGGTCGCCGAGTCCTTCGAGGTAGGCGCGGTGTTCGGCGAGGGAGGCGACGGCGAGGTCGGCGGTGTCGGTGACGTCGACCGCGTGCGTCGCCTGCGGGGACCCGCAGACGAGCGCCTGCCGGACACCGCCGTGGGGCTGCTCGCCCCCCTCGCCGAGCTGCTCGGGGAACACCCAGCGGTTGGCGGCGTCACCGATCGCCTCGAGCGCGGCCTGCCCGACGTTGCGGTGGTCCGGTGAGTTGAGCCGCCCCGGCCCCCACGTCTCGCGGTGGTTGAACAGCAGGAGGGTGTCGGGGCGGTGGCGCCGGATCGCCCGCGTGAGGTCGCGGCGCAGCGGCACTCCGTACTCGATCGTGCCGTCGGGGTGGTCGAGGAACTCCACGGTCGACACGCCCACGACCGCCGCGCTCGCGACCTGCTCGGCGGTGCGCACCCGGGCGCACTCCCCCGGATCGAGCCCGTCGATGCCCGCCTCGCCGCGGGTCGCCAGGACGTACACCACCTCGGTGCCCCGCTGCGTCCACTGGGCCACGAGCGCGGCTGCGCCGTACTCGAGGTCGTCGGGGTGGGCCACGATCGCCAGCACCCGCTCGGGGTGGAGGTCGAGCGACTCGAGCCGGGTCACGGTCTTCTCCTGTCTGCGGCGTGGTGGGAGTCTTTCGCACGTTCCGCCTCCGTACCGCCCGCCGGGCGTGCACTCCTGCGGATGACACCGGCGCGGCGTCGCAGCGATCACCCGGTGGCGACCGAGCGATGTCGCTGCCGGCGGTGGTCAGCGTCCGCGGGCCCGACGGCGCGACCGGGCCGGTGTCACTCCCAGCAGGTCCGCCGCGAGCGACGCGACGGCGAGGCGCGCCGGGGACGTGGGAGCTGCCTCCCCCAGCGTCCGACCGGCCGCAAGTGCCCGGTCCAGCGCGACCACGTCGGACGGGATGAACGTCACCGACTCCACGCCGGCGTAGCGGGAGAGCGCGGCGCGGACCTCCTTCTCGACGTCACCGGGGACACCGCCGGGTCGGAGCCTGTTGACGAGCACCCGCGGCTGCACTCCGGGGACCGCCTCGCGCAGCTCCGCGAGCCCGCGGACGAGCCGCTGCAGGGCGACGGGGTCGCAGGACCCGACGGCGTAGACGACGTCGGCTGCCTCCAGGACGGCGAGGGTCGCGCCGTTCCGTCGTGGCGCGGCCGTGTCGTAGGACAGCTCCTCGTCCTGCTCGAGGCAGAAGCCGCAGTCGACGACGACCGTTCGGGCGAGCGAGCGCGCGAGCGACAGGACGACCTCGACCGCAGCCGGGCGCAGCTCGGGCCACCGGTCGGCTCGCGAGATGCCCGACAGCACAAGGAACGTGGGCGTCACGGCCCGGGCCAGGCCGGCCAGGGCAGGGAGGTCGAGCGCCCCGTTGTTGGCGAGCCTGGCCGCAGCCGCGAGTCCGGGCGCCTCGTCGAGCAGGCCGAGCACCTGCGCGACGACTCCGCCGTAGACGTCGGCGTCGATCAGGAGCGCCGCACTGCCCAGCCCGGCCAGCTCACTGGCCAGGGTGACCGCCACCGTCGTGCGCCCGGGCGCACCGGTGGGTCCCCAGACGGCCACCACCTTGCCGGCCTGAAGCTCGACGTCCGGGTCGCCCGCGTCCTGGTCCGGCAGCAGCGGGAGGGCCGTGCGCGGATCGGCCACCGCCCGCCGCTGCCCGGAGGACGGGGGCGCGGCGGTGCGCACGGCTTCGAGGACCGCCCCGGCCAGCTCGGTGGGGGTGGTGTCGGCGCTGAGGACGTGCACGAGTCCGAGCTGGCGGAGGTGGCGCTCAGCGTGCTCGTCGTCGGGCGGGACGAGGCCGACGACGGCGACGCCCGAGACGGCGAGCCGTCCGAGGGCCTCGCGGTCCAGCCGCCGGAGGTCGGCCGACAGCAGGACGGCCCGCGCCTGTCCCGTCGCGGCGGTCGCCAGCAGGTCCGCCAGGTCGACGCAGCGCCGGACGACGCGGATGCCGAGGTCGCCCCGCTCCAGTGCCGTCAGCAGCTGGGCCTCCCAGACCGCGTCCGTGACGGCGGTCAGCACCGGGACCTGCATCAGCTCGAATCTGCCGTTCCGCGGGGGACGTTCACCTCGGCGTTGCGAGGAACCCGCACGAGGTCGATGCGACCGAGGGACATGGCAGACACGAGACGTCCTACGTCGACCTTGCGCACGCGAAGGACGACCGGCGACGTGGTGGACCCGCTGCGGAAGGCCTCCGCCGGGGGGCCGGAGGCGACGGCGACCCGGGTCAGGACCTCCTGGGCACCGCTCAGCTCGAGCGGTGCGTCAGGGTCCGTGCCCTGTCCGGCGGCCGTGCCGGCCGATGCCGCTCCAGCGCCCCCGCCACCCGGCCGCGGCGGGCTGATCCAGACGTCGACCTCCTGCTCGTCGGCGAGGTCGGGTGGGAAGTGCCCCGCCTCGACCGGAACCGTGACCAGCCGGAACGCTTCGTCCTCGGGCATGACGAGCGCGTCGTCGGGGAGCAGCTCGCCCGCACCCAGACCACGGCGTACGACGTAGCCGACCGGCGCAGGACCGGTCGCGTCGAGGTAGCGGTCGACGTTGTCGTAGAGGCGCACCCGCACCGGCGCGACGTCCGCCGCCGAGAGCTGGCTGCCGAGCGCGATGTCGGTCGTGGTCGCCCACACCAGCGAGCTCTGGTCGGCCGCTGACAGGGTCCTCGCCCCGACCACGACGCTCACCAGGACCAGAAGCACCCCGAGCAGGAGCCGGCCGTCCAGCCACCCGGGCTTCGACAGACGGCTGGCCCGCGGCGAGGCCGGGCTCTCGGACAACGCTTCCTCCTGAGACGCCGAGGGCCGAGGAGCCCCTGCGGTGGCCGACATCCTTGCGTACGAACAGGCCGCGCGCTGCCGATCGTCCACAGGGCCCGTCACCGCCGCCCCTGTGGACGGGCGGCCCCCGCTGGTGGTCGGTGGCAGACTGCCCCTGCGGGCGGCGAGACCGTCAGGTGGGCGACGGCGAGGGGCGCACGCCCGCCGTACCGAGTCGAGAAGGGAGCTCAGGTGGCAGGAGAGCGCTTCCTCCAGCTGACGGACGTCGCAGAGGTCCTGAACATCTCCTCCTCGCAGACCTACGCCCTGGTCCGGTCCGGTGAGCTGCCCGCCATCAAGATCGGCGGTCGCGGTCAGTGGCGGGTGGAGCGGACCGCGCTGGAGGACTACATCCAGCGCTGCTACGCCGAGACCAAGGCCTTCGTCAGTGCCCACCCGCTCGGTCGCGACGAGGCGCCCGAGGACTGAGCGGCCGTCAGCCGCTCCTGACGACCGCGACCGCGTGCAGCGGGACGAGCCGCACCTGACGGACCGCCCCGGCCCGCCGGGCCTCGCCCGGGCCGTGCTCGGCCAGGTCGACGTGGTCGGCCCCGACCCGGTCGAAGGTCCCGGTCACGACTGAGCCGTCGACCAGGACCAGGGCGACCCCGGTGCGACTGCGGGCCAGCCCGCGCAGGGCCCACCGCAGGTCGAGCTTCCTGGCCACCGCGCCCTCAGACCCTGGGCCGCCCGACTGCGCACCGAGCCCGCGCACACCCAGCACCCCGGCCGACGGGACCAGCAGCTCGCGGGCCCCTTGCTCCTCGAGCAGGAGCCAGTCGGGTCCCACGTCGGTCAGCAGGCCGTGCAGCGCCCCGGCCCCGGCGATGTCGACGGCGAGCGGGTGTCCGAGGGCCGCGCGCAGTCGATCGACCATGCGCAGCAGCGCGGCCTCGCGACGCGTCCGGTCGGAGATCTCGTCGGCGAGCTGCTGCGCCTCAGCGAGCTCGAACTGCGCCTCGAGGTCCTCGAACAGGCTCCGCCACCGCATGCCCGACAACCTCCCGCATCCACCCACCTCCCGCAAGCACTGTTGACTGGCCTTGGACAGCCGTGTACACAAGCAAACACAGGTAAACGCATGCGTTCGAGGTCAGGAGCAGCCATGGCACATCCGGTGGTTCGTCGGGGGCGGACCTGGGCGACCGTCCTGATCGCGGTGCTGGCAGTCGCCGTCACGGCCCCGCGCCCAGGTTCCGCGCTGTCCCAGCTGGCCGGCCCCGGCGCGGCGACCGACCCGTTCGCCCCGCTCGTCGCGGGGGTGAGCCTGCTCGCCTGGGTCGTCGCCGCCTGGCTGGCCCTGTCCGTCGTGGTCACGGTCGCGAGCGACTGCGGCGGCTGGACGGGCCGGATCGGGCGGGCACTGTCCCGACGGCTGGTGCCGGCCGTGCTGCGCCGGGCCCTCCAGCTGGGCCTCGGCCTGACCGTGGCGGTCGGCGCCCTGGGCGCCACGACCGTCTCGGCGTCCGCCCTCGACCCGGTCGCCCCGAGCTCCTCACCGGCGCCGGCGAACCCCGCCGGTCCGTCCCTGGACTGGCCGACCGTTCCGGCCAGCCCCCCGAGCCCGACGCCGGCGAGCACCCCGTCCGCCGGCCCCGTCCCCTCGACCCCGTCACCGAGTCCAGGACGTGCCGCTCGGGCCGCCGGGCCCGCCGCCACCGAGACCCCCCTCGTCCCCCCCGGCCCCGTCGAGGTCCCTGCCGGCGGTGCCCGAGACGCCGAGGTGACACCGGCTCCGGTCACCGCCGCCCCTTCCGCGGCGCGGCTCCCCTCGTCAGCCGGCTCGGTGCTGGTCACGCCCGGCGACTCGCTCTGGAGCATCAGCCGCGCCCACCTGCGAGCGGCCGGAGCCGATGCCTCCCCCGCTGCCGTCGCCCGGGCCTGGCCCCAGTGGTGGGAGGCGAACCGGCAGGTCGTCGGCGAGGACCCCGACCTGGTCCACCCGGGAACCCGACTCGCGGCCCCCTGACAGCTGCCGGGCGACCCGGCCCCTACCCCTCGCGCCGCCCGTCCTCCCACCACGACCGAAGGATCGCCATGTCCGTCCTGTCCAGCGAGCAGCCCCTGCCCCTCCACGCTCCAGACTCGCCGCTGACCCTGCGCCTGCTGCCTGTCCCGGTCAGCGAGCCGCCTTACGACGACGAGGTCGAGGCCGCCAGTGCTGCGCCCCGACGTTCCCTCGGACCGCTGCGGACGCAGCCATCGCTGCGGCTGGTCCCTGACCTCGGGCCCGACGGCGACGAGGGCCGCTCAGGCGGCCGCACGCCCCTGGGTGACCTCCCTCCGGCCCGACCCGTGGCCCACGCCCTGGTCCAGGGGCTGCTCGAGGTGCTGGCAGGGGTCCGGCCGGTCAAGCAGCTCCGCAGCACGACGAGCCTCGAGATGTACGACCGCCTCGAGCAGCACGTCCAGAGCACACCTCGGGCGACAGGCCCCCGGCCGGGCGGCGGCGCCGTCCGCAGCCTGCACCTGCAGGAGCGGCCGGAGGGCGTCGTCGAGATCTGCGCGACGGTCCACCGCAACCAACGGCCGAGCGCGCTCGCGCTCCGGATGGAGGGCGTCGACGGCCGCTGGGCCTGCACCCAGCTCGACGGGCTCTGAGAGCCCTACCGCCCCGCGCGCGGGTCCCCGTGACAACGCTTGTACTTACGTCCTGAGCCGCACGCGCACAGGGCGTTGCGGCTCTGAGCCTCGTCCCCGTTGATCGCACCGGCCGGACCGGCACCGGAGGTCGTCGTGACGCCCGTCGTGCCGGGAGCAGCGTCCAGGGTCGGCGCCGTGTACGCGACCTTGGCGGGCCGCGCCGGACGTCCGAACCCCTCCGGCAGCACGTTGCGCGACAGCGGTTCGGTCGCCGGAGCAGCGGCTGGCACAGCGCGGGGAGCCTCGGCAGGAGGTGCCGCGGCAGGTGTGGCGGGCGCGTCCGCCGGCGGCGCCTCGGCCGGAGGGGCACCCTGGACGGCCGCCGGCCCGGTCCCTGCGGCCAGGTGCTCGACGAGCACCTCGCCCGGCGCCTCGCCCGGCCCGGTCGCGACCAGGTCCTGCTGCGGCTGCGGCGGGGCGGCCTCGGTCTGCACCTCGACGTTGTAGAGGAAGCCGACGGCCTCCTCCTTGATGGCGTCCATCATGGCGTGGAACATGTCGAAGCCCTCGCGCTGGTACTCGACCAGCGGGTCGCGCTGCCCCATGGCGCGCAGCCCGATGCCCTCCTGCAGATAGTCCATCTCGTAGAGGTGCTCGCGCCACTGCCGGTCCATCACCGACAGCAGCACCCTGCGCTCGAGTTCGCGCATGACCGGCTCACCGTCCGGTCCGAGGCCGAGCGCGCTCTCCCGGGCGAGATAGGCCGCGCGGGCGTCCTCGCGGATCTCCTCGATGAGACCCTCGGCCGTCAGGCCGTTGCGGTCCTCGTCGTACTTCTCGAACGGGATCGTGATCGGGTAGAGGGTCTTGAGCGCAGTCCACAGCTGCTCGAGGTCCCAGTCGTCCGGGTAGCCCTCGGCGGTCGCGGCCATGACGTAGCCCTCGACGACGTCGTCGACCATGTTCGCGATCTGCTCGTGCAGGTCGGCGCCGTTGAGCACCTTGCGGCGCTCGTCGTAGATGACCGTGCGCTGCCGGTTGAGCACCTCGTCGTACTTGAGGACGTTCTTGCGGATCTCGAAGTTCTGCGACTCGACCTGGGACTGCGCCGACCGGATGGCCCGGCTGACCATCTTGGACTCGATCGGCACGTCGTCCGGGATGTTGAGCCGGTCCATGATCATCTCGACGGCGTTGGCGTTGAACAGGCGCATCAGGTCGTCGCCCAGCGACAGGTAGAAGCGGGACAGCCCCGGGTCGCCCTGGCGGCCCGAGCGGCCGCGCAGCTGGTTGTCGATGCGCCGCGACTCGTGCCGCTCGGTCCCGAGGACGTAGAGCCCGCCGGCGTCGACCACCTCCTCGTGCTCGCTCTTGACCGAGGCCGTCGCGCGCTCGAGCGCCTCCGGCCAGGCTGCTTCGTACTCCTGCGGGGTGTCGACCGGTGACAGGCCCCGGCTGCGCAGCTCGTCGGCGGCGATGTGCTCGGAGTTGCCGCCCAGCATGATGTCGGTGCCACGGCCGGCCATGTTCGTCGCCACCGTGACGGCACCCTTGCGCCCCGCCTGCGCCACGATCGTGGCCTCGCGGTCGTGCTGCTTGGCGTTGAGGACCTCGTGCGGGATGCCGCGCACGTGCAGCAGCGAGGACAGGTACTCGCTCTTCTCGACCGAGATCGTGCCCACCAGCACCGGTTGGCCGGCCTCGTGCTTGTCGGCGATGTCCTCGACGACGGCGTCGTACTTCGCCTGCTCGCTCTTGTAGACCACGTCGGCCTCGTCGATGCGGCGCGGGTCGCGGTTGGTCGGGATCTCGACCACGCCGAGGCCGTAGGTCTGGCTGAACTCCGCGGCCTCGGTCGCGGCCGTGCCGGTCATGCCGCCGAGCTTGTCGTAGAGGCGGAAGTAGTTCTGCAGGGTGATGGTGGCGAGGGTCTGGTTCTCGTCCTTGATCGCCACCTGCTCCTTGGCCTCGATGGCCTGGTGCATGCCCTCGTTGTAGCGGCGGCCGGCCAGCACGCGACCGGTGTGCTCGTCGACGATGAGCACCTCGCCGTCGATGACGACGTACTCCTTGTCCTTGCGGTACAGCTCGCGCGCCTTGAGGGCGTTGTTGAGGTAGCCGACGAGGGGCGTGTTGACAGCCTCGTAGAGGTTGTCGATGCCGAGCTGGTCCTCGACCTTCTCGACCCCCGACTCGGCGATCGCGACGGTGCGCTTCTTCTCGTCGACCTCGTAGTCGACGTCCTTCACCAGGCGCGGGATGATCCGGGCGAACTCCTCGTACCACTTGGTGGCCTGGTCGGCCGGGCCACTGATGATCAGCGGCGTGCGGGCCTCGTCGATCAGGATCGAGTCGACCTCGTCGACGATCGCGAAGTGGTGGCCGCGCTGCACCAGCTCAGCGGCGCTCCACGCCATGTTGTCGCGCAGGTAGTCGAAGCCGAACTCGTTGTTGGTGCCGTAGGTGATGTCGCAGGCGTAGGCCACGCGGCGGACCTCGGGGCGCTCGTTGGCGAGGATGACGCCGACGTCGAGACCGAGGAAGCGGTGCACCCGGCCCATCCACTCGGCGTCGCGCTTGGCGAGGTAGTCGTTGACCGTGACGATGTGGACGCCCTGGCCGGTGAGGCCGTTGAGGTAGGCCGGGAGGGTCGAGGTGAGCGTCTTGCCCTCACCGGTGCGCATCTCGGCGATGTTGCCCATGTGGAGGGCGGCTCCGCCCATGACCTGCACGTCGAAGTGCCGCTGGCCGAGGGTGCGCCGCGCGCCCTCGC
>JAOPWP010000120.1 GCA_025965615.1 Frankiales bacterium
GAGCCGTACGGGGCCGAAGTAGTTGAGCGCCATCGTGCGCTCGAAGTCGTGGATCCGGTCGTACGACAGCTGGATCGACCGGCGGATCGAGCGACCGGCGTTGTTGACCAGCATGTCCACGCCGCCGTGGTCGCTGAGCATCTGCTTCACGCAGGCCTCGATCGACTCCTCGTCGGTCAGGTCGACGGAGTAGACGGCGGCCCTGCCGCCGGCCTCCTCGATCTCGGCCTTGACCTTCTCCAGCTCCTCGACCCGGCGGGCGAGCAGCAGCGGGATGCCGCCCCGGGCGCCCACGGCGAGGGCGACGGCCCGACCGATCCCGGAGGAGGCGCCGGTCACCGCGACGGTGCGGCCCGCCAGTGCGCCGCCCGCCCTGGAGCGTCGCGCCTGGAGCCGGTCGAGGTGTTCGGCCCAGTAGTCCCAGAGCTTCGAGGCGTACGTCGACAGCTCAGGAGGCGCGTCGACGCCGAGCTCCCGCAGCTCCTGACGCGTGGCGGCTGAGTCGAACTCCGCGGCGAACGTCAGGTGCGGCAGCACCTCGGGGGGGATGCCGAGGCGGGCGAGCACGACGTCGCGGGCGACCGTCGCGCCCGGCACCCGGCCGAGCAGCGCCAGCCCGAACGCCGCGGGGGTGAGCACGCGACGGTCGAGGTGCAGCAGGACCTTCGGCGCGCCTGCCGCCTCGGCGAAGGCGTTGTAGACGTCGAGGAGCCCCTGCGGGCGCGGGTGCACCAGGTGGAACACCCGGCCGTCCAGGTCGTCTGCGTGCATCAGCGCGTCCATCGCGTCGACGACGTAGTCGACCGGCACGACGTTGGTGGACCCGAGGTCGGGGGCGACCAGCGGCACCCGGCTGATCGCCGGCAGGTCACCGAGACCCGCGAGCACCGAGAACAGGTAGTAGGGCCCGTCGACCTTGTCCATCTCACCGGTGCGGGAGTCCCCGACGACGACGGCTGGCCGGTACACACGCCACGGCACGTCCGTCTGCTCGCGGACGAGGCGCTCCGACTCGTGCTTGGTCTGGTGGTACGGGGACGGCAGCTCCTGGCCCTCGTCGAACATGTCCTCGGTGAACGTGCCGGCGAAGTCCCCCGCCACCGCGACCGACGAGACGTGGTGCAGGCGCTTCGCTCCCACGGACGCGGCCAGCTCGACCACCCGGCGGGTGCCCTCGACGTTGACCTCGCGGTTGCGCTCGTCATCGGCCGTCATGTCGTAGAGGGCGGCGAGGTGCACCACGTGGTCCACCCCGGCGAGGCGCTTGCGGGCAGCAGCCTTGAGGCCCAGGCGCTCCACCGACAGGTCACCGACGACCGGCGAGATGCGCTCACCGCCACCGAGGGAGGCCGCCAGGGCGGTCAGCCGCGACACCGACTCCTTGCGGACCAGGACCATCACGTCGGCGTCCGGTCGGCGGAGCAGGCGTTCGAGCAGGTGCCGCCCGAGGAAGCCCGTGCCTCCGGTCACCAGGTAGGTCGTCATGCCGCGCTCCTGCCGTCGGTCGCTGCGCCCGTGCTGCCGCGGGGTTCAGCCTGCCAGACCGGTGTGAAGTAGGTCACTCGGACCCCGTGTCAGACCGCGGCTTCGTCGTCGGGGTGGGTGTGCGGCAGCTGCGGGGCTCCGACGGAGGCCTCGCGACCGGGCAGGGCCACCCGGTAGAGGCAGGCGTCGCAGTTCATCCGCAGGTCGTTGCCGAGGGCCTCGTCGTAGCGGCGGGCGACCAGGGAGGCCAGCCCGTCCGAGACGCCGAGCGGGGCGCTGACGACCACCTCGAGCCCGTCCACCGCGTGGGCCTGGCGCTCCACCAGGCGCGGCAGGAAACCAGGACCCAGGAAGTAGCTGGCGACCGATGCCGAGGTGTGGCCGAGCCGGACCAGCTTCGCGAGGGCCTCGGGCACCGACGGCAGCGCTGTCGAGGCGAAGGCGATGTCCACCGAGGGGTAGGAGCGCCCCTCGAACAGCAGCCTCGCCGTGGTGGCGATGGCGGCGTTCGCGTCGGGGTCGAGGGCTCCCCCGGCGACGACGACGACCGGGTCCTCCGGGAGCGCACCGGCCTCGGCGAGCCGCGAGGCGAGCCGCTCGACCAGGACCGGGTGGGGGCCGAGCGGCCGCCCGTAGCGCAGCCGTACCCCGGGGTGGACCACGCGCCCGGCCTGCACCGAACCGGCGATGTCGGTCTTGCTGTGCGACGCCGCTGTCAGGAGCAGCGGCAGCACGACCACGTCGTCGACGCCCTCGGCGGCCAGGGAGTCCAGGGCGGCGCGGATGGACGGCGAGGCGTTGTCGACGTACGCCGCCTCGGCGCGAAGGCCGGGGCGGAGGGCGGCGGCACGGGCCAGCAAGGTGCGCACCACCTCCTGCGAGGCCGGGTCGCGGGAGCCATGGGCAACGCCGAGCAGCACGGTCACCGCTCGCTCCCGGGTCCGGCGCGCAGCCCCACGACCTCGCCGATCACGACCACTGCCGGAGCCCGCACGTCGGCTGCGTCGACGGCGGCCCGGTCGAGCGTGGTGACGATCGTGCGCTGGCCGGGCCGGGTGGCGTCCTGCACCGCTGCGACCGGAGTGGACGGCGCGAGTCCGCCGTCGAGGAGGGCGGCGCAGATCGCGGGCAGCCGGCCCACCGCCATCAGCAGGACCAGCGTGCCGCCGGACCTCGCGAGCGCTGCCCAGTCGACGGTCGACCCGGGGTCCCCCGGCTCCAGGTGCCCCGACACGACGCTGAACGACTGGGTGACGCCGTAGGCCGTGAGAGGGATCCCCGCGCAGGTCGGACCGGCCAGGGCGCTCGAGACACCGGGCACGACCTCGACGGCGAGGCCGGCCTCGACGCAGGCTGCGACCTCCTCGGCGCCGCGGCCGAAGACGTGGACGTCACCGCCCTTGAGGCGTACGACCCGCTTGCCCTCGGCAGCCCGCTCGACGATCAGAGCCTCGATGTCGCGCTGACCCCAGGACGGGCCGCCAGGGGTCTTGCCGACCTCGACGACCTCGACGTCGTCGGGGAGGTCGACGACCGGCGCGAGCCGGTCCCGGACCACCACGTCGGCGCCGGCCAGCAGTCGTCGAGCCCGGACGGTCAGCAGGCCGGGATCGCCCGGCCCGCCCCCGACGAGCGCGACCGAGCCGACCCCGGGCCGGACCCGGCGCAGGGGCTGCTCACCGGTCT
>JAOPWP010000128.1 GCA_025965615.1 Frankiales bacterium
GGCTGTTCGCGCTGCCGCCCGAGACCCGCGTGCTGACCGGCCACGGCGACGAGACGACCGTCGGCGCCGAGGCCCCCTCGTACGACGAGTGGGCCGCGAAGCTGTAGGGGCGGCGGGAGGCAGCGGGTCCACGTGATCGGCTGGGTGACCTGCTGAGCGTGGGGCGGCCGGTGAGTTCCCCCAGCCGATCATGCGTACAAGGGTCCGTGATCGGCTGGGGGAACCCACGACGGGGCGGCGGTCAGACGCCCTCGAGCCGGCCTGCCCGCGGCCGCATGTAGACGGCGTACGTGACGACGGCGCAGGCGACGTAGAAGGCGATGAAGGCCAGATAGGCGGCGCTGCCGTTGCCGTAGGACAGGAACGACTGGCGGAAGGCAACCTGCACGAGGACCCCGCCGAAGGCACCGACGGCGCCGGCGAGCCCGACGAGGGCGGAGGCCAGCCGGCGGTCCTGCTGGGCGGTCCGCGTCTGGGAACCGGCAGCTCCGCGCAGCGACTCCGCGTAGAAGATCGCCGGGATCATCTTGTAGACCGACCCGTTGCCGAGGCCGGTGAGCATGAACAGCACCGTGAACGAGATGGCCAGGAGCGGGATGGATCCGGAGTCTGCGGCGAACGCGACCACGACCGCGGCCACGATCATGGCGATGAAGTTCCAGAAGCTCACGGTGGAACCCTTGTAGCGGTCGGCGAGCATCCCGCCGACGGGGCGGATCAGCGAGCCGGCGAGGGCCCCCAGCCAGACGTAGTAGATCGGGCGCTCTGCCCCGGCGGCCGCCAGCACCTGGCCGAAGGCGAAGCCGAAGCCGATGAAGGAGCCGAACGTGCCGATGTAGAGGAACGAGATGATCGCGGTGTGCTTGTGCTTGGCCACGGAGCGCAGAGCGCCCTTGTCGTTCTTGGCCATCGTCAGGTTGTCCATCTGCGTCCACGCCAGGGCGGTGCACAGCAGGACCAGGGGGATGTAGATGTAGAGCATGACGCGGGGGTCGGTCGTGGGGCCGTTGCTGAACAGCACCAGCGCGCCGATGATCTGGACCACGGCGACGCCCAGGTTGCCGCCACCGGCGTTGAGGCCGAGCGCCCTCCCCTTGAGGTGCTGCGGGTAGAAGTTGTTGATGTTGGCCATCGACGAGGCGAAGTTGCCACCCCCGACGCCGGCGATCGCGGTCACGACCAGCAGCGTCCCGAACGACACTCCCGGCTCGAGCAGGAACAGCGCCAGGACGGCAGGTACGAGCAGCAGCGCAGCCGACACGACCGTCCAGTTGCGGCCGCCGAACTTCGCGATGGCGAAGGTGTAGGGCAGGCGCACCAGGGAGCCGAGCAGGGCGGGCGTCGTCGTGAGCAGGAACTTGTCGGTGACGGAGAAGCCCCACACGGGTTCCGGCATGAACAGCACCATCACCGACCAGATGACCCAGACGGAGAAGCCGACGTGCTCCGACAGGATCGAGAAGATCAGGTTGCGCTTCGCCGTCCTCCTGCCCACGGCCTCCCAGAACTGCGGGTCCTCGGGCTCCCAGTGGTCGATCCACCGGGAGTCGCGGCGCTGCAGGAGCTCGTCGTCGGACAGCGAGGGAGCGAGATCGGGCGACGGGAGGAGGACGGGCGACGATGCGGTCTCGGGCCGGGTCGGCACGCTCACGAAGGCTCCTGGGAGTGAGAGGCAGCTGGGTAGCCGCGTTGCGAGAAACGCTATGGAGCAGGTGTTCCGGGGCCGTCGCCCTGCGGAGGACGGGACGTCACCTTTCGCTCACACCGCCTCGCAGGCCGTGTGCGGCGCCGGGGGTCTCAGGTCTCGGCGGAAGCGAGGCGGTACCCGCGCTTGACGACCGTCTGCACGACTGCGCTCGCAGGCCCGAGAGCCGTACGCAACCGGGCCACCGTCATCTCGACGGCGTGCTCGTCGGCCGCTTCGTCGCGCCAGGCCACCTTGAGCAGGTCGGGCCGGGACAGCACCCGCCCCCCGCTGTCGATCAGGGCAGTCAGCACCCCGGTCTGGCGCATGGTCAGGGCGACCGTCCGCCCGTCCACCAGCACGCTGTGCCCGCGCAGCTCGAGACGGTGGCCGGCGGCGTGGACCGTGCGCGTCTGCCGTGCCGGGAGCTGCTCGACCACCGTGCGGACGAGGGCGCCCAGACGTGCCCGCGCAGGCTGCACCGTAGGGACGCCGCGCCGCTCCAGAGGGGCAGCGGTGACCGGGCCGACGCAGGCAGGCAGCACGTCACCGGCCAGCGCCGCGAGGAAGGCCTTCTCGCGGCCGTCCTCGCGGGCGACGTTCAGGGTGCTCGCGACGGCCGGGGCGCTGGTGAAGGTGATGCAGTCCACCTGTCCCGACACCACCTGCTCGACCAGCCGGCGCAGGGGTCGCAGGTCAGCTGCAGGGACCCAGCGGTAGACGGGGATCTCGACGACGTCGGCGCCGGCCTCCCGAAGGGCTCCGGTCAGCTCGGGCAGAGGCTCCCCGTGGAGCTGGACGGCGACCCGGCGGCCCTGGACGCCCTCCGCCAGCAACCGGGCCAGGACCTCGTCGCTGGCCTCGCTGTCCGGCGACCAGGTCTCCGCAAGACCCGCGGCGCGCACGGCGCCCTTGGCCTTCGGGCCGCGGGTGAGCAGCTCAGAGCTCGCGAAGCAGCTGCGCAGCTGCTCACCGAGTCCCCAGCCGTCCGCGGCCTCCATCCAGCCCCGGAAGCCGATCCCCGTCGTCGCGATGACCACGTCGGGGGGGTTGGTGACGCAGCCGCGCGTGGCCGCCAGCAGCTGCTCGTCGTCGTGGGTCGGGACGATCCGGATGGCGGGCGCCTCGATGACGCGGGCGCCGCGCCGGGTCAGCAGCGCCGTCAGCTCCTCGCTGCGGCGGGCCGCGGTGACCGCGACGGTGAACCCGGCCAGGGGTTCCAGGTCGGTCACGAGGTGCTCCTTCGTCGGGCGGTCGCAACATCGTGGCCGCCTCAGGTTGCGATCCTGTTTCGCAAGGATGTCCCAGGCAACCTCACTGTGTGAGCTGCGGGGGATGAGCACCTCGTCACACAGCCGGAACACGCGGGACACCGACCCGGCACCTGGGGGCGGCACGGTGTGCGGGTGCCCCTTCCCCTGCTCTCGCCGACCCGCGCGCACCCCGCGAGCACCTCGGGGTCGTCGCTGCGGTCGGCCCAGACCCACTGCCCCTACTGCGCCCTGCAGTGCTCCATGACACTGACCCCCGCCGGTGCAGGCGCGGAGGTCGAGGCCGGGGCCGGCGGTCTGTGCCGCAAGGGCTGGACGTCAGCGGACCTGCTGGCCTCGCCGCGACGGCTGACCACCCCGCTCGTGCGCGACGGCCGGCACGGCCGCCTGCGCCCGGCGAGCTGGGACGAGGCCCTGGACCGCGCCGCCGCCGGGTTCTCGCGCGCTCAGGAGCTCAGGGGCGCCGACGCCGTCGGCGTGTTCGGCGGAGGCGGGCTCACCAACGAGAAGGCCTACCTGTTGGGCAAGTTCGCCCGAGCTGTGCTGCGCACGAGTCAGATCGACTACAACGGTCGCTTCTGCATGAGCTCGGCTGCGGCGGGTGCCATGCGCGCCTTCGGACTCGACCGCGGGATGCCCTTCCCCCTGGACGACGTCGACACCGCGAACTGTCTCCTGCTCGTCGGCAGCAACCTGGCCGAGACGATGCCGCCCGTCATGCAGCGGATCACCCGGCAGCGGGAGGCCGGTGGCAGCCTGATCGTGGTCGACCCGCGCAAGACGCCGACGGCGGCCGTGGCGACGCTCCACCTGCAGGCGCAGCCTGGCACCGACCTCATGCTGGCCAACGGCCTGCTCTTCCTCGCGATCGAGCTCGGCCACGTCGACGAGGACTACGTCGCCTCCCGCACGCAGGGCTGGGTGGACGTACGACGGGCGGTCGCCGGCTGCTGGCCCGCCCAGGTGGAGCGGGTCACCGGCGTCGCCGAGCCGGCGCTCCGGGAGGCCGTGCGCCTGCTGGCCGAAGCCGATCGGGCCCTGATCCTCACCGCGCGTGGAGCAGAGCAGCACGCGCACGGTGTCGACACCGTCTCCTCGTTCATCAACCTGGCGCTGGCCCTGGGTCTGGCCGGTCGGCCTGGCTCCGGGTGGGGGTGCCTCACCGGTCAGGGGAACGGCCAGGGCGGCCGTGAGCACGGCCAGAAGGCCGACCAGCTCCCCGGCTACCGCAGGCTCGACGACCCGGCCGCCCGCGCCCACGTCGCCGGGGTCTGGGGGATGGACGCCGACGACCTCCCGTCGCCGGGACGCTCGGCGTACGAGCTGCTCGACGCGCTCGGCACCGAGGACGGCCCGTCCGCCCTGCTGCTCATGGGCAGCAACCCGGTCGTCAGCGCACCCCGGGCGGCCCACGTGCAGTCCCGCCTGGCTGCGCTGGACTGCTTGGTGGTCGCCGACGTGGTGCTGTCCGAGACGGCCGAGATGGCCGACGTCGTCCTGCCGGTCGCCCAGTGGGCGGAGGAGGACGGCACGACGACCGACCTGCAGGGGCGGGTCCTGCTGCGGCGCCGGGCACTCGACCCGCCGGTCGGGGTGCGCACCGACCTGCACGTGCTGGCCGGGCTGGCGGAGCGGCTCGGTGCGACGACAGCGTTCCCCGTCGTCCCGCAGGAGGCGTTCGACGAGCTCCGCCGGGCCAGTGCCGGGGGCGCCGCCGACTACGCCGGGATCAGCTACGGCCGGCTGGCGGCCGGGGAGGAGCTGCACTGGCCCTGCCCCGACGAGGACCACCCCGGGACGCCCAGGCTGTTCCTCGACCAGTTCGCGACCGCCGACGGCCGCGCCCGGTTCGTGCCCGTCTCCCAGCCCCCTTCCGCGGAGCCGGTCGACGAGACCTACCCCCTGCTGCTCACGACCGGCCGCGTCACCGCGCAGTACCAGTCCGGTGCGCAGACCCGGCGGATCGACGCCCTCGCCTCCACGGCGCCCGCCGCGTTCGTCGAGCTCCACCCCTTCCTCGCGCAGCGGCTCGAGGTCTCCGACGGCGAGCGGGTCCGCGTCAGCACCCGTCGGGGTGAGGCCTTCGTCCGCGCCAGGATCACGGACGCGATCCGCCCCGACACGGTGTTCGTGCCCTTCCACTGGGCCGGCCGCCAGCGGGCCAACCTGCTGACCAGCGACGCCCTCGACCCGGTCTCGCGCATGCCCGCCTTCAAGGTGTGCGCGGCCCGGATCGACCGGTTGTCGGAGGCGGCCCGATGACCCGCGTCGTGGTGATCGGGAACGGCATGGCCGGCGCCCGCCTGGTGGAGGAGGTGACCCGGCGCGAGCCGTCCGCCCTGGTGACCGTCTTCGGCGCAGAGGACCGTCCCGCCTACAACCGGGTGCTGCTCTCGGACGTCCTCGCCGGCAAGAGGGGCTACGACGAGATCGACCTGACCGAAGCACCGGGGCACGTCGTCCAGCGCCTCGGGACGAGCGTCCGGAGCATCGACCGGACCGCCCGGACCGTGCTGGCCGGGGACGGCAGCACCACCCCGTACGACGTCCTCGTCCTCGCCACCGGCTCGACCGCGCTGGTCCCCCCGGTGCAGGGCATCGCCGGCCACGACGGCCGGCTGCTCGCGGGGGTCCACGTCTTCCGCACGCTCGACGACTGCGAGGCCATCTCAGAGGGCGCGGGCAGGGCACGCCGGGCGGTCGTCGTCGGCGGCGGTCTGCTGGGGCTCGAGGCCGCGCGCGGCCTGATGCGGCACGGCCTGCAGGTCGACGTGGTGCACGGAGCCGGCCACCTGATGGAGACCCAACTGGACCCCACCGGTGGTGCCGTGCTGCGCCGGGCCGTCGAGTCCCTCGGGGTCGGCGTGCACCTGGGGTCGTTCGCGGCCGCGGTCACCGGGGGCCGCTGGGTCACCGGTGTACGGCTGGCCGACGGCCGTCACGTCGACGCGGACCTGGTCGTGCTCGCCTGCGGCATCCGCCCCCAGGTGGACCTCGCCCGCGCAGCCGGGCTGCCGGTCGGTCGCGCGGTCCTCGTGGACGACGAGCTGCGCACCGAGGACCCGCACGTCTACGCGATCGGTGAATGCGCCCAGCACCGCGACCAGGTCTACGGCCTGGTCGCGCCGGCCTGGGAGCAGGCAGCGGTCCTGGCCGACGTCCTGACCGGGAAGCCCGGCCGCTACGCCGGTTCGCGCACCGTCACCCGGCTCAAGGCGATGGGCCTCGAGGTCGCCGCCATGGGCGACACCGCAGCAGAGCCGGCTGACACCGGCGACGGGCTCGAGGTGCTCAGCTTCGCTGACCCCGCCCGGCACGTCTACAAGAAGCTCGTCGTCCGGCACGGCGTGGTCACCGGGGCGATCCTGCTCGGTGACCTGTCGACCGTCGGCCTCGTGACCCAGGCGTTCGACCGCGCGACCCCCCTGCCGGCAGACCGGCTGCACCTGATGT
>JAOPWP010000133.1 GCA_025965615.1 Frankiales bacterium
GCCCGGGAGAACATGTTGCGCAGCATCCCGATCACCGGGGTGATGCCGGACCCGGCGGTGACCAGGAGCAGCTTGGTCGGCAACGGGTCGGCGAGCACGAAGTCGCCGGCGGCCTGACCGAGCTGCAGCATCTGGCCGGCCTTGACGCGGCGGACCAGGTGGTTGGAGACGACACCGTCGGGGATGGCCTTGACGGTGATCGAGATGCAGCCGTCGGGGCGCGGGCCGTGGGTCAGGGAGTAGTTGCGGTACAGGCGGACGCCCTCGACGTCCACGCCGATGCGGACGTACTGGCCGGGCACGTGGCCGGCCCAGTCCTTGCCGGGCTTGATGACCAGGGTGGCGGAGTCGGCGGTCTCGGCGCGGACCTCGACGATCCGACCGCGCAGGTCGGCACCCGAGCGGAGCGGGTGGAACACGTCGAGCACGTCGTCGAGCTCGAGCGGCGTCACGGCCGCATCGGCGAGCCGACGCAGGCGCTGACGCAGCGTGAGCGTCTCCCGACCGGCGATGGTGCCGGCCTGACGAGGCAGTGCGGTGGTGGTCATGTATCAAGGATGCTGGACTCGAGGGGATAAAGTCCTGTCCAAGGAATGTGAAGGTGCGTCCACTCTTTGTTCGGAGAGAACAAATGTCACCCGACAACCGTGACCAGATCCAGCTGTTGTTGCCCGCCGCGGCTGCAGCGGAGATCCGGGCCGTGCTGCCCGAGGTCGCCGACGACGTGGTGGCGGTGATCATCGTGGAGGTGCCGAGCTACACCGACGCCTTCTCGGGGCCGATGGGCGACATCATCCGCAACGCCGTGCAGGTCGCGCTCGGCGCCTTCCTGTCGCTGGCGACGGGCGAGCGAGGTGCCGATCCGCGCACCCCGGCAGCACCGGCCGTGGAGGGCGCCTACCAGCTCGGCCGAGGCGAGGCGCGCAGCGGCCGCTCCACCGACGCGCTGCTGTCGGCCTACCGCATCGGGGCCCGGGTCTCCTGGCGCACGATGTCGACCCGCGGGGTCGCCGCCGGGCTCGACGCCGAGACCCTGGCCGCGTTCGCCGAGCTGGTCTTCGCCTACATCGACCAGCTCTCGGCCTCCAGCGTGGCCGGCCACGCCGACGAGCTGGCCACGACGGGGCGGGTCCGGCAGGGCTACCTCGAGCGGCTCGGCCAGGAGCTGCTCGCCGGCGCCACCCCCGACAAGCTGGTGGCGAGCGCGGAGCGGGCGGACTGGGCCCCTCCGGCCGAGCTCACGGCGGTGCTCGTGCCCTGGGTCCGGGTGCGCGGAGCCGTCTCCCTGCTCGACCCGCGCACGCTCACGGTCTCGAGCGACCTGGGTCCGCTCGGGGCGGGCGCCACGACCACCGCGCCCGCCTCCCTGGACGAGCAGTCGATGGCGGTCCTGCTCGTCCCCGACGCCGCCGGCGTGAACCGGACGCAGCTGCTCCGGGTGCTCGCGGGGCGACCCGCGGTCGTCGGGCCGAGCCGCCCCTGGACGGCCGCCTCGGCGTCGTACCGCCGGGCCGTGCGGGCGTTCGAGATGCTCGGCTGCTTGCCGGACGAGCCGCTCGACACCGACGAGCAGCTCGCGGCGCTGGTGCTCAGCGCCGACCCGGAGGCCCTCGCCGACCTCCGCACCCGGGCCCTCGCCCCGCTCTCCGGCCTGCGCCCCGGCACGGCCGACCGCCTGGCCGAGACCCTTCGCTCGTGGCTGCTCCACCAGGGCCGCCGGGAGCAGGTGGCGGCCGACCTCGTCGTGCACCCGCAGACCGTGCGCTACCGCATGACCCAGCTGCGCGAGCTGTACGGGGACCGGCTCCACGACCCCGAGACGGTCCTGGAGCTGACGGTGGCCCTTGCCGTCGTCGCGCCGCGTGCCGCAGGGGCCACGGGACCGCGATGAGCTGAGCGAGAGCGCGCGTGTGGCCCCGCTGGCGGCGGGGCAGACCTGTGCACCTGCCGGTCGCACAGCGGCCGCCTGCCCGTGAGGACCCTCTCCCTTGACGATGACCGAGCCGGCGCTGGACGCCCCCATCACCACGATCGAGTACGACGGCGACACCGCCCGCCCGCTGCAGGAGATCCCGCGTACCCGCCTGTGGGCCCGGCTCGAGCAGATCGCCCTGGCCGCCTTCATCGCCGTGCCGCTGCTCGCGGTCCTCGCCAGCGGCGTCGTCCTGTGGGGCAACGGGCTCTCGTGGCGCGACGTCGTGCTCAGTGCCGTCTTCTACGCCGTCAGCGGCCACGGCATCACGGTCGGGTTCCACCGCTACTTCACCCACGGCTCGTTCAAGGCCCGGCGGCCGCTGCGGATCGCTCTCGCCGTCGCGGGGAGCCTGGCGGTCGAGGGCCCGGTCACCCGCTGGGTCGCCGACCACCGCCGCCACCACGCCTACTCCGACAAGGAGGGCGACCCGCACAGCCCCTGGCGCTACGGCACCAGCTTCCGCGCTCTGAGCAAGGGCCTGTGGCACGCGCACATCGGCTGGCTGTTCGACCTCGAGCAGACCGATCAGAAGCGCTTCGCGCCCGATCTGCTCGCCGACAAGGACGTCCACCTGGTCAACCGGCTGTTCCCGCTGTGGGTCGCCCTGAGCCTGGGGCTCCCTCCCCTGCTCGGCGCGGCGTGGGCCGCGGCCGTCGGCGACTCCGCGGCCATGGGAGCCCTCACCGCGTTCTTCTGGGCGTCGATCGTGCGCATGGCGGTCCTGCACCACGCCACCTGGTCGATCAACTCGATCTGCCACGCGGTCGGCGACCGCCCGTTCCTGACCCGGGACCAGTCGCGCAACGTCTGGCCCCTGGCCCTGATCTCGATGGGCGAGAGCTGGCACAACCTGCACCACGCCGACCCGACGGCCGCGCGCCACGGCGTCGACCGCTACCAGGTCGACACGAGCGCCGAGCTGATCCGCGGGTTCGAGAAGCTCGGCTGGGCCTACGACGTGCGGTGGGCGAAGAAGGAGCGGCTCGACGCGCGCAGGGCTCCCAGGGTCTGACCCAGGAGCCCGGCGCGGCCGTGCGACTAGACCGTCGTACGGGAGCGAGCGTGCTTGTCGGCCAGCAGGGCCACGCCGACCAGCAGGGCCCCGCTGAGCAGGTGCAGGACGTGGTCGGCGCCGTTGAGCGCGAAGACGTTGGCCGAGGTGTCCTCGATGAACGGGCCGAGGACGGCGAGCAGCAGGTAGACCGCGCCGATCACGAGGTTCGTCTTGCGCGCGCTCTCGGTCCGGCGCGAGGCCGCCAGCAGCGCCAACCCGATCAGCAGGTGGGTCGCGTTGTGCAGGTGGTTGACCTCGAACCCGAGCAGGGTGTTGTCGTTGGTGTCCGCGACCGTGTCGCTGACGAAGAAGCCGGCGAGGCCGACCAGGACGTACGTCGCGCCGAAGACGGCGGCGACGACGGAGTTGATCGATCGGTTGCCGGTGCGGGTGGTGGCCATGACGATCTCCAGGACGAGGGGAGGGATCACTGCGACGCGCTGGTACCCGTGGGGCGATGATCGACGCGTGCCTGGGTAGGCGTCCGGCATGCCCGTCCTGGTCGGCACCTCCGGTTGGCAGTACGACGACTGGCGGGGGCGCTTCTACCCGCCCGAGCTGCCCAAGGGTCGCTGGCTCGAGCACCACGCGGCCGCCTTCGCGACGACCGAGGTCAACAACAGCTTCTACCGGCTGCCCGAGCGGACCGTCTTCGAGCAGTGGGCGGCCCGGACCCCCGACGACTACGTCGTCACGGTGAAGGCGTCGCGGTTCCTGTCCCACATCAAGCGACTGAAGGACCCGGCCGAGCCGGTCGCTCGGCTGATGGAGCGGGTGGCAGGGCTCGGCGACAAGGTGGGACCGGTGCTGCTGCAGCTGCCCCCCACGCTCCAGAGCGACCCGGTCCTGCTGGACGACTGTCTCGCCTGCTTCCCGGCGAGCACGCGCATCGCCGTGGAGCCGCGCCACGGGTCCTGGTGGAACCCGGACCTGCGCGACGTCCTCACGGCACGCGGGGCCGCGCTGGTCTGGGCCGACAAGTACAGCCAGCCGGTCGCTCCGCTGTGGCGGACCGCCGACTGGGGCTACCTGCGGCTGCACGCCGGTGGGGGCGACGACGTGTTCCCGTACGACGACGGCGTCCTGCGCGACTGGGCCGTGCGGCTCGCCGAGACCTGGGACGACTCCGAGGACGCCTTCGTCTACACCAACAACGACCCCGGTGGAGCCGCGCTGCGCGACGCCGTCACGCTCGCCGGGCTGCTGCGGGACCAGGGCCGCACGCCCACCCGCGTGCCGGCACCGGAGGAGGTCTCAGGCCAGGTGCACGTGCCCAGGAAGCGCCACACCACGGCCTTGCCGAGCTAGCCGTCGAGCTGCTGCTCGTAGAGCTCGAGCCAGGTGTCCTCGAGCGCCGCCTTCTCGACCTGGAGCGCGCGCAGCTCGTCGTCGAGGCGGGCGACCGCGGTGAAGTCGGCTGCCTTCTCGGCCATCTCGGCCTGAAGCTTCGCGCCCTTGGTGTCCAGGCGCGCGATCTCGCGCTCGACCCGTGACAGCTCCTTCTTGGCGGCCCGCGAGTCACCGCCGCCCTTCGACTTCGGAGCTGCCGCCGGTGCGGCCCTGCGGCGCTTGGCGAGGTACTCCTCGACGCCGCCAGGCAGCGCGGCCACCGAGCCGTCGCCCATCAGGGACGCCGTCGTGGTGGTGACCCGCTCGAGGAAGTAGCGGTCGTGGCTCACCACGATCAGGGTTCCGGGCCATCCGTCGAGCAGGTCCTCGAGCGCGTTCAACGTGTCGATGTCGAGGTCGTTGGTCGGCTCGTCGAGCAGGATCACGTTCGGCTCGCCCATGAGCAGCCGCAGGATCTGCAGGCGCCGGCGCTCGCCACCGGACAGGTCGCCGACCCGGGTCCACTGGGCGTTGCCGGTGAACCCGAAGCGGTCGGCGAGCGAGGACGCGCCGATGGTCTTGCCGCCCCCGAGGTCGACCACCTTGGCCACCTGCTCGACGGCTTCGAGGACCCGGAGCGTCGGGTCGAGCTCGGCCACCTCCTGCGACAGGTAGGCCGGCTTGACCGTCTGCCCCACCACGACGCGGCCGGCGTCCGGCTCGAGCTGCTGGACCAGCAGCTTGAGCGCCGTCGACTTGCCCGCACCGTTGACGCCCACGACCCCGACCCGGTCGCCGGGACCGATGTTCCAGTCGACGGCGTCGAGCAGCACCTTGTCGCCGAAGGCCAGCGACACGGCGTGCAGCTCGTAGACCGTCTTGCCGAGCCGCGCCGCAGAGAAGCGCTGCAGCGCGATGTCGTCGCGCGCCGGCGGCTCGTCCGCGATCAGGGCGTTGGCGGCGTCGATGCGGAACTGGGGCTTCGACGTCCGGGCCGGCGGGCCACGCCGCAGCCAGGCCAGCTCCTTCTTGACCAGCTGCAGGCGCTTCTGCTCCGCCGTCGAGGCCATCCGGTCGCGCTCGGCGCGGGCGAGGACGTACGAGGAGTAGCCGCCGTCGTAGGAGTCGACGACCCCGTCGTGCACCTCCCACGTGGTGCTGTTGACCTCGTCGAGGAACCAGCGGTCGTGAGTCACCACGAGGTGGGCCTGGGTCGGGCTGCGCTGGACCAGGTGGGCGGCGAGCCAGGCGACCCCCTCGACGTCGAGGTGGTTGGTCGGCTCGTCGAGGACCAGCAGGTCCCACTCCTGCACCAGCAGGGCGGCGAGGGCCACCCGACGCCGCTCACCACCGGACATGGTGCTGATCACGCTGTCGAGGCCCATGTCGTGCAGCCCGAGGCCGTCGAGCACCTCGCGCACGCGGGCGTCGCCCGCCCAGGTGTGCTCGGCTGTCTCGCCCAGGATCGCCTGGTGGGCGGTCAGGGCCGGGTCGACGCGGACGTCCTGGGTGAGCAGGCCGATCCGCAGGCCGCTGGAGTGCGTGACCCGCCCGGAGTGCGGCTCCTCGTCCTTCACGAGCGTCTTGAGCAGCGTCGTCTTGCCGCCGCCGTTGCGACCGACGACGCCGATGCGGTCGCCCTCGGAGACACCCAGCGACACGGAGTCGAGCAGCAGGCGGGTCCCGTGGGCGACGGTGACGTTCTCGAGGTTCAGCAGGTTGACGGCCATCAGGCGTGCACCACCCTGGCGCCGGGCGCCGGCCCGCTGGCCTGGCGCACGCCGTCGCAGGTGCCCGACCGCTCCAGCGCCGCGGCCAGCGCCTTCCCGTGCCCGTCGTCGCGGGCGAGCACGGCGACCGTCGGGCCGGAGCCCGACACGATCGCGCCCAGGGCACCGGCGGACCTGGCGGCCTCGAGCAGGGGGCGCAGGGACGGCGCCAGGGCGAGCGCGGCCGGCTGGAGGTCGTTGCCCAGCGCGTGCCCGAGCGCGACCGCGTCCCCGCTGCGCAGGGCAGCGAGGACCTCGGACGGGTCGGACACCACGCCCACCGGGCCGGTCTCGCGCTGCCGGTCGAGCTCGTCGTAGACCGCGGGTGTCGAGAGCCCGAGGTCGGAGAGGGCCAGCACCCAGGAGTAGCTGCCCTGCCCGAGCACCGGGGTCAGCCGCTCCCCGCGGCCGGTCCCGAGCGCCGTGCCGCCGTGCAGGGAGAAGGGGACGTCGCTGCCCAGCTCGGCGGCGCACCGCGCGAGCTGGTCCCTGGTCTGCAGGGCGCCCCAGAGGGCGTCGCAGCCGACGAGCGCCGCCGCCGCGTCGGCCGAGCCGCCCGCGCAACCACCGGCGACGGGGATGCCCTTGCGCAGGTGCACGGCCACCCGGGGGTCGTTCCCGCTGCGCTCGGCGAGCAGCACGACGGCCCGGGCCGCCAGGTTCGTGGCATCGAGCGGCACGAGGTCGGCGCCCGGGCCCTCCACGGTCACCGTCAGGGCGTCGGCCCGCTCGATCGTCACCTCGTCGTACAGCCCCACGGCCTGGTAGACGGTCGTGAGGTCGTGGAAGCCGTCCGGTCGCAGCGCCCCCACCGACAGGTGCAGGTTGAGCTTCGCCGGAGCGCGTACGAGGACGCGGTCGGGCGTGGGACGGCGAGGCAGGACTGGCTCCAGGGACTCGAGGCACGACGGGAGGCTGACCGTCAGCCTACGGGCGGCCGCCGGGCGGCCCCTGCGCGGCGGGCGCGGAGGCGGTGGCGGCGAGGCGGGCGAAGTCCTCGACGCCGAGGACCTCACCGCGCGCGCCGGGGTCCAGCCCCGCGGCGCGAAGGCGTTGCTCGGCGGTCGCCGCCGACCCGGCCCAGCCGGACAGCGCGGCGCGCAGGGTCTTGCGGCGCTGGGAGAAGGCGGCGTCGACGACTGCGAAGGTCTGGAGGCGGTCGCCTGCAGGCGGCGGACGGCGCCGGAACGCGACCAGCCCGGAGTCGACGTTCGGGGCCGGCCAGAACACGTTGCGACCGATGACCCCGGCCCGGCGCACCTCGGCGTACCAGGCGGCCTTGACCGACGGCACGCCGTAGGTGCGGCTCCCGGGCGGGGCGACGAGCCGGTCCGCCACCTCGGCCTGCACCATCACCAGCCCGCTCCGCAGGGACGGCAGGTGCTCCAGCAGCCGGAGCAGGACCGGGACGGCGACGTTGTAGGGCAGGTTGGCGACGAAGGCCGTGGGGCTCGGCCCCGGGACGGACGTGAGGGTCAGGGCGTCCTGCAGGACCACCTCGAGCCGGTCGGCCCGGTCGGGAGCGCGTGCGGCCACCGTGGCCGGGAGCTCACCGGCGAGCACCGGGTCGATCTCCACGGCGACGACCCTGGAGGCGACCTCCAGCAGTCCGAGGGTCAGGGAGCCGAGGCCCGGGCCGACCTCGACCACGACGTCGTCGACCCCGACACCGGCCACGCGCACGAGGCGCCGGACGGTGTTGGGGTCGATGACGAAGTTCTGGCCGAGGGTCTTGGTCGGGCGCAGCTGCAGACGGCTCGCGAGAGCCCGGACGTCCGAGGCTGTCAGCAGTCCCGAGTCAGCCATGGGGACTGTCTAGCGGACCCGCGCGTGAGGAGGGCGGATCAGCTGAACAGGCGGCGGCCGCACTCGGGCCACTGACCGGCCCCGCTGCGGTCGTACAGCAGCTGCGCGCGGTAGGTCTGCTCGCCGGAGCTCGCGTCGATCGGGTCGCCGCTGCCACCCACGCCACGCCAGGTCTGCAGCGAGAACTGGTACAGCCCGCGGTAGGTGCCGCTCGGGTTGACCGCCCGGGGGTTGCCACCCGACTCGCACTGCGCCAGAGCAGCCCAGTTCAGGCCCGCCGACCCGGTACCGGCCCGGGGACCGGAATCCTGGGCGGCGGCCGGGGCGCTCGGCGCCGCGGCGACGCGCGGCGCGGCCGCCGGCTTGGGCTTGGTGCCGACCGAGACGACGCGGTTGACCGGGGCGGTCACGGTCGTCGTCGCGACGACGCTGGTGCTCTCGACGGCGCCGTCGACGATCACGCGCTCGGTGGTTCGTCGCTCGACGCCGGCCTTGCCGGCGCTGACCTGCCTGGTGACGCCGACGAGGAGCGCGGGGTCGTCGCGGCGCTCGGTCGTGAAGGGGACGGCGACGTCCTCGTCGACCCGCTCCGAGGCGACCCGCGCCACGTTGATGGCGAGGTCCGGGACCACCGGGTCGGTCTGCGGCAGGGACACGCGGTCGTCGGCGTCCAGGGCGATGCCCTGCTCGACCAGGGCCGCGCCCACGGTCGTCGCGGTGCTCTGCCGCTCGTGGGTGACGCCGTCAGCGGTGAGGGTGATGCGCTTGGGGGTGACGACCTCGAGGGTGAGCCCCTCGAGCGGGATGCCTCGCGAGCGGGACGCCGACAGGGCGAGCCCGGGCTGGCGCAGACCCACCTGGTCGAGGGCCTCGTCGACCGACGCGGCGGTCACCCACACGGTGCGCTTCTGGCCGTCGACGACGAGCTCGAGCTGGCGCCCGCGGCGCACGGCGATCCGGGCACCGTCCTCCACCCGCGCGCCGGCCGAAGGCACGACCGAGTCGTGCTCGCCGACGGAGACGTCGGCGGCGTCGAGGACAGCGGAGACGGTGCCGCCTCGGAACGACACCTCGCGCGGCTGGCCGTCGATCGACAGGGTGGCGTCCTTGCCGGTGAGCGCCCACCCGGTGGCGCCCAGCAGGACGAGCACGAGGGCGGTCAGCAGCACGACGAGGGCCGGGCGGCGCACGGCAGTGGGCAGGGCAGGCAGGTGCGGGGGGTTCACAGGGCTCCGAACGTCAAGCGATCCGGGCACGTGGGGGGTGGACGCGCCGAAGAGCCGGCCATGGAGGGCCAGCGGAGGCTGTCGCACCGGTGCACGATCCCGGCGTCTTGGATCCGACGCTAGGTGCCCGTTCTCGTCCCGGCAACACCTCGGTGGGGGATCGATCTTCAGAAGTCGCCGCTTTTGGGCCCGGAGTGGGGGGAACCTGCAGGCCACAGGGGTGCAAGCCGGACACCTGTGATCCCTCTCACGAGTCCGGGTCAGCGGTAGTCGAAGGCCCGTCGGCCGTTCGCGGCCAGAGCGTGGCACAGCTCGTCGACCTCGAGCCCCTTGACCGCGGCGAGGGACCGGACGGTCAGCGGGACCAGGTAGGGCGCGTTCGGGCGCCCGCGGAACGGCACCGGGGTGAGAAAGGGTGCGTCGGTCTCGACGAGGAGCTGGTCCACCGGCGTCACCTGCGCCGCGGCTCGCAGGGCGTCGTTCGGCGCGAAGGTCACAGGACCGGCGAAACTCAGGAAGAAGCCGGAGTCGGCGCACGTCCTCGCCATCGCGGCGTCACCGGAGAAGCAGTGGAAGACCACCCGCTCGGGCGGGCCCTCCTCGTGGAGCACGCGCAGCACGGCGTCGTGGGCGTCGCGGTCGTGGATGACAAGGGCCGTGCCGGTCCGCTTGGCGATCGCGATGTGGGCCCGGAAGGACTCCTCCTGCAGGCGCTGGCCGTCCTCGCCCTCGGTGCGGAAGAAGTCGAGGCCCGTCTCGCCCACGGCCTTGACCGCGGGAAGCCCTGCCAGGGACTCGATCTCGCGGAGGGCCTCGTCGGTGGCCGCGCCCCGGCCGGCCTCGTTGGGGTGCAGCGCAACCGCGGCGTGGACCGCGTCGTAGCGACCCGCCAGCTCGGCCGACCAGCGGCTCGAAGGGAGGTCGACTCCGACCTGCACCACGACGCCGATCCCGACCGACTTCGCCTGCGCCAGCGCCTCGTCGACGTCGACGCCCATGATGTCGAGGTGGGCGTGGCTGTCCAGGACCTCGACGGACAGGGGCTCGGGAGCCGGCGGGGGCTCCCCACGCCGGTCAGCACCCCGCTGCCTGGCGGAGGAGCTCACGGAGCGGCGTCCTCGAGCCGGGCCAGCTCCTCGTCCACCACCGACGGGTCCAGCTTCACGAACAGCGGGACCGGCTTCGCCACCTGGTGGCCCACCCGCAGCGGGCGGCTCTCCCAGACGGCCTCGGTGTCGTAGTCCCCCATCAGGACCGGGTAGCCCGGCCCTCCGTCGAGGTCGTCGACCTCCTGCAGCTCGGGCTGCCCGCTCCACACCTCGGTGCCGCCGAGCATGCGGTGAACCTGCTCCGAGCTGCCCGGCAGGAACGGGGTGAGGAGCGTCTTGGCGTCGTCGACGAGCTGCAGAGCGACGTGCAGGACCGTGTCGCGACGCGCCACCTCGTCGTCGCCCTTGAGCTTCCACGGTGCCTGCTCGGACAGGTAGCGGTTCGCCTCGGCGACGACCTTCATGGCCTCGGCGAGCGCCGCCTTCTGCTGCGAACGGGCGAGCAGGGCGCCGATCGGGCCGAACGCGGCCCGGGACCCCTCGAGGGCGGCGTGGTCGGGTCCGAGCAGCTCCCCGGCCGGGGGGATCGCCCCGATGTTCTTCTCGACCATCGACACGGTGCGGTTGACCAGGTTGCCCCAGCCGGCGACCAGCTCGGTGTTGTTGCGGGTCACGAACTGCGACCAGGTGAAGTCGGTGTCACTGCTCTCCGGGCCCGCGGCCGCGAGGTAGTAGCGCAGGGCGTCCGCGCCGTACCGCTCGAGGACGTCGCGCACGTAGATGACGACGCTGCGCGAGGAGGAGAACTTCTTGCCCTCCATGGTCAGGAACTCGCTGCTGACGACCTCGCCCGGCAGGGCCAGCTCCCCCAGGGGCCCCGGCTTCCCGGCGGGCTTGCCGCTCGCCCCGAGTAGCAGCGCCGGCCAGATGACCGAGTGGAAGACGACGTTGTCCTTGCCCATGAAGTACGCCGACGTCGCGTCCGGTCCCCAGAAGGGCCGCCAGGCATCGGGGTCGCCGGTGCGACGTGCCCACTCGACCGAGGCCGAGAGATAGCCGATGACGGCGTCGAACCACACGTAGATGCGCTTGTCCTCGCGGTCGGACCAGCCGGGAAGCGGGATCGGGACCCCCCAGTCGAGGTCGCGCGTGATGGCCCGCGGCCGCAGGTCGTCCAGCAGGTTCTGGCTGAACTTGAGGACGTTGGGGCGCCAGTCGGTGCGGGT
Source organism: Frankiales bacterium (assembly GCA_025965615.1). GTDB lineage: Bacteria > Actinomycetota > Actinomycetes > Mycobacteriales > SCTD01 > SCTD01. The sequence goes on from JAOPWP010000133.1 coordinate 11,435, forward strand.
CTGCAGCCAGCCGCCCAGCGCCTCGGCGAACGCCGGCAGCTCGAGGAAGAACTGGGCGCTCTCGACGAAGGCCGGCGTCTTGCCGTCGATCTTCGAGCGCGGGTTGATCAGGTCCTTCGGGTCGAGCTGGTTGCCGCAGTTGTCGCACTGGTCGCCGCGGGCCCCGTCGTAGCTGCAGATCGGGCAGGTGCCCTCGACGTAGCGGTCCGGGAGCCCGCGCCCGGTCACCGGGTCGATCGCCGACAGCTGCGAGCGCTCGGTGACGTAACCGTTGTCGTACAGGCTCTTGAAGATGGTCTGCACGACGGAGTAGTGGTTGCGCGTCGTGGTGCGGGTGAACAGGTCGTACGACAGCCCGAGCCCCTGCAGGTCCTCGGCGATCACCCGGTTGTAGCGGTCAGCGAGCTCGCGGGCGCTGACCCCCTCGCGGTCGGCCTGCACCTGGATCGGCGTCCCGTGCTCGTCGGTCCCGCTGACCATGAGGACCTCGTTGCCCGCCATGCGCTGGTAGCGGCTGAACACGTCGGAGGGGACGCCGAAGCCGGCGACGTGGCCGATGTGGCGAGGGCCGTTGGCGTAGGGCCAGGCGACGGCCGTCAGGATGCGGGACATGGGTCGACACTAGTGATCGAAGGCCGCTCGCCGCCCGGCTCCCCCCGCCGCCTTCGCCGCTACGACTGCGTCGTACACCTCGCTGCGCGACCGCCCGGTGTCCGCCACCACCGACGCGAGGGCCTCCTTGCGGGTGAGACCGGCCTGCTCGGCCAGCTTCACCATCGCGACCAGCTCTTCGGGGGTGGTCTCGGCGGTACGGGTGGGCGCGCCCTCGAGGACCAGGGTGACCTCGCCGCGCACGCCGTCGGCAGACCAGGCGAGCAGCTCGGCGAGGGTTCCGCGTACGACCTCCTCGTAGGTCTTGGTCAGCTCGCGGCAGACGACGGCGCGCCGGCCCGGGCCGAGCACCTCGACCATGTCGGCCAGGGCGTCGGCGAGCCGGTGCGGCGCCTCGAACAGGACGCAGGTGCGCGGCTCGGCCGCGAGCTCGGCCAGCCGCGCCCGGCGCTCACCGCCCTTGCGGGGCAGGAACCCCTCGAAGCAGAACCTGTCGGTCGGCAGGCCGCTGAGGGCCAGTGCCGTCGTGACGGCTGACGGACCGGGCACGCAGGTGACCGGGAGGCCCTCGGCGGCGGCGGCCGCCACGAGGCGGTAGCCCGGGTCGGACACCGTCGGCATCCCGGCGTCGGTGACCAGGACGACCCGCTGTCCGGCGCGCAGGGCCGCGAGCAGGTCGGGGGTGCGCTGCACCTCGTTGCCCTCGAAGTAGCTGACGACCCGGCCCGACAGCTGCACCCCGAGGTCGGCGCAGAGCCGGTGCAGCCGACGGGTGTCCTCGGCGGCGACGACCTCCGCATCGGTGAGCACCGCGACGAGCCGGGCGCTCGCGTCGGTCGGCTGGCCGATCGGAGCACCGGCGAGGACGAGGGGCATGTCCACCAGTCTCCCCGATCCCAGTACCTAGGCTGACCGCATGACCGCGACGCGCGAGGCCGCCGCGGCGTCCTGCGAGCCGTCTGCTGCCGGGGCGGCCCCGTGGCGCACCCGGATCCTGCCGCCCACCGACGGCCGTGGCGGCTGGCTCGCGGCGCTCGGGATCGGGCTGCTCGCCGGGTTGCTGCGCTTCGTCCGGCTCGACATCCCGGCCGGGAGGATCTTCGACGAGCTGTACTACGCCTGCGACGCGCAGAACCTGCTCCGCTTCGGGGTCGAGGTGGCGACCGAGACCGACGCGAACGACGGCTCGGTGGCGATGAGCTGCACACCCACCGGGCAGCCGGGCTTCATCGTCCACCCGCCGCTCGGCAAGTGGGCGATCGCCCTGGGGATCCGGCTGTTCGGCGTGACCGAGTTCGGCTGGCGCTTCTCGGCTGCGGTCGCCGGCACGATCATGGTCGTCGTCCTGGTCCGGGTGACCCGGCGGATGACCGGGTCCACGGTCCTCGGCTGCCTCGCCGGACTGCTCCTGGCAGTCGACGGCCTGCACTTCGTGCAGAGCCGGGTGGCGATGCTGGACATCTTCCTCGCGGCCTGGGTGCTGGGCGCCTTCGCCTGCCTGGTCGCCGACCGCGACGCGGTCCGACGGAGGCTGGCGGCGGTCGACGAGGCGATGCTCACCGGCTGGGGTCCCCGCCTGGGGCTGCGCCCGTGGCGGATCGCGGCCGGCGTCTGCCTCGGCGCGGGCCTCGCCACCAAGTGGAGCGCCGTCTACTACGCCGTGGTCCTCGTCCTGCTCAGCGTCGCCTGGGAGGTGGGGGCCCGGCGGACCGCTGGCATCCACCGTCCGGTGCGGGCGACGCTGCTCCGGACCCTGCCGGGTGCGCTGCCGTCGCTGCTGGTCCTGCCGCTCGCGGTCTACGTCTCGTCGTGGGCCGGCTGGTTCCTCAGCGACCAGGGCTGGGACCGCCAGTGGGCCGAGACGGCCCCGTCGTCGGGCCTGTCGGGGCTGCTCCCGGAGGCCTTCCGCTCCCTGGTGCAGTACCACCGGGAGATCTTCACCTTCCACGACGGGCTGAGCACCTCCCACCCCTACCAGTCGCACCCCTCGGGCTGGCTCCTGCTGGCGCGACCGGTGTCGTACTACTACCCGGCCGGCGTGACGCGGGGCGAGTACGGCTGTGCCGCCGAGTCGTGCGCCCGCGAGGTCCTGTCGATCGGCACCCCGGCGATCTGGTGGGCCTCGATCCCGATGCTGCTGGCCCTGGTCTGGTTGTGGGTCTCGCGCCGCGACTGGCGGGCGGGGGCGGTCGCCCTGCTGGTCCTCACCGCGATCGTCCCGTGGGTGCGTGACGATCTGGACGGCCGCACGATGTTCCTGTTCTACGTGCTGCCTGCCGCCCCGTTCGTGTGCCTCGGCCTCGCGCTCGTCGCCGGCTGGGCCGTCGGGGGCGCCGGCGCCTCGTCTCAGCGGCGCCGGGTCGGGACGTTCGGCACCGCCGTCTACGTGGGCCTGGTCGTCCTGAACTTCGCCTGGTTCTACCCGGTGCTCGCGGCGCAGGCGCTGCCGTACGCCGAGTGGCTCGACCGGATGTGGCTGAGCAGCTGGATCTGAGCGGCAGCTGGATCTGAGCGGCAGCGTGGATCTGAAGCCGAGGCGGCGGCGGGCCGGCGGATCGCCGTGCCGCCGCTGCCCGTGCGGGTGGAGCTGAGGGGATTCGAACCCCTGACCCCCTCGATGCGAACGAGGTGCGCTACCGGACTGCGCCACAGCCCCGCGAGCGCGAACGCTACCAGCGCGCCGCCTCAGTCGTTGACGGCTCGCTTGCGCTCGAAGCCCTCGTCGCGGCGCTCGCCCTCGTCGGAGCGGGACACGACGGGAGCCCGGCGGGGGGCGACCGGCGCGGTCAGGTAGGCCGGCAACGGGACCGGGACGGGGCTCCACGCCGCCCCCTGCGCGCCCCGGGCCGGCTCGACGACGTCACCGACCGCAGCCACGGGCACGGCGTAGAGGGCGGTGCCCACGGCCGACCGGGACGGCATCGAGTCCGGGACGCCGGCGATGCGGGAGCGAGCGCGGACTGCCGCCTCGGCCGCTGCCCCTCGGGCCTGAGCTCGCCGGGCGGCGGCCACGACAGCGGCCACGTCCTGGCTTCGAGAGATCGCCCGGACAGGTTCGCCTGCAGCCTCGGCCACCGGTTCCCGGACCGCGGGGCGACGCCGGCGCTGCCGCAGCTCGCGTTCACGGCGCACCGTCGTGTGGCGCAGGAAGCCCAGGTAGCCGATGAGCAGGGCGTCCGCTGCGAGGTGGAGGCGGAGCACCCACCCCGGCCCGGCCACGGCGCCGAGCAGGCTGAGCACGGCGACGACGACGAGGACGAGGAGCACCCGACGTCGACGGGAGGCGGCCGACGTCCCGCCTGGCGCCGGCTGCTCGCCGGGAGAGGCAGCCACGGCGAGCCCCTCGCGGCGGGACAGCACGCGCATCGCGTCGTGGAACGCCTCGACCGTGGTCTGGGTGTTGGACTCCTGGGAGCGCAGCGCGACCGGCACCAGGACGGCGAGCCAGGCACCGACGATGACGAGGAGGATCAGACCGCTGCCCACGGCTCCCGAAGGTAGTGACGGTTCGGTGTCTCGTGGGGATGGCGCGCCGTACGACGGTCGGCGTTCTGCCTGGTCACGCGCCCGATCGGCCCTCGACCAGTCTGCGCAGGACACCGTCCGGGGCGTCCTCGGCCAGCAGCGCGAAGCCGAGGTGGTCGCGCCACTGCTCGTCGATGAACAGGTAGCGGCGGTGCCGCCCCTCCGCGGTGAACCCGAGCTTCGAGAGGACCCGGAGCGAGGCGCCGTTCTCCGGCCGCACGTTGGCCTCCACCCGATGGAGCCCGACGGGCCCGAAGCAGTGGTCGAGCACGAGGGCCAGCGCCGTCGTCATGACGCCCCGGCCGGCCACGCCCTCGTCCACCCAGTAGCCCACGTGGGCGCTGTCGAAGGCCCCGCGCGTGACCCCACCGACGGTGATGGCGCCGGCCACCCGGTCCTCGACCGTGAGCAGGAAGGGCAGCAGCCGGCCGGCCTTGGCCTCCCTGCGCTGCACGCGCAGCAGGGTGGCGAAGACCGCGGGGCTGTTGCGGTTCGCCCACGGCGCGGGCTCGGACCTGGGCGGGCGCCCCTCCCACCGCTCCAGCCAGGCGGCGTTGCGGACCCGCACCTGCGACCACGCGGCCCCGTCCCGGCTCCGTGGAGGACGGACGGCGACCTCCTCGTGGGCGAGACGGGCGGGCCAGCCCGGCGCGCTCACCGGTGGTCGCCGCCCCCGCGCAGCTGCGCCAGCGCATGCGCGAGCACCGGCTCGAGCACGAGCAGGCCGTCGCGTACGCCCCCGGTCGATCCGGGCAGGTTCACCACGAGGCTGCGACCGATCGTGCCCGCCAGCCCGCGCGACAGGACAGCCGTCGGCACCGCCTGCGCCCCCTGGCGGCGCAGGGCCTCCGCGATCCCGGGGGCCTCCCGCTCCAGCAGGGGCCGGGTCGCCTCGGGCGTGACGTCCCGGGGCGACAGGCCGGTCCCCCCCGTCGTGAGGATCAGGTCGTACGAGGCGGAGGACGCCGCGCGCAGCGCTGCCTGGACCGCGGGCACCTCGTCGGGGACGACGACGACGGGGGCGACCTCGAGGCCGAGGGCGCTCAGCAGGCCGGCGAGCAGCGGGCCCGACGTGTCGGGTCGCTCGCCCCGCGAGGACCGGTCCGAGACGGTGACGACGCACGCCCGGGCACCCGGCGGCAGCCCGGGCAGCGCCGTCGCCGGAGACGGGCTCATCGCGTCCAGGACCCCGTCTTGCCACCGGTCTTGCTCTCGACCTGGATCGAGCCGATCACCGAGCGGGGGTCGACCGCCTTGGTCATGTCGACCAGTGTCAGGCAGGCGACCGAGACCGCCGTCAGGGCCTCCATCTCGACGCCGGTCCGGTCGGTCGTACGTGCTGTGGCGGTGACCGACACCCCGTCGTCCTCGACGACGAGGTCCACGGTCACCCCGGACAGCGAGAGCGGGTGGCAGAGGGGGACGAGGTCGGGCGTGCGCTTGGCGCCCATGATCCCGGCCACCCGGGCCACGGCGAGGGCATCGCCCTTGGGCACGCCCGCGCCCCGCAGGAGGGCCACGCACTCCGCCGACAGGCTGACCCGGCCGGTGGCCGTGGCACTGCGGGCCGTGACGTCCTTCGCCGAGACGTCGACCATCAGAGCCGCTCCCGCCTCGTCGAGGTGGGTGAGGCGCAGGGCCTCCCCCGCCTCCTGCCCATCGGCCGGGGGCACGGTCACCGGCCGCGGCGCTCGAGCACCAGCACCTCGACGGAGTCGCCCGCCGCGATCTGCTCGACGTCCTCGGGGACCACGGCAAGCGCGTTGGCCCGGGACATGCCGGCGAGCAGGTGCGAACCGGTGCCGGACACCGGAGTGACGACGTAGGCCCCCTGGTCGACGCCCAGGGACACCCGCAGGAAGGAGCGCTTGCCCTTCGGGCTGGTCAGGGCGACGCTCGAGACGGCTCGTACGCGGGGGCGCTCGTAGGGCGTCGCTCCGAGCATCTTGCGCAGGGCCGGGCGCACGAAGGCCTCGAAGCTCACCAGGGCGCTGACCGGGTTGCCGGGAAGGCCGAAGACCGGCGTGCTGTCGGGACCGATGGTGCCGAACCCCTGTGGCATGCCGGGCTGCATCGCGACCCGGTCGAACTGCACGGTGCCGAGGCGCGACAGCACCTCCTTGACGACGTCGTACGCGCCGACGGAGACACCCCCGCTGGTGACGAGGACGTCGGCCCGGACCAGCTGGTCCTCGAGCGTGGCGGCGAGCTGGCGCGGGTCGTCCGGGACGATGCCGACGCGGTAGGCGATGGCCCCCGCCTCGACCGCTGCGGCCGTGAGCGCCGGGCTGTTGCTGTCGACGATCCGTCCCGGGGCGAGCGGGGTGCCCGCCTCGGCCAGCTCGGAGCCCGTCGAGACGACGACGACCCGGGGCCGGGGGCGCACGACCAGGCGCGAGCGGCCGACGGCCGCCGCGAGGCCGATCTGCACGGCGCCGAGGTGGGTGCCGGCCGTCAGCACCGTCTCGCCCGCGGCGACGTCCTCGCCCGATCGGCGGATGTTGGCCCCGGCAGGTACTGGGCGGTCGATCCGCACGGTCGCGACTCCCCCGTCGGTCCACTCGACCGGGATCACCGCGTCGGCCCCGGCCGGCATCATCGCCCCGGTCATGATCCGTACGCACAGCCCGTGCTGGACCCGCAGCGGCGAGGCCGGACCGGCCGCCACGTCGCCGGTGACCGGGAGCACGACCGGCGACTGCGCGCTGGCCGTCGCGACGTCCTCGCAGCGGACCGCGTAGCCGTCGACGGCGCTGTTGTCGAAGCCGGGCAGGGGGTCCTCGGCGACGACGTCCTCGGTGAGCACGCAGCCGTGGGCGTCCATCAGACCCAGCTGCAGGGGGTGCAGCGGCTCGATCACCGACAGGATGCGCTCGAGGTGCTCGCTGACGCTGATCACGGTGCGCCCTGCGCACCCGGCTGCTCGGCCAGCCACTCGCGCAGCCAGTCGAGCAGCGGCGGGCCGAGGTCCTCGCGGTCGGCCGCGAGGCGGACGACGGCCTTGAGGTAGTCGAGCCGGTCCCCGGTGTCGTAGCGGCGGCCACGGAAGACCACGCCGTGCACCGGCTCGACGGCGATCAGCTCCTGGATGGCGTCCGTCAGCTGGTACTCGCCCCCCCGGCCCACAGGGAGGGTCCGCAGCACCTCGAAGACGGTCGGCGAGAGCACGTAGCGGCCGATGATCGCCAGGTCGCTGGGGGCCTCGTCGACCGGAGGCTTCTCGACCAGCCCTGTGATGCGGACGACGTCGTCGGCCGGGCCGGGCTCGACGGCGGCGCAGCCGTACATGCTGATCTGGTCGTGCGGCACCTCCATCAGCGCGATGACGCTGCCGCCCTCGCGCGCCTGCACCTCCACCATCTGCTCGAGCAGGTGGTCGCGGAAGTCGATCAGGTCGTCGCCGAGGAGCACGGCGAACGGCTCGTGGCCGACGTGCTGCGCCGCGGCGAGCACGGCGTGCCCGAGGCCCTTCGCGTCGCCCTGGCGCACGTAGTGGACGGCGGCGAGCTCGCTCGAGGCGCGCACGGCGGCCAGCCGGTCGAGGTCCCCCTTGGCCTCGAGCGCGAGCTCCAGCTCGACGGCCCGGTCGAAGTGGTCCTCCAGCGGCCGCTTGTTGCGCCCGGTGATCATGAGCACGTCGTCGAGCCCGGCGCGGACGGCCTCCTCCACGACGTACTGGATCGCAGGCTTGTCGACGACCGGGAGCATCTCCTTCGGCGTCGCCTTGGTCGCCGGCAGGAAGCGCGTCCCCAGCCCTGCCGCAGGGATCACGGCCTTGGTCACTCTCGGGGGCACGGTCATGACCGCGACCCTACGACGAGCTGGGCCGCAACCTCGGTGCAGCCGCCGGAACCGCGGCGTCGTCGGGTCCGGGAGGGGTCCGAGGCGGCTCGGGCGGGGCCAGCCTCCAGCCGTCGCGCCCACCGCGCTTCGCGGCGTAGAGGGCCTCGTCGGCCCGTCGCAGCAGGCCGGCGGACGTCGCACCGTGCGTGGGGAACAGCGCCACGCCGATGCTCACCGTGATCTCGAGCGGCTCCTCGCCGACGCCGCCGAACGGGTGGCGGCGGACGACGGCGTTGATCCGCTCCGCCGCCTGGACGGCGCCCTTCTCGTCGGTCTCCGGCAGGACCACCACGAACTCCTCGCCCCCGTAGCGGGCGAGGGTGTCCACGTCCCGCACCGTGCGGCGCACCCGCTCGGCCAGCTCGGCGAGGACCACGTCTCCCCGCTGGTGCCCGTGCACGTCGTTGACCAGCTTGAAGTGGTCGAGGTCCAGCATCAGCAGCGCGAGCGGGCGGTTGAACCGGGCGGCGCGCTCGATCTCCTTCCCGACCGTCATCTGGAAGTAGCGGTAGTTCCACAGACCGGTCAGGCCGTCGGTGATCGACAGCTTGCGGGTCTCCTCGTGCAGCAGCACGTTGTCGACGGCCACGGTGGCCTGGCTGGTGAAGGTCCGGAGCGTCTGCAGGTCGTCGTCCCCGAACTCGCCACCGCCCCCGCGCTCGAACAGGACCAGGACGCCGATCACCTTCGTGGAGCTCTTGAGGGGGACGGCGATGAGCGCCGTCTGCGTCGGCTCACCCGGCCCCGGGTGCAGATGGCCGGGCCCGTCGCCCATGCGCCCGCGGACGGCGGTGCCCGAGTGCGCGACCTGGCCGATCACGCCGACGCCCACCGGCAGGCGCAGGTCCCTCCTGACGTCGTGCTCCTCCAGGCCGTGCTCCACGGCGACCGTGAGCTCGGTCCCGTCGCCGTCGAGCAGGAGGACCGCCCCGGCCCGCGCCCGGGTCGACGCCTGGGCGGTCTCGAGGACGACGTTGAGGATGCGGACGAGGTCGTGCGTGCCGGACAGGGCGTCCCCCAGCCGCGCGACGCCGGCCTGGAGCTCGTCGCGGCTGGACTCGAGGGCGCCGATGTAGCGGCGCAGCTCGTCGGTCATGGAGTTGAAGGACCCGGCCAGCCGCCCGACCTCGTCGCGCGACCGCACCGGGATCACCGTCGTCAGGTCTCCGCTCGACACCCGGGCGGCGGCGGCGCCCAGCTCCTCGAGCGGTCGCGTGGTGGCTCTCGCCAGCAGGGCGGCGATGCCGATCGCAACGAGCCCCACCAGCAGGGTGGCCGCGAGGGCGTACGGCAGGACGTCGGCACCCGCCTCGTCGCGCTGCGTCAGCAGGACCCCGACCGGCTGGCCCGGGCGGGCTGCGGTCAGGAAGGCGTGCTGGCCGTCGACGAGCACCGGGTCGTCACCGCTGTTGCGCGCCGCGTCGACCAGTGCCGGGGGGACCGTCGCGCTCGAGGCGATGACCTCCCCGTCGAGCAGGAAGGCGACCTGCCCACGCCCGGCCACGTCCTTCAAGCGGGTGGCGAGGGCCTTGTCCACCGTGAACGCGGCGACCGCAGCGCCGGCTGCACCACCACCGGGGCGCTGCAGCTGCACCACACCCACGACCTGGACCCCGGCACCCGTGCGGACGGCGTCACCCGCACTGCAGTCACGTGGCGGCAGGGTCGGGGCCGCTCCGGCCTCGGCCCGGGACGCGCCGTCGGCATCGACGACCCGGACGCCGTCGGCCACGCCGCTGCGCACGATCTGGTCGAGAGCGGCGCGCAGCTCCTCGGGCGCAGCGGTGGCAGAGGCCCGTCCGGCCGCCTCCGCGGCACCGCGGGCCCGGCTGCACAGCTCGGAGACGACGGTGGCGGCGAACCGGCCGCTCGAGACCAGTCCCTGGCCCTGCCGGTCGGCGAGCGCAGCAGGCAGCGTGGAGCTCAGCAGGGCGACCACGACGAGCAGGGGGACGAGGACCACGGCGACGAAGGCAGCGACCAGCCGGGTCCGCAGGGTCATGCCTCACCTCCGATCGCCGAGCATCCGCCGGACATCGGCGGTGAGATGCTCCCACGGTGACCATCGGCAAGAGAGCGCTTCGGGTGGAGGCGCTCTCGCGCCGGCAGACGATCCCGGCCCACCAGAGCAGGGCGGCCGAGCTGAGCCTCGCCGATGCCCTCGCGCCTCTCGCCGGAGGCCGGATCGCCGCCTACGCCTCGATCGGGACCGAACCGGGGACCGGTGCGCTGCTGGCTCGGGCGCAGGAGGTGCTCCTGCCGGTCCTGCTCCAGGACGGGGACCTCGACTGGGTGCTGTTCGAGGGGACGCTGGTCGCCGGGCCGTACGGGCTGCTCGAGCCCGCGGGGCCCCGGCTCGGCCGCGACGCCCTGGCCGACTGCTCGCTGGTGGTGGTGCCGGCGCTGGCGGTCGACCGGACGGGGACGCGGCTGGGCCGTGGTGGCGGGTCGTACGACCGTGCCTTGCGCCGCACCTCGGCACTGACCGTGGCCGCCCTGCACGTCGGTGAGTTCTGCGAGGCGCTCCCGAGACAGGCCCACGACGTGCCGGTCGACGCCGTCGTGCTGCCGGACCGGGGGCTGGTGACAGTGGGGCAAACCGGTCCTGGTGAGATAGCCCTGTGAATGGACGAGAAGGCACCTTCGGGTTCGACGACCTCCTGGCGGCCAACGAGGGCTACGCCGCCCGGTTCTCCGCCGCCGACCTCCCGGGCCGGGCCGCCCGGGGGCTCGCTGTCGTGACGTGCATGGACTCCCGGATCGAGCCGCTCCAGATGCTCGGCCTGTCCAACGGCGACGCGAAGATCCTGCGCAACGCCGGAGCGCGGGTCACGGATGACGTGCTGCGGACCCTCGTGCTCGCCACGCACCTGCTCGGCGTCCAGCGCGTGATGGTGGTGGCGCACACGGACTGCCGCATGTCCAAGGTCACCGACGAGCAGGTCCACGCCCAGATCTGGGAGCAGGCCGGGCTCGACACCCGCAGCCTGGAGTTCCGCACCGTCGCAGACCAGAAGGCGATGCTGGCTGCCGACGTCCAGCGCATCCGCAGCTCGCCCTACATGCCGGCCGACCTGCCCGTGCTCGGGACGCTCTACGACGTCTCGACGGGACGCCTCCAGGTCGAGGTGCCGGTCAGCTGACCCCGGCCTGGGCCTCTCGACGGAGCGTGAGGGCGGCTGCGACGTACTGCACGGCCGTGACCACGGTCAGGACCACGGCGAGGACGAGCACCGGCAGGCGCAGGTCAGCGAGCGCTCCGCTCGGAGGGAGCAGTTCGAGCGGCAGCAGGTAGAGGGCCACGGCGATGTTCTGGGCCAGGCACTTGAGCTTGCCGCCCCGGCTCGCCGGCAGCAGCCCGTGACGGAGCAGGGCGGTGCGCAGCAGGGTCACGCCCACCTCGCGGACCAGGATCAGCGCGGTGGCCCACCACGGGAGCAGACCGAGCACGGACAGGCCGACGAAGGCCGTGCCCGTCAGCGCCTTGTCGGCGATGGGGTCGGCCATGATCCCGAAGGCCGTGATCTGGTCGCGGCGCCGGGCCAGGTGCCCGTCGAGCACGTCCGTGAAGCAGGCCAGCGTGAACAGGCCCCAGGCCGTGACGCGCCCTGCTGTCGAGTCCATGGACGTCATCAGCACGACGGCGAAGACCGGCACCACGAGCAGGCGGCCGCTGGTGAGGACGTTGGGGAGGTTCACGTTGGCCTGGGCGCGCACACGGGTCGTCGCACCGGCACCTGCGGCCGTCCCCGGGCGGGTGAGGGCGCGGACCTCGCCTCCAGCGCTGAGCACGCTCACGTCTATCGCCTCCGTCGGGTCAGGTCCGGCAGGCGAGCCGGAGGAGCAGTGGGTGCACCGTCGGCGGCACCAGGCGCGCGTGGCGCCCCTGCGTCGTGACCGACTGCTGCTTCGTACCGCCAGGAGGACCCGGCAAACGCCCAGGCCGTTCGGGGACACGCGTCCGCCATGACACTCGTCACACCCGGCCTCACCGCCGAGGCCGCCCGGGTGTCAGGGGCCCGCGAGCGTTGGACGACCGCGGCGTGCGTGACGCACACTGGCACTCGCCCCCACAGAGTGCCAACGATGGAGATCACCGTGCCGACCTACCAGTACGCCTGCACGGCCTGCGACGAGCGCCTGGAGGCCGTCCAGGCCTTCGCTGACGCGGCTCTGACGGAGTGTCCCGTGTGCGGCGGCCGGCTCCGCAAGGTGTTCAGCGCCGTCGGAGTGGTCTTCAAGGGGTCGGGCTTCTACAAGAACGACAGCCGGGACTCCGCGAACAAGGGCAGCAAGAGCGAGAGCGCTCCCGCGACCGCCTCGAAGGAAGGGTCGACGGGCAGCACCGACTCCGGTTCCGGGAGCGGGTCCAAGGACGGCGCGAGCAGCTCCGCCAGCTCGGGCGGCTCGTCCAGCTCGGGGGACGGCGGGTCCAGCGCTCCGGCCACGCCTGCCAAGGCGCCGGCCGCTACGGCCGCCAAGAGCAGCTAGCAAGCCGCCGTCCCCGGGCTGTGGACGGCGCGCGGGTGCGCCCCGTCCCTCACGCCTCGCCCTAGGGTCACCCCCTGACCGAGGACGAGGAGGCGCGCCGTGGGACCCACCGCTGAGATCGGGGTGATCGGGGGCTCCGGGCTCTACGCCCTGCTCGAGGGGGCGCGGGAGGTGGTGGTCGACACCCCCTACGGCCCGCCGAGCGACCGCCTGGTCGTCGGAGAGGTCTCCGGCGTGCGGGTGGCCTTCGTCCCCCGTCACGGGCGCGACCACCAGCACCCACCGCACGCCATCCCCTACCGCGCCAACCTCTGGGCCTTGCGCAGCCTGGGGGTGCGGCAGGTCCTCGCCCCCTGCGCGGTCGGGAGCCTGCGCGCCGAGCTCGGACCGGGGTCGCTCGTCGTCTGCGACCAGCTGGTCGACCGCACGTCCGGCCGTCCCCAGACCTTCCACGACACCGGAGCCGTCCACGTCGGCTTCGCCGACCCCTACTGCCCCACGGGGCGCCAGACCGCGGTCGACGTCGCCACGGCGAGCGGCTGGCCGGTCACCGACGGCGGCACGATGGTCGTGGTCGAGGGCCCTCGCTTCTCCACCCGGGCTGAGAGCCAGTGGTTCGCCGCCCAGGGGTGGTCGGTGGTCAACATGACCGGTCACCCCGAGGCCGTCCTCGCGCGGGAGCTGGCGCTCTGCTACACCGCGATCGCCCTCGTGACCGACCTGGATGCCGGCGTGGACGCCGGGTCCTCCGTGAGCCAAGCCGAGGTGTTCCGGGTCTTCGCCGAGAACACCGCGCGCCTTCGCGAGCTGCTGCTGGACGTCGTCCAGGCCCTTCCCGCGACCCGCTCGTGCTCCTGCGGTTCCGCTCTCGACGGCCTCCCGGTCGACCTCGAGCTGCCGTGACCGGCACCGGCCCGCGCCGCCCGCGCAGGACGACCGCTCGAGGGCTCGGACCCCGGGAGCTGCGGACGGCCGTGTCCCGGCACCGCGTCCTGCTCGCGGGCGGTTTGGCGGCGGCAGCGGTCGCAGCCGGTCTGAGCGCGGTGGCACCGTCCCCGGAGCCCGCCGTGCAGGTGGTGACAGCGGCTCGAGAGCTCGTTGCCGGGACCCCCCTGACCCCGGACGACCTGGTCGCGTCCACCGTCCCCGAGGCCCTGGTGCCTGCCGGCGCGCTGTCCGATGTCGACGCGGTCGTGGGCCGGCTGGTGGCAGGGCCGGTGCGACGAGGTGAGCCCCTCACCGACGTCCGCCTGCTCGGCACCGAGCTGCTGCGCCAGCCGTCGCCGGGCGGGTCCGACGAGGTGGTGGTGCCCGTCAGGGTCGCCGAGCCGGCCGCGGGCGCCCTGGTGAGACCCGGCGACCTGATCGACGTGCTCGGCGCCTCTCCGGAGGGCGGCGCGACGGCGACCGAACTCGCCACCGCGGTCCGTGTCCTGTCGGTGCCGGAGCTGGGGGACGACCCGGGCGAGGGGGCGCTGCTGGTGGTCGCGGCCAGCCGGGCCACGGCCGGTCGCCTCGCTGCCGCTGCGGTCACCTCGCGGCTCTCGCTCGTGGTGCGGTCCCGATGAGGCTCGTGCGAGTCGACCCCATGAGCTCGTGCGAGCCGGCCCCATGAGCTACCGCGTCTGGGGCTGGGGCGGGCCGGCCGACGAACCGGTCCGGGCTGACCTGCTGGCGCTCGGCCCGACGCTGCAGGACGCCATCGGGGTCCAGGCGCAGACACCCCTGACACCCGCGCCAGACCCGCGGCTCCCGGCCTCGCGCCGGCTCGGCTCGCTCCCCCCGTCGCTGCGGGCCCTCGCCTCCGATGACCCCGTCGACCGCGCCCGGCACGGGATCGGCCGCTCGTACCGCGATCTCGTCGGGGCGATCACCGGGGCGACGGGCGACGTCCCGGACCTGGTCCTGCGCCCCCGGGTGGAGCAGGACGTCGTCGCGGTCCTCGACTGGGCCTGCGACCAGCGCGTGCCGGTCGTCCCCTTCGGCGGCGGGACGAGCGTGGTGGGAGGTGTCGAGCCACGCGGGCTGGACGCGGCCGTCAGCCTCGACCTGTCGTCGCTGAGCGGCCTGGTCGAGGTCGACGAGGTCTCCCGGGCAGTGCGGCTGCGAGCGGGCACCCTCGGCCCCGACGCCGAGGACGCGCTTCGACCCCACGGCCTGACCCTGCGGTTCTACCCGCAGTCCTTCGAGCGCTCGACGGTGGGCGGGTGGGTCGCCACCCGCGCGGCCGGTCACTTCTCGACCGGTCCGACCCACGTCGACGACCTCGTGGAGTCCGTCCGCGCCGTGACCCCCTCGGGCACGTGGGAGTCCCGGCGCCTCCCCGGTTCCGGGGCCGGGCCCAGCCCGGACCGCCTGCTGCTCGGCAGCGAGGGGACCCTCGGCGTGATCACCGAGGCGTGGCTCCGGGCTCAGCCGCGGCCGGCCTCCCGGTGGGCCGCGACCCTCGCAGCACCAGACCTCGCCACCGGGGGCCGGGGCGTGCGGGCCCTCCTGCAGGCCGGCCTGCTCCCGGCGACCTGCCGCCTGCTCGACCCGGCCGAGGCCTCGCTGACCGGCACCCTCGCGACCGGCGAGGCGGCGCTGGTGCTGGGGTTCGAGTCGCTGGCCGCGCCGGCCGCCAGCGACGGGGAGCTCGCCCTCGAGCTGTGCCGCGGTGAGGGTCTGCGGGTGCTGGAGTCAGGCGGGAGGGGCGCCGCCGGCCAGGCCTGGCGCTCGTCGTTCCTGCGAGCGCCCTATCTGCGCGAGTCGCTCGTGCTGTTGGGTGTGCTCGTCGAGACGTTCGAGACAGCCGTGACCTGGGACCGCTTCGACGCGCTGGTCGCTGCCGTGACGGCAGCCACCCGGGACGCCCTGCAGCAGGTCTGCGGTGGCGGCCGCGTCACCTGCCGCCTGACCCACGCCTACGTGGACGGCTGCGCCCCGTACTTCACCGTGCTCGCACCGTCGCGGCGCGGCTGCGAGGTCGCCCAGTGGGACGACGTCAAGGCCGCTGCGAGCGAGGCCCTCACCGCGGCTGGAGGCACCATCACCCATCACCACGCGGTCGGCCGTGACCACCGACCCTGGTACGACCGCCAGCGGCCAGACCCCTTCGCGCTCGCGCTGGCGGGGGCCAAGGCCGCGGTCGACCCGGCCGGCGTCCTCAACCCCGGGGTGCTGATGTCATGAGGCACTCGCCGTGCCCGCACAGCCCGGCCGCGGCCACCGACAGCAGGTCTCGCCCGGCAGGGCGCTCAGTCGCCGTGGTGCGGCGGTACCTCCCGGCGCAGCCGCTCGTCGTCGTCGGGGTCGACCCTCTCGTGCACCTCTCCCCAGCCCAGCTCGCCCGCCCCTGCCGCCGGCTCCCTGTCCGCGCCGCCTGGCGGGGCCGACGGCGACGGGCCGACAGCGCGCCTGCGCCGTCGGCCCGCCGGTGGTCCTGATGGCGTCCCGGTCATGCGGCAGTGTCCCACCGCACCGTGGCCGGGCCACCCCCCGCCGTCGTCCGGGCGGGAGTCCTACCGGGCGTGGCCCGCGGACCCGTCGCCGTCGTACTCCACGTTCTCCTTGCGTACCTGCTCGCGAACGGTCTGCTGCTCGGTGACGGCCTGCTTGCCGATGCGCACCCGCTCGACCGGGACGGTCTGCTTGGCAACGACGGGGACCTCCTTCTCGAGAACGACCTCGGTCTCCTGCTCGGCCAGACGGGCGCCCGGCAGAGCCTGGCCACCCACGATCGGCTCACGCTGGATGCGCAGCTCCTCGTGGCTGACCGGGACCGTGCGCGTCTCGGTCTCGGTGACGACCCGCTTGCGCAGGCGGGCCCGTCCGCTCTCGACCTTCTGCGTGCCCACGACGAGGTGCTCCTGCGAGCGGGTCATCGCCGAGTCCGTCTCGGGACCGGACGTGTCCTGACCGACCGACGGCGTGCCGGTCGACGCCGCCACCTGACCGGCGTCGCCGACCAGCGAGTAGTGCCGGTACAGGCGCTCCTCCTCGTGCGCGGTCAGCTCCTCGTCGTGGCCCACGCGCGGCGCGCCCCTGACCAGTTCCTTGCCGTACGGCACCACGATCGCGTCGCCGTCCGCCGAGGCGTCCCGGAGCGGGACGAAGCTGGCGTGGCCGCCGAACAGCCCCGTCTTGACGGTGACGAAGGTTCCGGTGTCGGCCGCAGTCGACTCGTAGACGTCGACGACCTTGCCGATCTTGTGGCCGTCGGCTCCGACCATGGTCTTGCCCGCGATCTGGGCCAGGTTCGAGATGGACGTCATGGCAGGGCCTTTCGAGGGGGCGGGAGGGACCAGCCGGTGGCGGTGGGACGGTTCTGCTTCCGCCCGGGCTCGGCGTCGACGGGTGCGCGGGCAGCCGGCACCAGCCCCCGGGGGCGTGACGGGACAGGGTCGAGCGCCCCCGGGGGCCGGTTTACAGGTGAAACTGAGACCGGGGTGCCCGCTCCCCCGCGGCCCAACCCCGAGCCGGTGGCTCAGTCCGTCGGGACGTCCCCGGTGCCCGGCCCGAGCCGGTCCAGCAGGTTGTGCAGCGCCTCGTCGAACTCGGCGTCGAAGTGGAACTCCGCCAGCCCGGGCGCCAGCTCGGCCAGGAGCGGGTAGTCAGCGAGCAGCTCCACGCCGGGCGTGGGATGCGCCTCCTCCTCCACCGGGCCGGTGTCGACGCCGAGGGCGCTGAGCTCGAGCAGCAGGTGACCGAGCAGGAAGCTCGAGAAGGCGCGGTAGGCGTGCACGGCGTCGGCGCGGCTGAAGCCCTGGCTCAGCAGCCCCTGCAGGAACGACTCGATCCAGCGCAACGACCGCAGCGGTGGTCGCACCCACGGCGCCGCCGGCGGACGCGTGGCGACCAGGGGGAAGGCCTCGGGGTGGGCCAGTGCCATCCGGCGCACGCCGTGCGCGAGGCGGATGACGTACTCCTGCCAGCTGTGCTGCGGCAGCAGGTGCACCTCGGGGTCCGCGTAGAGCTCGTCCACCACGGTCTCGACCACGCCGTCCAGCAGGTCGGACCGGCTGGGCACGTAGCGGTAGAGGGCCATCGCCTCGACTCCCAGCTCCCGCCCGAGCCGGCGCATGGAGAGCTGGTGCAGGCCCTCGGCATCGATGAGGGCGACTGCCGACCGGAGGATGCGGTCCCGCGTCAGCGGTGCTCGGTCGGCACGCTCTCCGATCGGCTCGATGGTGCCACCTGCCCTGTCGTCCCTGCGCGGATCTGCCACCGGCGTCGTCGTCGCGCAGCCGTCTGGGTGCGCACGTGCCCGCGCATCATGCCTGCGAAGCGGCGCGGCCGGGCCGACGGGTCCTGGCCTGCCCGCAGGCAGCCCCCCGAGGGCCGTGGTTCAGTGGCCCTTCTGCTTCCCAGGGGGTCTCGTGGTCCGCTCCACCCGTCTCGACCCGGCCTTCCGGGCTCAGGCGATGATCCAGCTCGGGTTGCGCGAGTTCGACGTCCTCGTCATCGGAGGTGGCGTGACGGGGGCCGGTGTCGCCCTCGACGCAGCGACCCGCGGTCTGGACGTCGCGCTCGTCGAGGCCCGCGACTACGCCGCCGGCACCTCGAGCCGGTCCAGCAAGCTCCTGCACGGCGGCCTGCGCTACCTCGAGCAGCTCAACGCCGGGCTGGTCCTCGAGGCGCTCCGCGAGCGGACGCTGCTGCTCGACCGGTTGTGCCCCCACCTGGCTCGTCCGGTCTCCTTCCTCTACCCGCTGACCCACCGCGGCTGGGAGCGCGTGTACGTCGGGGCCGGCATCGCGCTCTACGACGCGATGGGCGGGCGGCGGGGTCGGCAGATGAAGCGCCACCGCCACCTCGGACGCCGCGCGGCACTCCGGGCGATGCCGGCCCTGCGCCCGGACGCCCTCGTCGGAGCGATCCAGTACTCCGACGGGCAGGTCGACGACGCGCGGCACACGTTGTTCCTCGCCCGCACGGCGGTCCAGTACGGCGCGACTGCCGCGACGAGCGCCCGCGTCGTCGACCTGCTGCGCGAGGGGGACTCCGTCGTGGGTGCGCGCGTGCGCGACCTGGAGAGCGGAGCCGAGATCGACGTGCGGGCCCGCCACGTGATCAACGCCGCGGGGGTGTTCACCGACGAGTTGCAGGACCTCGCCCCGGGCCGGACGAGCCTGCGAGTCACGGCGTCGAAGGGCGTCCACCTCGTCGTGCCGGTCGACCGGATCGAGTCCACGACGGGCCTCATCTCGCGCACCGACGACAGCGTGCTGT
The DNA here is from genome assembly GCA_025965615.1 of Frankiales bacterium. Taxonomy (GTDB): domain Bacteria; phylum Actinomycetota; class Actinomycetes; order Mycobacteriales; family SCTD01; genus SCTD01. The sequence goes on from JAOPWP010000133.1 coordinate 30,116, forward strand.
TCGTGATCCCGTGGCAGGGCACCCACTGGCTCATCGGCACGACGGACACTCCCTGGGACCTCGACCTCGCCCACCCGGCGGCCAGCGCCCGCGACATCGCGTACCTGCTGGACCAGGTCAACCGGCTGCTCGCCCGGCCGCTGTCGGCGGACGACGTCGTCGGGGTCTACGCCGGGCTCCGGCCGCTGCTGGCCGGCGAGTCCGATGCGACAAGCAAGCTCTCGCGTGAGCACGCGGTGGTGACGACCCGGCCCGGCATGACCCTGGTCGCAGGCGGCAAGTACACGACCTACCGCGTGATGGCGAAGGACGCGGTCGACGCCGTCGTCGCCTCGTGGCCCGAGGCCGTGCCTGCGAGCTGCACGGAGGACGTGCCCCTGCTCGGGGCAGACGGTTACCGCGCAGCCTGGAACTCGCGTGAGGCCACCGCCCGCCACTACGGCCTCGCGGTCCCGGTCGTGGAGCGGCTGCTGGGCCGGTACGGCACGTTGGTGGACGAGGTGCTGGCCCCGCTGGAGCTGCGACCCGACCTCGCGCACCCGCTGTCGGAGGCGACGGGGTACCTACGCGCCGAGGCGCTCTACGCCGCCACCGACGAGGGCGCGCTGCACCTGGACGACGTGCTCACCCGCCGCACCCGCATCTCGATCGAGACGCGCGACCGGGGCGTCGGTGCTGCCGCTGAGGTCTGCGACCTGGTGGCACCGGTCCTCGGATGGAGCGCGCAGGACATCGCGCGCGAGCTGGCGCACTACGAGGCCCGGGTCGCCGCCGAGCGGCACTCGCAGACGCAGGTCGACGACCAGACAGCCGACGCCGCACGTCTGGGTGCCCAGGACGTCCGGGCCGGTCACGCGCCGGTCCCGGCTCCCGCGGCAACGAGCTCGTGAAGGGCTCCCGCGCCGTCGAGCTCCACGCCGTCGTGGAGGGCCGGCCTGACGCCCCTGTGGTGCTCCTGCTGGGATCGCTCGGAAGCACCCTCGAGATGTGGGAGCCGCAGGTCCCGGCCCTGGCCGAGCACGTGCGCGTGGTGCGCGTCGACACCCGCGGACACGGCCGCTCCCCGGTCCCGCCGGGGCCGTACTCCATCGACGACCTGGTGGACGACGCCGTCGCACTGCTGGACCGGCTCGGGGTCGCGACAGCCTCCTTCGTCGGCCTCTCGCTCGGGGGGATGACGGCGATGCGCCTCGCCGCCCGTGAGCCTCACCGGGTCGACCGCCTGGCTCTGCTCTGCACCTCCGCCCACCTCGGACCAGCATCGAGCTGGGCGGAGCGAGCGGCGACGGTCAGGGAGCACGGCACCGTCGCCGTCGCACCGGTGGTGGCCAGCCGCTGGCTGACCGAGCGCAAGCGAGCCTGCGATCCCACGGCGGTCGCAGAGCTCGAGCGCATGATCGCCGGCACCCCGAGCGAGGGCTACGCCTCCTGCTGCGAGGCCATCGGTGCCATGGACCTGCGCGCCGACCTCCCCCTCATCGCCGCGCGGACACTGGTGGTCGCCGGGGCCGAAGACCCTTCCACCCCGCTGCCGCACCTGCGACTGATCGCCGACGGCGTGGCCGGGGCCGAGCTGCTGGTCCTGCCGTCGGCGGCGCACCTGGCGAACCTCGAGCAGCCCGAGGCGGTCAATGCGGCTCTGCTCGCTCACCTGTGCGGCGCCTGACCAGGGCCTCACGCTGCGCTTCGGGCCCCGCGTGCAACCCGAGCCCCGACATGCATCCCCCGCCGGGTGCGACAGTGCAGGGATGTCCGAGCCGGTGACCTACGCGTCCTACCTGCGCATCGGTGAGCTGCTCGCGCTTCAGCAGGAGCCCAGGGCGCACGACGAGCTGCTGTTCGTCGTGCTCCACCAGTCGCACGAGCTGTGGTTCAAGCTGCTGCTGCACGAGCTCGACGACGCGGTGGCCCTGGTCGACGCCGACCGCTTCCCCGAGGCCGAGACGCGGCTGCGCCGGATGGTGACGATCATCCGGCAGCTCGTGGCCCAGTGGGACGTACTGGGCACGATGACGCCCTCGGGCTACCTGGCGTTCCGGCACGTCCTCGAGGGGGGCAGCGGGTTCCAGTCGGTGCAGTGGCGGGAGGTCGAATTCGCCAGCGGGCGCAAGGAACCCGGCTACGTCGACTCGTCGTGGCTGTCGGAGGGCGAGCGGGCCGCCCTGAGGGCCCGCCTCGACGCGCCGTCGCTGGCCGACGCCTTTGACGCGGCGTTGCACCGCCACGGGGTCGTCGACGTGGGCGAGGTGCTGCGCGCACGGCCGGACCTCGCCCTGCTGACCATGCTCGCGGAGTCGCTGCTCGACTACGACGAGGCGATCGGGCACTGGCGCCACCGCCACGTGCTGGCGGTGGAGCGGCAGATCGGGCTCAAGCCGGGCACGGGCGGTTCCAGCGGCGCCGCCTACCTGCGCAGCACCCTCACCCACCGCTTCTTCCCCTCGCTGTGGGAAGCCCGGACCAACCTGTGAGGACCCACCGCATGAGCAAACGGTTCGAGGAGCTCGACTGGTCACGCACCCCCATCGGCGAGATCAGCCTGCGCCGGCGGGTCGAGCCGGTGCTCGGGGTGGAGGTCTTCGAGGCCCGGCTGGACGAGGACTTCCTCATGTCGAGCCTGTTCACCGTCGCCGAGATCGCCCTGGCCGACCTCGGCCTCGCCCAGCTGCTCGGCGCAGACTTCGACGTGGTCGTGGGGGGACTGGGTCTGGGCTACACCGCGCACGCCGTCCTCGCCGACCGGCGGGTGCGCTCGCTGACGGTCGTCGAGGCCCTCCCGGAGGTCATCGGCTGGCACGAGCGGGGCCTGCTCCCGGTCGCCGCCGACCTGACCTCGGACCCCCGCTGCCACCTGGCTCCCGGTGACTTCTTCGACCTCGTACGCAGCGGCAGCTCCTTCGGGCCAGCCGCTCCTGAGCGGGTGCACGCCATCCTCGTCGACATCGACCACACGCCGCAGCACGTCCTGCACCCGAGTCACGCCGACCTCTACACCCCTGCCGGTCTCCGGCGGCTGTCCGAGCGGCTGCTCCCCGGAGGCGTCTTCGCCCTGTGGTCCGACGACCCGCCCGACCCTGCGTTCACCGAGGTCCTGGACCAGGTGTTCGTCGCCCCGGCGGCCCACGTCGTCCCGTTCGCCAACGCCCTCACCGGCGGTGAGTCCACCAACACCGTCTACGTGGCCGCGACGCCCGCCGGGTGACCGAAGGACAGGCGCGCCACGTCGACGTGCTGGTCGTCGGCGCCGGCCAGGCTGGTCTCGGGACGGCCTACTGGCTCCAGCGCAGGAGCGGCCTGCGGGTGCTGGTGGTCGACGGCGCCGAGATCGGCCGCAACTGGACCGGCCGCTGGGACAGCCTCCGGCTGTTCACCCCGCGACGGTTCAGCGGGCTCCCGGGGATGCGGTTCCCGAGCGGCTCCACCGGGAGCCCCTCGCGGCTCGAGATGGCCGAGTACCTCAGGGCGTACGCAGCAGCGATGCACCTTCCGGTCGAGGAGGGCACCCGCGTGGAGCGCCTCTGCCGCGACGGCACGTGCTTTCGCGCGACCACGCCGGGCGGGGTGATCTCCGCGCGGCACGTCGTCCTCGCCACCGGGCCCTTCTCACGCCCCCACGTGCCCGCGGCCGGCCTCGGGCTCGACGAGTCGGTCTCCCAGCTGCACTCCAGCGGCTACCGGGGCCCTGACGACGTCCGCACGCCGGAGGTGCTGGTGGTCGGCGGCGGCAACTCCGCGGCGCAGCTCGCCGTCGAGCTCGCGCGCTCGCGCGACGTCACGGTGGCCTGCCCCCGGCCGCCGTGGTTCCTGCCCGAGCACCCGCTGGGGATCAGCATGTACTGGTGGACGCTGCTCACCGGGGTCCTCAACGCCAGCAAGAGTTCTCGTGTCTCCCGCTACGTCCAGTCCCGGGGTGACGCCGTGGTCGGCACCGAGCTGCGCGACCTGGTCCGGACCGGTCGGGTACGCCTCGTCCCGCAGCGCGTCGTCGCCGGCCAGGGCCGGGAGGTGACGCTGGCCGACGGGGCTGTTCTCCCGGTGTCCACCGTCCTCTGGTGCACCGGTTCCGTCCCGGAGACCGGGTGGATCGCCGTCGAGGGTGCGCTGGACGAGCACGGGCGACCCGTGCACGACCGGGGGGCGTCACCGGTGGCCGGGCTGCACTGGATGGGCCTGCCGTGGCAGACCCGCCTGAACAGCTCGATCATCGACGGGGTGGACCGCGACGCCCGGCGGACGGTGGAGCGGATCCTGCTGGCGGAGGCCGGCTGACCAGGCGGCCCCGGCGGTAGGGTTCACGAGGCACCGCCAGGGTCGCGTGACGTCCTCGTCACCCCCGCCTCCGTAGCTCAGTGGATAGAGCGCCTCCGTCCTAAGGAGGGCGTCGGGAGTTCGATTCTCTCCGGGGGCACCGCCTGTCGACCTCGCTCAGGTGCGCCACGGCGTACCCGGCTGTCACGTCCCGCAGGCACTCCGCGAGCTGCGGGTCTCGTCGTCGTGCCGCATCTCGACGGCAGGGAGTCGACGCAGCGCCAAGGTCACGCCCCGCACGCGCAGGAGCCCGGCCCCCTGCGGGACCGGGCTCCGACGTGAGCTGCGCCGGGACGGGCTAGCGCTGCGTGCCGTACGTGGTGGTCGGGGCGTCCGAGCTCACCGGGGTGGAGCCGCGGGTCGGGTCGACCGGGTAGACCTCGGTGGTCGGCGTGGCGTTCGCGAACTGCGAGCGGCCGGCCTGCGACTGCTGCGACTGCTTGATCTTGTCCTTCTCCTGAGCGGCGTTGTTCAGCATGGACTCCCAGCGGCCCTGCATGGGCTTGATGAGACCGCCACCGGCACCGACGATCAGGATGCCGGCGACCGTGCCGAGGATGGCGTACAGCAGGGGGCCCGTGACGGTGGTCGCGATGCCGACCTGGTCGAGCGCCGACTTCACGAAGCCGATCATGATCAGGATGGCCACGGCGTTGGCGACGATCTTGCCGTAGGACAGGCCGCCGAGGGCGTTCTGGATGAAGGTCTTGGCCGCGCCGGCCAGCACGGCGCCGACGACGACCAGGATGATCGCGACGATGATCCGGGGGATCAGCGCGATGAACGCGGCCAGCGGCTGCTGCAGCGCCTGGATGCCGAGGGCACCGACAGCCGCGGAGAGCACCGGGATGAAGATGGCGAAGAAGACGAGCTTGGCGACGATGTCGCTCGCGTCGTACTGGCTCTTGGACAGGGCCTTCTTGATGCCACCCTTCTCCACCGCGTGGTCGAACCCGGCGCGCTCGAGCAGCTTGTCCACCAGCTTCGAGACGAACTTCGCGATGAAGTAGCCGATGATCAGGATCAGCAGGAAGCCGATCAGCTTCGGGATGAACGTCGCGAAGGTGCGGAAGCCGTCCGTGACGGGTCCCTCGAGGTCGAGGGCGAGCGGTGTTGACATGGGTTCTCCTCCGGAGGGGGCTGGGCCGGAGCGCGGGTGGCAACCGGTTGTTCCGCTCCCTTGTCCCCCCGCATGGCGGCGATGATCGCGAGCGAGTACCCCCATTTACGACATATCTCCGGACGCCGGGGTAAGCCTGATGTATCCCGAAGGTGAGCCTGTCAGGCGTGCGGGGTCCGGGAGTCGTAGGCCCGGAACCGCGGGGCACCCGCTGCGATGGCGGCGGTGAGCGCCACCACGGTGAGGCCGCCCACGACCGAGGAGCCCTGGAGGCCGACCAGTTCGGCGCCCCCTCCCGCCCGGGCGTCGCCCAGACGCGGGCCACCCGCGACGACGACGATGAAGACCCCGCCGAGCCGTCCGCGCAACTCGTCGGGCGCGGCCGCCTGCATGATCGCGATCCGGAAGACCGCCGACACCATGTCCGCGGCGCCGGCGGCGGCCAGCAGGACGAGTCCCACCCACAGCACGTCGGTCATCCCGAACAGCGTCACCGCCAGTCCCCAGGCCGCGATGGCGACGAGGACCGCCGTGCCCTGCCGCGTGACGTTGCCCAACCGGCCCGAGAACAGCGCGCCGAGCAGTGCGCCGGCAGCGAGTGCCGAGTAGAGAAGACCGGCGGTCTGCGGGCCACCGCCGTAGACCTGCTCGGCCAGGGCCGGGAACAGCGCCCTCGGCATCGCGAACACCATCGCGATCAGGTCCACCACGAAGGTCATGAGCAGGACCTGGCGGGTGCGCAGGAACGACAGCCCCTCCAGCACGCTGCGCAGGCCTGCGGGACGCCCGCCCCCGGCCGGCGGCATCGACGGCAGGCCCGCCACGGAGACGACCGCGGCGGCGAACGTGAGCACGTCGAGGCCGTACGCGGCGCCGTAGCCGAACCTGCCGATCAGCAGTCCGGCGAGCAGTGGCCCGATGGTCACCCCCAGGTTGAACTCCACCTGCTTGAGGGCGTTGGCCGCGGGGAGCAGGTGGACGGGGAGCAGCCGTGGCACGAAGGCCTGGCGGGCGGGCGAGTCGATGGCGAACAGCGCGGCCTGCGCGGCGACCACGCCGTAGAGCAGAGCCGTCGACTCCAGCCCTGCCACGGCCTGGGCCACCAGCACCAGAGCCAGTGCCGCCTGCCCGAGCGTCGTTCCCAGGACCAGCTTTCGGCGGTCGACGGCGTCCGCGATGGCGCCGCCGTACAGCCCGAACAGGATGAGGGGCAGCAGGCCCGCCAGGCCGACCAGGCCGACGGCCGCGGCTGACCGCGTCTGCGCGTAGACCTGGATCGGGACCGCGACGATCGTGATCTGGGTGCCGAGGACCGACACCGCGTCACCGAAGATCAGCCGGCGGAACGGCTTCGACTCCTGCAGCGGCGTGAGGTCCAGGGCCGCGCTGCGCAGCCACGCCCCGGTGCCGCGACGCCCAGAGACAGGACGGCTCACGGGGCGACGCGCTCCACGGACCAGCCCGCGCCGTCCGAGCTGCTGACGTAGCGCAGGCGGTCGTGCAGGCGGTCAGGCCTGCCCTGCCAGAACTCGACCGACGTCGGGGCGATCCGCAGCCCGCCCCAGAAGTCCGGGAGCGGCACCTCGTCGCCGAACCGCTCGGACAGCGCGGCGTGCCGGCCCTCCAGCTCCGAGCGGTCGGCCACCACCTCGGACTGGCGGGACGCCCAGGCTGCGATCCGGGCCGCACGTGGACGGGAGCGGAAGTAGGTCTCGCTCCGCTCCCGGCTGACCTGCTCCACCACGCCCTCGACCGTCACCTGGCGCTCCAGCGGCACCCAGGAGAACAGGAGGGCGGCCCGGCCGGTGCCGAGCGCCTCGCGCGCCTTGCGCGACCTCAGGTTGGTGAACACCACGAACCCGAGGGCGTCGACCCCCTTGCACAGGACGGTCCGGGCACTCGGGACCCCCTCGGCCGAGGCCGTGGCGAGCACCGCCGCGTTGGGTTCGACCAGCCCGGAGGCCTCGTCGAACCAGCGGCTGAACTGCTCGAGCCAGGTCGGCGCGAGGTCCTGCTCGACCAGGCCGGCCGACGAGTAGTCACGTCTGAGCCCGGCCAGGTCCCGCTCGCTGCGCACGCTGCTGGAGGCTAGCCGCGCGGCCCGCCCGGAGTGCCCGCGGCGGGACACGGCAGGATGGTGGCGACAGAGGTAACCCCCTCGGAGTTGAGGAGCCGGAACATGGCTGACGAGACGCTGTTCAAGCCCGGCCTGGAGGGCGTCATCGCCTTCGAGTCCGAGATCGCCGAGCCCGACAAGGAGGGCAGCGCCCTCCGCTACCGCGGCGTCGACATCGAGGACCTGGTCGGCAAGGTCAGCTTCGGCAACGTCTGGGGGCTGCTGGTCGACGGCAAGTTCAACCCAGGCCTGCCGCCGGCCGAGCCCTTCCCGCTCCCGGTGCACTCCGGGGACATCCGGGTCGACGTCCAGTCGGCCATCGCGATGCTCGCTCCCGCCTGGGGCCTGCACCAGATGCTCGACATCGACGTCGACCAGATCCGCGACGACCTGGCGCGCATCTCGGTCATGGCACTGTCCTTCGTCGCCCAGGACGCGCGCGGCCAGGGCAAGGCGATGGTGCCGCAGCGCGAGGTCGACAAGGCCAGCACGATCGTGGAGCGCTTCATGATCCGCTGGCGCGGAGAGCCCGACCCGGCTCACACCAAGGCCGTCGACGCCTACTTCTGCTCCGCCGCTGAGCACGGGATGAACGCCTCCACCTTCACGGCGCGGGTCATCGCGTCGACGGGGGCCGACGCCGCCGCCTCGATCTCCGGGGCCATCGGTGCACTGTCCGGCCCGCTGCACGGTGGGGCGCCCAGCCGCGTGCTCACCATGCTCGACGACGTCGAGAAGAGCGGCGACGCCACGAAGTACGTCAAGGACCTGCTCGACCGCAAGGAGCGCCTCATGGGCTTCGGGCACCGGGTCTACCGCGCCGAGGACCCGCGGGCGCGCGTCCTGCGCCGCACGGCCCAGGAGCTCGGCTCCCACCGCTACGAGGTCGCCGACGCGCTCGAGAAGGCGGCGATCGAGGAGCTGACCGCGCGCTACCCCGACCGCCCGCTGCGCACCAACGTCGAGTTCTGGTCTGCGGTCGTCCTCGACTTCGCCGAGGTTCCGGCCCACATGTTCACCTCGATGTTCACCTGCGCCCGCACCGCGGGCTGGAGCGCCCACGTGCTCGAGCAGAAGAAGCTCAACAAGCTGATCCGGCCTTCCGCCAAGTACGTCGGTCCTGGCCCGCGACCGGTCAGCGCCGTCGAGAGCGGATCGCTGCCCGTCGGCCACCAGGTCTGACACTGCGCCCGACCCTGCGTTCGGGGCACGGGCTGGCCTCGCGTCGGCCACCTGCGAAGCCGGGCGGTCGGCCCTGGCTCTGCTCGCGACGGCCTTGCTCTTCGTCCGGCCGGGTCGGCGCCGGGGTCTGAGCCGGTTCGTGCGGCTCAGCTGTGCAGGCCAGCCTCGGAGGGCTACAGCCGGGCGCAGCAGCGCCGATGCCTCGTTGAGCCCGCGTCGGCGGGAGAGCGGCGGAGCCGAGCGGCGGTGAGACGGTGGTCCGGTCCAGCGCTGAGCTCGCGCGCCCCGGCCACGACGCGCCGTCCCGCCGCCTCGACCGCGACCAGCCCGCGCCGCCGGGGTCGGCACGGGCCCGGCAGGGCGGCCACCTGCTCGACGCACTGCTGCTGACCGCCCTGACGCTGTGGCTCGGGGCGCGAGCATCGGCCTTCCACGGGACGCCGGAGGGCTACGACGCGTTCGGTCACATCGCCAAGGTCCGGTTCCTGATCGAGAACTGGCCGCACGTGTCGTGGAACTACTCGTGGTACTCCGGGATGCCGACCTTCCAGGGGTCCTACCCGCCCGGGTACCACGGGCTCGTTGCCCTGCTCGCGGAGCCACTGGGGCTCGGGATCTCCACCGCCATGAACGCCGTCACCCTGGGCTCGATGCTGGCGATCGTGCTGGGCTGCTACTCCACGGTCCTGACGGTCACATCGGAGCGCCGCTGGGCCTGCGTCTCGGCTGCCCTGCTCCTCGGAACGCCTGCCCTGTGGTCCCACGCGGTCGAGACGGGCCTGCTCCCCCGACTGCTCGGCATGGGCTTCACCGCGCTGGCGCTGGCGGCGGCGGCCCGGTTCGCCGTCCGGGGCGGCCGCGTGGCGTTCGCGGTGGCCGCATTCGCGACGGCCGCCGCGCTCAGCAGCCACGTCATCGTCGGCGTCCTCGCCCTCGGCCTGGTCGCCGGCGTGCTGCTGGTCGGGCCCAGGAGCACCGCCTGGGCGCGCGCCGCCGAAGCCGTGCTGTCCGCTGCGGTCGCGCTCGGCCTCACCGCCTACTTCTACCTGCCCCTCGCGATCGTCGGCGGTTCCCAGAGCCCCTTCAGCGACGCCGTGACCGAGCTGGGCTGGCGCAACGTCCTGTGGCCCGAGGACGGCTCGCTGAGCGGCCTGTCACCGCTGCTCGTGTTGGCAGGGCTTCTCGCCGGTGTGGTGGCAGCCCGTCGTCTGCGCCCTCCCACGGTGGGCCTGGCGGACAAGCGCGCGCTCGGCCTCGACGTCCTGTGGCTGTCGCACCCGGTGGGTCCGGTGCCTCCCCGGAGCACCGCCGCCGTCCGTCGGTGGGCGCGCTGGAGGACCCGCCTGGCGGTCGAGGGCTTCCCGCTCCGGCTCGCCCTCCTGCTGCTCGCCGGCTTCCCGTGCGTGCTGGCCTACGGCACCGTCGGCTACGTCCTGGACCCCTTCCCGCTGTTCGTCGGCGGGCTGCAGCCGTCGGACCTCCTCGGCTACCTGGCGCTGCTCGGCGCCACGGCGGTCGGCCTGGTCGGCGGATCCGTCCTGCGGTCGTGGCCGGCCCGGCTCGGCAAGGGCCGGCGCCCCGTGCGGGTCATCGCCCTCGCCTCCGGAGCGCTCTCGGTCGCGTCCGTGGTGCTCGCGACGGCCGCGACGCTGCCCGGGGCGGCCCGGGGCAACGCGTCGCCCACGAACCCGGCGACCGCCGACTGGCTCGACCCGAGCTGGTCGGCCCAGCGACAGCTGCGCGTCACCGGAGCCGCCGACTCCGCCACCAACGTGGTCAACGCCGTGTCGCGGGTCCCGCAGACCCGCGGCTACCAGGCCAACGGCATCCTGCAGCTGGACTGGCAGGTGTGGCTGGAGCAGAGCCAGCTCGACCCGGGCACCCCGGCTGCTGTGCAGGACTACCTGCTCGATTGGCACGGAGTGGGCTGGGTCCTCGCGGACTCCAGGAAGGAGTCCCTCGCCCGCTACACGGGCGATGCCACGCGGTTTGCCCCCGTCGCCGGGACCGGCGACGTGCGGTCCTTTGCCTACGGCCCTGCCACACCGGTCCTCGGCGCGTCCGACGCGCCGACCGTACTGGTGGTCGGCGACGACGCCCACTACGACCTCGTGCTGCGAGCCCTGTCGCACGGCGGTCTGGGCAGCTCGCGCCTGGTGACGCTCCAGGGGCCGGCTGCCGTGGACGAGCTGATCGGCGCGGACCTGTCCTTCGCCGACACGGTCCTGCTGTACGGCTCGACGGTGCGCGACGCGGCGGCGGCCACGTCGACGCTACGCACGTACGTCGCCGGTGGTGGCCGCCTGGTCGTGGACGACAGCGACGGCAGCCTGGCTGAGCTGGCTGGCCAGGCCGAGTCGGTCCTGCCCGTGCTCAGGCAGCGCGAGGTGAGCGTGTCCGGGTCGTGGGGCTGGCAGGCTCCGCCGGACCCGTTGACGGACGGGGTCGACGTGAACGCGTTCGGGCCCCCGTCGTACGGGGGTTCCGGCCGGTGGGACGTACAGGCCGCCTCGTCGCTGAACCCGTGGGCCCGGCCGCTGCTGTCGTCCTCGGGGGGCGTCGTGGCCGCCGCGGGTCAGATCGGTCGGGGCCAGTCGGTGTGGAGCGGAATCGGACTGCCCTACCACGCAGCGTCGTTCGGATCCGCCGAAGAGGCCGAGCTGGTCGGCCGACTCGTCGGGGCCCGCGAGGCCGCAGTCGCTCCAGAGGCCGTGGCGCGGTTCGTCCACTCGCAGCGTCGCGAGATCACCGTCGGGCCGGAGGCTCGCGGTGTGCTCTTCAAGGAGCACGTCGCACGCGGCTGGCATGCGACCGCCGGGGGCGAGGAGCTGCGGATCGCCGCTGCCGGCCCCGGGATGATGTACGTCCCCCTCCCGGCTCGGACCGGGACGTCCACCGTCGTGCTCACCTACCGGAGCGGGCTCGTCGAGCAGGTCGGTGGCGCCGTCTCGCTGCTCGCGCTCGTCGGCGTCCTCGCCTTCCTCGCCTGGCGACCCCGACGGCGCGCTCGAGCGGAGCTGCCACGCCCGGCGCGGGCCCGCCGCGGAGCGGCCCGCCGGTAGCCTGTCACCCGTGACGACCCCCCTCGAGATCCCGCCGGCGCTCCTGCCCGCCGACGGGCGCTTCGGCGCAGGCCCGTCGAAGGTGCGTCCCGCCCAGCTCGACGCCCTCGTCGCGACGGGGCGCTCCTTCCTCGGCACCTCCCACCGCCAGGCCCCGGTGCGCTCCCAGGTCGGCCGTCTCCGCTCGGGGCTGCGCGAGCTGTTCTCGCTGCCGGAGGGCTACGAGGTCGTGCTCGGCAACGGCGGCGCCACCGAGTTCTGGGACATCGCGACCTTCGGTCTGATCGCGTCGAAGTCGCAGCACCTGAGCTTCGGCGAGTTCAGCTCGAAGTTCGCGACGGCCGCGGCGGCCGCGCCGTTCCTGGACGCGCCGAGCGTGCACAAGAGCGAGCCGGGCACGCACCCGGTGGCCGTCGCCGAGGCCGGCGTCGACCTCTACGCGCTGACCCACAACGAGACCTCGACCGGCGTCATGATGCCGATCTCGCGTGTCGAGGGAGCCGACGCCGGAGCGCTGGTCGCCGTCGACGCGACCAGCGGGGCCGGTGGCCTCCCGGTGGACATCGAGCAGACCGACGTCTACTACTTCTCGCCGCAGAAGTGCTTCGCCTCCGACGGGGGGCTGTGGATCGCGCTGATGTCGCCCGCCGCGCTCGAGCGCGTCGCCGCCATCTCGGCGACCGGGCGCTGGGTGCCGGCGTCGTACGACCTGACGATCGCGATCGACAACAGCCGCCTCGACCAGACCTACAACACGCCGTCCCTGGCGACGCTGTTCCTCATGGCCGAGCAGGTCGACTGGATGAACGACCAGGGCGGGCTGGACTGGGCGGTCGCACGCACGGCCGACTCCGCGTCGCGGCTCTACACCTGGGCCGAGAAGAGCCCGGTGGCCCAGGCCTTCGTCGCCGACCCGGCCATGCGCTCGCAGGTGATCGGGACGATCGACTTCGACCCGAGCGTCGACGCGGCGGCGGTCGCGAAGGTGCTGCGGGCCCACGGCATCGTCGACACCGAGCCCTACCGCAAGCTGGGCCGCAACCAGCTGCGGATCGCCATGTTCCCGGCGATCGACCCGGCCGACGTCGAGGCGCTGACCGCATGCATCGACCACGTCGTGGAGCAGCTCTCCTGAGCGAGCCCCTGCCGCAGGCCTGGGTGCCGCGGGTGCTGAACCTGGCGCTCGCCGTGGTGCTCCTCGCGCTCGTCGGCCCTGTGGTCACCAAGTTCGGCGGCAAGCCGGTCTACGTGCAGATCGCGCTCGTCGGCACCGTGGTGCTCGTCCTGCCGCTCGTCGTGGCCTGCCTGGCGTCGGCGCTGCGGCCCGGCTCCCTCGGGCGCTTCGCCGGAAGATTGCGTCGACGTTAGGCGGATGTCACTCTGTTGCCACTCCGCTCGGGACCATCCGCAGCCGATGACAGCACGACCAGCCGACGCCCCACCCTTCGAGCCACGAGGAGGAGCCGCATGGACAGCGATCGCGACGTCGATCTCCTGAGCCACTTCTGGGCGCTGCACGCAGCCCTGCTCAAGCGCGACGGCCTCGAGGCCCGGATGCGCACCGGGGCCGCCGACGAGGAGATGTTCGACCGGAGCCTCGCCGCGGCCGAAGGGGTGCTCGCCGCGAGGTCGGGGCTCTACCGCTACCTCATCTCGCAGGGGTGGACGCCACCGGACACCACGGTCCGCGACCTCGTCTACGACGAGACCGTGCTGTCCGAGACCGACGGCGCCGTCCACGGCTGAGCACGCGACGCCCGTTTCGCCGCTGAGCGGCAGCGCTGTGGTTCCTGCCCCCGGTGGCACGTCGGGCACAGGACGGGCGGCCGGGGTAGGAAGGAGGCATGACCACGAACGCCGACAAGGCCATCGAGCTCGCCCGCCTGCACGCCGCGCCCGAGCTCCTGCTGCTCGTCAACGTGTGGGACGTCATCACCGCCCAGGTCGTCGCGGCGACCCCGGGGGTGAAGGCCCTCGCGACGGCCAGCCACTCGATCGCCGCGTCCTACGGCTATCCGGACGGCGAGCAGATCCCCCGCGACCTGATGATCGAGGCGGTCGGCCGTATCGCCGCCGCCGTGGACCTGCCGGTCACGGCTGACCTGGAGGCCGGATACGGCGACGCGGGCGAGACCGTCCGGCGAGCCATCGACGTGGGCATCGTCGGCTGCAACCTCGAGGACCAGCTCAAGCCCCTCGGCGAGGCGGTCGCCGCGGTCGAGGCCGTCGTCGCGGCCGGGTCCGCAGCCGGCGTGCCGTTCGTCCTCAACGCCCGGACCGACGCGTTCCTCAAGGGGGCAGACAAGGACCCCGAGGACGTGCTCGCCGACGCGATCGAGCGGGGTCGCGCCTACCTCGACGCCGGTGCCACGACCTTCTTCGTCCCCGGAAAGCTCGACGAGCCGACCCTCACCCGCCTGGTCGACGCGCTCGGGCCGCTCAAGGTCAACGTGATCGGGGTGCCCGGGTCACTCCCCCTCGACGTCCTGCAGCGCCTCGGGGTGGCGCGGGTGTCGTACGGCCCGTGGAGCCAGAACGTCGCCCTCACCGCGCTGTCCGACCTCACGGCCGACGTCCTGCGCGGCGGCGGACTGCCCGAGGGCACCCGCAAGCTGAACTGAGCGGTCAGGTCCGGTCGACGTTGACCACGACCGGTCCGGTACCCCGCCGGACGAGCACCACCTCAGCCGTCTCCTGCGCCGGGTTGCTCTCGCGGTGGACGGTGCGCGCCGGCACGTGGACGAAGTCACCCGGGTCGCCCTGCACCACGCCGTCGGCGGTCTCGACCCGGAAGACGCCGCGTACGACGTAGGCGATGGTGTCGTGCTCGCCGTGGTGGTGCCAGCCGCTCGTGGCCCCGGGCTCGGTGTGCACGACGCCCGACCACATGTCGTCGAGGACGACAGCCTCGGAGCGGACCATGCCCGGCGTGGAGTGACCGGGCGTGAACGAACCCGCCGACACCTTGCGGACAGGCTGCTCAGGGCTCACCGGCAGGTCGGGCACGCCTCGACGCTACTGCGCCCACCGCCCCAGGGCGACACCCGCGGTCGAGCGCGACCGGGAGGTTCGCCGGACCGTCAGCGGCCGAAGGTGACGGTCCCGCACGGCCGCTGCGGGTCGTCGTACCCGCGTCGCGCAGCGCCTGCACGTCGGCAAGCCCCTCTCGTCGACGTCCTGCTCGTGGAGCCGGCGGACGTGTGCCGTCACCTCGGGCGGGCCGACGTAGGCGGCTGCCGCGCCCGTGTCGTGATCCGTGTCGTGATCCGTGGCGCGAGCCTCTCACCGTCCTGCCGATCTCAGCCGGCGGCGCCGCGCTTCAGCACGTGCACGTGGGGCCGACGGCGGACCAGGTGCGGCTCGAGCCGCAGCTCCCGCAGGCGCACCATCACGACCGCGGCGACCAGGCCGGACAGCGCGGTGACGGCACCGCCGAGGACGAGGCTGCTGCGCGGGCCGAAGGCCTCGGCCAGGGCGCCGATCAGAGGCGCCCCGACGGGGGTGCCGCCGAGGAACACCAGGATGTAGAGGGCCATCACGCGGCCGCGTACCTGCGGGTCGCTCCCCAGCTGCATGATCGAGTTGGCCGTCGTCGTGAAGGTCAGCACGGCCACCCCGGTCGGCACCAGCAGCAGAGCCATCAGCTCGTAGGTCGGGGAGAGCCCGACCAGGACCTCGAGGAGCCCGAAGGCGAGCACGGCCGCGAACAGCGTGCGCTGGCGCGGGGGCCCGCGGCGCCGGGCGCTCACGAGCGCGCCCAGCAGCGATCCGAGGGCCAGCATCGAGGTGAGCAGCCCGTACGCCCCCGCGCCGCGGTCGAACACCTCCTTGACCACCAGGGCGAGCGTGATCTGGAAGTTGAGCCCGAAGGTCCCCACCATGAAGACCAGGACGAGCGGGACGAGGAGGTCCGGGCGCGAGCGGACGTACGCCACTCCCTCGCGCAGCTGGCCCTTGCCGCGGGCGAGCCGGGCCGACGGCTGGAGCTCGGCGGGTCGCATCGCCCGCAGCCCGGCGAGGACGGCCAGGTAGCTGAGCCCGTTGACGAGGAACACCCACCCGGTGCCCGCTGCCGCGATGGCGACGCCGGCAAGGGCCGGCCCCACGATGCGGGCGGCGTTGAAGGTCGCGCTGTTCAGGCTGACCGCGTTGGGCAGGTCCTCGGGCCCGACCATCTCGGCCACGAACGCCTGGCGCACGGGAGTGTCGATGGCCGAGGCCATCCCGAGCGCGAAGGCCAGGGCGAAGACGTGCCACAGCGCGACGGCACCGGTCAGGTCGAGCGCCGCGAGGACGAGCGCGAGCACCCCCATGGCGACCTGGGCGCCGATCAGCAGGCGGCGCTTGTCGTACCTGTCGGCCAGCACCCCGCCGTACAGGCCGAACAGCAGGACGGGCAGGAACTGCAGCGCGGTCGTGATGCCCAGGGCGACCCCGGAGTTGTCGGACAGCTCCAGCACCAGCCAGTCCTGGGCGACGCGCTGCCCCCACGTGCCGGACAGCGAGATGACCTGGCCGCCGGCGAAGAGCCGGTAGTTGCGCACCCGCAGGCTGCGGAACGTCGAACGGGCGTCGGGGCTCACGAGGTCGCCAGTCGGTCGAGGAGGGCAGCCGCGCGGGCGAGGACCGCCCGCTCCTCGGGCTCGAGCCCGGCGAGCTCGCGGGCGAGCCAGGCCTCGCGGCGCCGGCGGTCCTCACGGAGCAGGGTGGCGCCCGACCGGCTCACGGCCAGCAGCACCTGACGGCCGTCGGAGGGGTGCGCGCTGCGGGTCACCAGCCCTGCTGCCTCGAGCGAGGCGACGAGCCGGGTCATCGACGGCGGCTGGACCCGCTCCGCGGCCGCGAGCTCGCGGGGGGTCAGCGGCCCAGACCGTTCGACGGTGGCGAGCGCCGCGAGCTGGGACAGGGTCAGGGAGGTGTCGGCGCGCTCGGCGCGCATGCGCCTCGCGAGCCGCATGACCGACAGGCGCAGGGCGCTGGCCAGCTCACCGTCGGCCGCCGTGGGGGCGGGGGCGGTGGAGCCGGAGGAGGTGCGCACACCCCGGTCAACTCGTTCGCACGGCTAACTATTTCCCTCAGCCGACGAGGGCCCGCTCGATCGGGTCGATGGCGAAGTAGACGAGGAACAGGACGGCGATCACCCACAGCAGCGGGCTGACGTCCCGCGCCCGGCCCTGCGACGTCTTGAGGACCGCGTACGACACGAACCCGGCGCCGATGCCGTTGGTGATCGAGTAGGTGAACGGCATGAGCACGATCGTGAGGAACGCGGGGATCGCGATGGCGTAGTCCGAGAAGTCGATGTTGCGGATCTGGGTCAGCAGGAGGAAGCCCACGATGACCAGCGCCGGGGAGGCGGCTTCGAACGGCACGACCGACACCAGCGGGGTGACCAGCAGCGCGCCGAGGAAGAGCACGCCCGTGACGACGCTGGCCAGGCCCGTACGTGCCCCGTCTCCGACTCCGGCCGCGGACTCGATGTAGGTGGTGGCCGACGAGGCGGAGGCGGCGCCACCTGCGACGGCGGCGAGAGAGTCGACCAGCAGGACCGCGTCCGCACCCGGCAGGCGCCCCTCCTCGTCGAGCAGGTCGGCCTCCTGCCCGACCCCCACGACGGTGCCCATCGTGTCGAAGAAGTCGGCCAGCATCAGGGTGAACACCAGCAGGACGGCCGCGACGACCCCGACCCGGGCGAAGCCGCCGAACAGCGAGAAGTCACCCAGCAGCGACAGGTCCGGCAGGTCGAAGACCTGGTCCGGCATCGCCGGCACGTTGAGCGACCACCCCGTCGGGTTCGTCTGCCCCGGGGCGATGAAGGACGGCCCGATGTCGAACAGCGCCTCGGCCGCGATGGCGAGGACCGTCGTCACGACGATGCCGAGCAGGATCGCCCCGCGGGTGCGGCGGACGACCAGCACCGCGGTCACCAGCAGCCCGACCACGAACACCACCGTGGGCCAGCCCTGCAGCTGCCCGCCGGCCCCGAGCTGGAGCGGCACGGTGGTGCCCGCCGCGTCCGGGATGCGCCGCACGAACCCGGCGTCGACCAGGCCGATCAGGGCGATGAACAGCCCGATGCCGACGCTGATGGCCGTCTTCAGCTCCATCGGGATCGCGTTGAAGATCACGGTGCGCAGGCCGACCAGGACCAGGAGCGCGATCACGAGGCCCTCGAGCACGACCAGCCCCATGGCGTCGGCCCAGCTCATCTGGGACGCGACCGAGAAGGTGACGAAGGCGTTGAGCCCGAGCCCGGTGGCGAGCGCGAACGGGTAGCGCCCCACGACGCCCATGAGGATCGTCAGCACGGCGGCCACCAGGCACGTCACCGCCGCCACCTGCGGTACGCCGAGGACCCGGCCGTCGGCGTCCGGGACGGTGCCGATGATCAGGGGGTTCAGCACGACGATGTACGCCATGG
Organism: Frankiales bacterium; assembly: GCA_025965615.1. Classification (GTDB taxonomy): domain Bacteria; phylum Actinomycetota; class Actinomycetes; order Mycobacteriales; family SCTD01; genus SCTD01. The sequence continues at coordinate 48,325 of JAOPWP010000133.1, forward strand.
TGAAGAACGTCGTCGTCCCCCCGCGCAGCTCCTGGCGCAGGCTGGACCCGCGTTCGCTGATCTTGAAGTAGCGGTCGAGTCCTCCTGCGGACTCAGGGGTCTGGGCGGTCTGCGGCGTCGTCATGTGCAGAGCGTGCCAGAGGGTGCGGCCGGGCCCCGGGAGGGGCCGCGAGGCGTAACCTGCGCGACATGTCGCCCCGTCCCGAGACACCCCCGGCTCCGCCGCCGCTCGAGTCCGACGACGCGCGGACGGTGCTCGTCATCACGCTCGCGTGGGTGCTCGCCATGGTGGTCCTGCTGGTCCTGGCGGTCACCGGGATGACCGAGGTCCGCGGCTGGTGGCTGGGCATGTGCGGGTACGGGATCGCGCTCGGGGCGTTCGGGGTCTGGCACCTGCGGCGCCGCAAGGCCCTGGCCCGCGAGCAGCCTTGAGCGACCCCGCCGTGTCCGCGGAGTCGACCGAGGGACGGCCGTGGCGCGGGCTCTCGCCCCAGGAGCGTCGGGACGCCCGTCGCCGCCGGCTGCTCGACGCAGCCCTCGAGCTGTTCGGGACCAAGGGCTACGCCGCGACCTCGCTGACCGCGCTGTGCGCCGCGGGCGGGGTGTCGCCCCGGCACTTCTACGAGCTCTACCCGGGGCGCGAGCAGCTGATCGCCGACCTCTACGACGAGCTCTGCGAGCACATGCGGGTGCTCATCGCCGAGGCCCAGGGCGCCGCCCCCCTCACGGCGGTCGACCGGGTCGTCTCCGGTCTGCGCGTGGCGATCGACTTCCAGACCGCTGATCCCCGGCGCGCGCGCGTCCTGCAGCTCGAGGTCGTCGGCGTCAGCTCGTGGCTGGAGGCGCACCGGCACGACGTCATCGCCTCGTTCGGGCGGGGGACGGACGAGCAGTACCGGCTGCTCGTCGCCGACGGACAGGTCGTGGACGAGCCGTTCGAGCAGGTGGCGATCGCCCTGGTGGGGGCGCTCAACGAGCTCGTCATCGGCTGGCTGCTCGCCGAGCCGCGCCCGCCCCGCGAGACCCTGGTCCCCATCGCCGAGGAGGTCTTCGTGACGGTCTTCCAGGGACGCGAGGTCGCTCGGCGCTGAGCGCCGTCGTGGCCCGAGCGCCCGTCCGGCCCCACGGCCCCCTTTCACCCAGCCGATCATCGCGGGCCTCGGCGTGATCGGCTGGGGGACATCCGGGACGATCACCAGCCTGGACCTGCACCCGACCGATCATCCGGCGCAAGGCAGGTGATCGGTCGGGGGACTTCCGGGACGGGCTCCTCCGGCAGCCTTCACCCGGTAGATCATCCCGGGCCGACGGCATCCGTCCCACCGGCCGTACGCCACGGATCCCCGGCTCGGGGGCGAAACCGGAAAGGGCTCTTGCCGAAGTTGCCGGGAGATGTCACCCTCGTCACATCCCGCCCCGCCCCGCCCTTCGGAGGCCTGTCTTGGCTCAGCTCACCCCCACCCAGCGCGAGGTGCTGAAGGCACTCGTCGACACCGCCGTGCCCGCCCTCCAGGTCGACGAGGACCCGACCGGGTTCTGGGCGCGGCCCGGTTCGGCGGTCGGCACCGACGAGGTGCTCGCCCAGTTCCTCACGACGCAGCCCGAGGCTGACCAGACGGCCGTCGGCCAGCTGTTCGACGGCCTCGCCCAGCTGGGCTTCCAGCACCAGGGCCGGGCCACGCGCGAGGCCATGCTCGCGACGGCGATGGCGCTGGCCCCCGAGGCCGCGGTCGCCCTGCTCACGCTGCGCGGAGCCTCCTGCCTGATCGCCCACTCGGTGCCGGACCCGGCCACCGGGCGGAACCCGTTCTGGGACCAGTACGGCTACCCCGGCCCGCAGATCTCGCCGCCGACCGACGCCCCGTACATCACCCCGCACGTGCCTGCGGACGGTGAGGTCATCGAGGCCGACGTCGTCGTCGTGGGGTCCGGTGCGGGCGGCGGAACCATCGCGGGTGTCCTCGCCACCCAGGGCAAGCGGGTCGTGGTGCTCGAGATGGGCAGAGCCACCAGCGAGCGCGACTACCGCCAGCTGGAGTTCGAGGCGAGCACGACCATGATGTACCGGTCCGGGCTCACCTCGACCGTGGACGGGAACGTCACCCTGCTCGCCGGGTCCACCCTCGGTGGCGGCACCACCATCAACTGGCACAACTGCATCAAGCCCACCGCCGCCGTACGCCGCGAGTGGGCCACCGAGCACGGGCTCGACGACGTCGACAGCCCCGAGTTCGACCGCCACATGCAGGCCGTCCTGGCCCGCATGAGCGCGACGGACCAGTGCTCCGACCTCAACGGCCCCCACCAGCGCCTCGTCGAGGGCGCGGCCGTCCTCGGCTGGTCGCACCACGTCGCCGTCCGCAACGTCGACGCCGCGACGTACGACCCGGTGGCCGCCGGCTACACCCAGTTCGGGGACCCGACCGGGAGCAAGCGGGGCACCCTCAACACCTACCTGCGCGACGCGTACGACAACGGCGCGCTCATCCTGACCAGCACCCGGGCCGACCAGGTCTGCGTCGAGGACGGCCGGGCGAGCGGGATCGCAGCGACCTACACCGACCCGGCCACGGGCCAGACCCGGTCCGTGCAGGTGCGCGCGACCGACGTGGTGGTCGCGTGCGGCGCGCTCGAGACGCCCGCCCTGCTGCTCCGGTCCGGCATCGGTGGACCAGCTGTCGGGCAGAACCTCTACGTCCACCCGAGCGCAGGCATGTTCGGCGTCTACGCCGACGAGCAGAAGGGGTGGTGGGGACCCCCCCAGGCCCTCATCCTGGACGAGTTCCGCGACCTGGGCGACGGATACGGCTTCCTCATCGAGGGCTCGCAGTACTACACCGGGGTCATGGCCTTCCAGCTCGCCCGCCGTGACGGCAAGCAGGCCAAGGAAGCGATGGCCAAGCTCGCTCGGATGTCGCTGCTGCTGTTCTTCCTGCGCGACCACGAGGGGGGCACGGTCACCCTCGACGAGCGCGGCGAGGCGGTCCACACCTACTCCCTCGCCGACGAGCGCGACGTCGCCGGCTACCGGGCCGGGGTCCGCGCGCTCGCCAAGCTCCACGAGGCGGCCGGCGCGGAGGAGCTCTACTTCGGGCCGACCCCGGTCTGGCGGCGCGGCGAGGACCTCGACGCCTGGCTGGACGCGATGGAGGTGCTGCCGATCGGCGCGGGCGGGACGCTCATCGGGAGTGCCCACCAGATGGGCAGCGCCCGCATGGGCACCGACCCCACCCGGTCGGTCGCGCAGCCGACGGGCGAGCTGCACGACGTCGCCGGGGTCTGGATCGGGGACACCTCCGCGTTCCCCACACCCTCCGGCTCGAACCCGATGCTCACCTGCATGGCCCTCGCGCACCGCACCGCCGAGCACATCAGCGGTCAGCGCGAGGACCTGCCCGCCGCCGCCCTGTCCCTGACCGACCTCGACGCGGCCGAGAAGGCCCTCGACAACGCCCCTGCGGCCTGAGGAGTCCGAACACCCATGGAGCACTCTCGCGACCGGATCTACGTCGACGGGGCCTGGATCCCCTCGACCGGCACCGGCACCCTGCCGGTGACCAACCCCTACACCGAGCAGGTCCTCGGCACCGTCCCCGAGGGCACGGCCGAGGACGTCGACAAGGCCGTACGCGCCGCTGCGCGCGCCCTGCCCGGCTGGGCGGCCACGTCGCTCGAGGACCGGGTCAAGGCGTGCACCGCGATCTCGGAGGGGCTGCAGGCCCGCGCCCAGGAGATCGCGCTCGCCGCCTCCACCGAGATGGGGGCTCCCTGGCAGCTGGCCGTCATGGTCCAGGCCGGTCTGCCGATCATCAGCTTCGCGTCCATGGCCGACCTGGTCGACGAGGTCGAGTGGGAGCGCCGCAGCGGCAACTCGGTGCTGGTCCGTCAGCCCGTCGGGGTCGTCGGGGCGATCACTCCCTGGAACTACCCGCTGCACCAGATCGCGGCCAAGGTGGCTCCCGCGCTCGCCGCCGGCTGCACCGTGGTGGTCAAGCCTTCGGAGCTGGTGCCCGGCGTCGCCTACCTCCTGGCCGAGGTCATCGACGCGGTGGGGCTCCCGCCCGGCGTGTTCAACCTCGTACCCGGGACCGGCCCGGTCGTGGGCGAGGCGATCGTCACGCACGAGCTGGTCGACATGGTCTCGTTCACCGGCTCCACCCGCGCCGGCCGGCGGGTGGCGGAGCTCGCCGCCGCCGCCCCGAAGCGCACGTCGCTCGAGCTGGGCGGGAAGAGCGCGTCCGTGCTGCTCGACGACCTGTCCGCCGAGGAGCTGGGGAACGCCATCGCCGGCTCGCTGACCGGCTGCCTGATCAACTCCGGCCAGACCTGCAGCGCCCTCACCCGGCTGCTCGTCCCGCGGGACCGGCTCGCCGAGGTCGAGGGCCTGCTCGAGGTCTTCGCCCAGTTCGCGCCGGTGGGCGACCCCCTGCAGCCCGGGACCCAGCAGGGCCCGCTGGTCAGCAAGGTGCAGCAGGAACGGGTGCGCGACTACATCCAGAAGGCCATCGACGAGGGCGCCAAGCTGGTGGCCGGCGGACCCGAGCAGCCCGAGGACCAGCCGACCGGCTTCTTCGTCCGCCCGACGGTCCTGGTCGCCGAGGCCGGCTCCACGATCGAGCAGGAGGAGGTCTTCGGACCCGTGCTCACCGTCGTGCCCTACGACGGCGGCGACGAGGAAGCGCTCGCGGTGGCGAACGGCACGGCGTACGGCCTGTCCGGCGCCGTCTGGGCCTCCGACCGCGACCGCGCCGTCGCCTTCGCCAAGCGGATGCGCACCGGGCAGGTCGGGATCAACGGCGGTGCCTTCAACCCGACCGCGCCCTTCGGCGGGTTCGGCCAGAGCGGCTACGGTCGCGAGCTCGGCTCGCTGGGCATCGAGGAGTTCACCAACATCACGTCGCTGCAGCTGTAGGCGGGCCCGCCTAGGACGCCTTCACCGAGAACGTGGCCAGGGCATCGGCGACCACGTCGGTGCCCTGGACCACCTCGGCCTCGACGATCATCAGCCGCTTGCCGTGCTTGCGCACCCGGGCCCGTGCCTCGAGGCGCCCAGGCTGACCGGGCTCGAGGTAGGTGACGGTCAGCGACACGGTCACCGGGGACTCGCCCCCGGTGGCCGCCACCGCGGTGCCCATCGCCGCGTCGATCATCGTGGCGAGCACACCGCCGTGCACCGTCCCGTGCTGGTTGAGGTGCTCGTCCCCCGCCTCGACCACGACCAGGCTGGTGCCGTCGTCCTGCGGCTCGACCTGCAGTGACACGTGCTCGCGGAAGCCCATGCCGCGCGACCTGCCCCGTCGCCGCCGCTGTGACACCCTCCCCCGGTGGACGCACGCAGGACGACGGTGCCGCGTCGCTGGGCCGCGGCGTGCGGGATCGCCGGCCCGGTCGCGTTCGTCCTCGGCTGGCTCGTCAACGGCCTGCGCACCGGCGGCTACGACCCGCTGACCGACGCGATCAGCCAGCTGGCACGCGAGGGTGCGCCCACCCGTACGTCCATGACGCTCGCCTTCGTCGCGTTCGGCGTCCTCGTCCCGCTGTGGGCCGGGACGCTCGCGAGGGAGCTGGGCGCCCCGGCGCTGCGACCGGTGGTCAGCACGGCCGGGCTGGCCACACTGGCCGTCGCTGCGATCCCGCTGTCGCGCGATCCAGGGGGCGCGCAGGACCTGCTGCACGCGGTCGCCGCGGGGACGGGCTACGTCGCGATGGCCCTGACGCCCCTGGTCGCGGCCGCCGCGCTGCGCCGATCGGGTCACCGGGCTGCCGCGGCGGCCTCCGTCGCGGTGGGGCTCGTGGCCGGGTGCGCCCTGGTCGCCACCCTGCTCGCCGACGGCAGCGGCGGCTTCCAGCGGCTGGGACTCACCGCCGTCGACGCGTGGCACGTCGCGGCGGCTGTGTGGGTGCTGCGCCGCACATAGGCTGGTCCGGGTGAGCACCGGACAGGAGGAAGGGA
>JAOPWP010000144.1 GCA_025965615.1 Frankiales bacterium
CGACCGGCGTGGCTGAGCTCACCGTCGATCAGCGCTGCCGCGACGTCCCCGAGGCAGCGGCCGGTCGCCGAGGCGCCTCGCAACGGGCTCATTCGTGACCCGCCAGCTCGGGGGCGGCCGCCGGCGCCCGGTGGGCCAACGAGGCCCGCAGTTGCGAGCGACCGCGGTGGATGCGACTGCGGACGGTTCCGATCTTGATCCCCAGCACCGCAGCGATCTCCTCGTACGACAGCCCCTCGAGGTCGCACAGCACGACGGCGGCGCGGAAGTCGGGCGGCAGGGCGTCGAGGGCCCGCTGGACGTCGGCGTCGAAGTGGGTGTCGTCGTAGACCTGGGCCGGACCGCGGTCGGGGCTCGCCAACCGCTCGGCGTCGTCGGGCAGGGCGTCGAAGCGGATCCGCGCCCGGCGTCGGACGAGGTCGAGGAACAGGTTCGTCGTGATCCGGTGGAGCCACCCCTCGAAGGTGCCGGGCGTGTAGCTCGACAGCGAGCGGAAGACCCGGACGAAGACCTCCTGCGTCAGGTCCTCGGCGTCGTGGCGGTTTCCGGTCAGGCGGTAGGACAGCCGGTAGACCCGGGCCGAGTGCGCGCGGACGATCTCGTCCCACGACGGCGGCGTCCACGCCTGCGCAACGGTCACCGTCACGGCGGTCTCCCTCGAGGGTCCGGCCAGGCGGAGTGCGCCCGGAGCCGACATCGTGACCTGCTCTCTGTGAGGTGGGCGTGAAGTGGTCCGCTCGTCCCAACGGAGCACCGGCAAGGGCGGTTCCCCTTCCGGGCCGGCGGCTCCGGCGGATAGGGTCGGCAGGCCGGGTCAGGCGACCCGCTGAGCGTACGGAGGCCGTCATCGAGTCCGGTAGCAGCACCTCGTCGAGCACCCCCCCTGCGGGGAGCGCGCCTCCCCAGGGCGGCAGCACTCGGCCCGCCGGAGCGCGCGGCGGGAGTCGCAGCTCCGAGGGCAGCACCGCCCTCGCCGACTGGTTGACCGCGTGGCAGCCGGAGGAGCCGCCGATCGTCTCGGCGCGCCAGCGGGCGGCCGAGGTGGGCGTCGGCGCCGTCGACCCTCCGACCGGGGCGGTCCTGCGCCTGCTGGCCGCGATGTCAGGGGGCAAGGCGGTCATCGAGCTGGGGACGGGAGCGGGGGTGTCCTCGCTGTGGCTGATCAGCGGGCTGCAGCCGAACGGCATCCTGACCAGCGTCGACTCCGAGAGCGAGCACCAGCGCATGGCCAAGGCATCCATCGCCGAGGCCGGCATCCCCAGCGGACGGGCCCGGCTGATCGGGGGACGCGCCCTCGACGTCCTGCCCCGCCTGTCCGACGCGGCGTACGACCTCGTGTTCTGCGACGCGGCCCGCTCGGAGAACCTGGACTACCTCGACGCCGCGCTGCGCCTGCTGCGACCCGGCGGGCTCGTGGTGTTCGCGAGCGCGCTGGCCGGCGGGCGGGTCGCCGAGCCCTCCGTGCGCGACACCGACACGGTGGCCCTGCGCGAGCTGGCCAAGGCGGTCCGCGACGAGCCCCGCCTGGTCACCGCGGCCGTGCCGGTCGGAGCCGGACTGCTCGTCGCCTGCCTGGCCGGCTGAGGCGCCTCCCGGTCAGGGGGCGAGGGGTCCGTCCGCGCCGACCGCGACCCCGATGAGCTCCCACTCCTGGATCACGTCGGGGTTGTTCCCGACCAGCTGGGTGACCGGGCTGGGGTTCGCCCGGAAGCCCTCGAGAAAGCTCGCACGGTCCTCGGGGGTCGACCAGACGTAGACCCCGGAGAAGAACCCCCGGTCGTTGAGCTGCCAGGTCTTCTGCACCAGGCCGGGCATGCCGGTGAAGCGCTCGACCGAGCTGTCGCGGACGTAGGCGCGCAGCTTCTCGCCGGTGTCCGTCGGCGTGCCCATGAGCGACCAGCGGATGGTCAGGCCGTACATCAGGCACTCCTTCGGGACAGTCGCGGGCGGGAGCGCTTCGGCGCGGGCTGGGCGGCCAGTGCCGCCAACCATGCAGTGAGAAGGCGTACGCCGTAGCCGGTTCCGCCCTTGGTCAGCTCCTCGGCGTCGGCACCGGAGCGGCCCGGGCCGGCGATGTCGAGGTGGGCCCACGGCCGCCCCCCGGTGAACTCGCGCAGGAACAGCGCTGCCGTGATCGACCCGCCCTGGAGCTTGAGCTTGGGCTGACCGATGTTGCGCAGGTCGGCGACGGGCGAGTCCAGCGCGACCCGGTAGTCCTCGACCAGGGGCATCCGCCACAGCGGCTCGCCGGAGGACGCCGAGGCCTCCTCGAGCTGGGCCGCGAGCTCGTCGGACGAGGCGAACAGCCCGGCGTAGCGGCGGCCGAGCGCGACCGGCATGGCGCCCGTGAGGGTGGCGACGTCGACGAGGACGTCAGGGTCGAGCTCGGCGACGGCGTAGGCCAGCGCGTCAGCCAGCACCAGCCGGCCCTCGGCGTCGGTGTTGAGCACCTCGACGGTGCGGCCGCCGTACTGCGTGAGCACGTCACCCGGCCGCTGGGCCGAGCCGCTCGGCATGTTCTCCGCGGCAGCCGCCAGGACCGTGACCTTGATCGGCAGCTGGAGGTCGGCGACGGCCCGCAGGGTGGCGAGGACGGCCGCCGCACCGCCCATGTCGGTCTTCATCGCCAGCATGCTGTCGTTGGGCTTGAGCGACAGGCCACCGGTGTCGAAGGTGATGCCCTTGCCCACGAGGACCACGTGGCGCGACCCACCGCCGTCGTAGACCGCCTCGATGAGCCGGGGCGGCCGGGTCGAGCCCTGGCCCACCCCGATGATGCCGCCGAAGCCGCGCCGGGCCAGGGCCCGCTCGTCGAGCACGTCGACCGTCAGGCCGTGGAGCAGGGCGCCCGCCTGGTCGGCCAGCCACTGCGGGGTCTTCTCCAGCGAGGGCGTGTTGACCAGGTCCCTCGCGGCCGCGGTGGCCGTGGCGACGACGACCGCTGCGTCGACGTCGGGCTGGAGCCCGACCGGGCCGACGAGCACGACCTCCTGCAGCGGCCGCTCCTTCGGAGCACTGGCCCGGGAGAAGGCATAGGACGCCAGCAGCAGGCCCTCGACGAGGCCGCGCAGCCCGGGACCCTCGAGGGCGAGCGACCTGACGTCCACCACGAGGGTGGCGGAGTCACGCGACCGGCGGGCCAGCGCGGCTCCGGCGGTGCGCAGGTCCGACGGAGCAGCCTTCGCCACCCCGAACAGCAGCAGCTTGTGCGGTCCGTGCCC